>CAKPUX010000025.1 GCA_934193095.1 uncultured Dialister sp. | reverse complement strand
CTGTTCTGGCATTCGTTATCTCACATACGACGTTTCTCGCCGCTCAGGATGACGAAACGGGGCGATGCCCGCTTGAGACTTAGGGACTAGGGGACCTGGAGACTTTAGACTTTACAGGTCAGAAGTCAGAAGGCAGACATCAGAAGTCTGATGTCTGATATCTCTCAGTCTTCTAATCCCTAGTCACTAGTCACTAGCTACCAGTCACTAGTCCCCTGTCACAAAGCCTCAATCACACGGACTAGAGCTTTCACATCTTCTTCCTTTGTCGCCCAGCTGGTGCAGAGGCGGATGATGCTGTGGCTGTCGTCGGCTTTGCAGCCGAAGCCGAAATCGACGGTCTCTTTGAGCTTTTCCATCTGGCAGTTTTCTATGGTGAAGAAAATCTGATTCGTAGGGGAGTCGAAGTAGAGGGGGATCCCTTTGGCGGTGAGCGCTTTTTTGATCTCTTCGGCATAGAGGTCGGCGGTGCGCCCCATCTGCACATAGAGGCCATCTTTGAAAAGCTCGTCAAACTGGATGCCGAGGAGCCAGCCTTTGGAGAGGAGTGCGCCATGCTGTTTGATCATGGGGAAGAAGTGCAAGATGAGGCGCGGGTCAGGGATCACGACGGCTTCGCCGAAGAGTGCGCCGCATTTCGTGCCGCCGATATAGAAGACGTCTGCGAGGCGAGCAAGGTCTTCGAGGGTGACGTCATTTGCGGTGCTTCCGAGGGCGTAGGCGAGGCGGGCTCCATCGATGAAGAGGGGAAGGTGGTGCCTGCGGCAGACGGCAGAAATGTCTGTCAGCTCTTTTTGGGAATAGAGGGTGCCCCATTCGGTCGGCTGGGAAATGTAGACCATGCCTGGATGTACCATGTGTTCCCAGTTGTCGTCGGCAAAGAAATCGGAGACGTAGTGATTGATCGCGTCGGCAGTCAGCTTGCCTTCCTCGGAGGGAAGGGCGAGCACTTTGTGACCACCCCACTCGATGGCGCCGGCTTCATGGACATTCACGTGGCCGCTGTCGGCGGCGATGACGCCTTCATAAGGGCGGAGGACGCAGTCGATCACGGTGGCATTTGTTTGGGTGCCGCCGACGAGGAATTTCACCTCTGCCTGCGGCGCGGCGCATGCTTTTCTGATGCGTTTGCGGGCGGAGGCAGAGATGTCATCTAGTCCGTAGCCGGCAGAGGGCTGGTGGTTTGTTTCAGAAAGACGACGGAGAATATTCGGATGGCAGCCTTCCATGTAGTCGGAGGCGAAGGGGAGGGTATGGTTCATGATGAATGCTTCCTTTCATTGGGATATGTATGTCATAAATTATAGCAAAGCTATGAGTGAAATGCATAGCTTATCTTTTCTTGTGTCCAATTATGCATACTTCTTTCCAAAAATGTTTGATAGTGATACAATTATTTCTGTAATTTGTACATGATTTCAAGAAAAGGCTGTAAAAAGATAGCCAAAAAAGAAAATGACAGCGAAAGCGCCAGGCGCTTTCATTTTTTTCATGAGGGGTGATCTTCTCATGGAAGGGAGAATGAAGTATGAATATCCATGAATACCAGAGTAAGCAGATCATGCGTGAGTATGGCATCCATGTTCCGGAAGGCTATCCGGCATTCACAGTCGAAGATGCGCTGGAAAATGCAAAGCGCCTTGACACGCCGGTCGTGGTCGTAAAGGCACAGATCCATGCAGGCGGCCGCGGGGAGGCGGGCGGTGTCAAGCTCGCGCGTTCTCTGGATGAAGTCAGAAAATATGCGAAGGAGCTTCTTGGCAAGGTGCTCGTCACCCGCCAGACCGGCCCGCAGGGCAAGACGGTGAATCGTCTTCTGATCGAAGCCGGCTGCCATATCAAGAAAGAGTACTATCTCTCCTTTGTCGTGGATCGTCAGGCGGAATGCGTCGTCATGATGGGTTCGGAGTCCGGCGGCATGTCCATCGAGGACGTGGCAGCAGAAAATCCGGAAAAGATCATCAAAGAGTACATCGACCCGGTCATCGGGCTGGCCGATTTCCAGGCACAGCGCATGGCGTATGCGCTTCATTTCGAAAAGCCGACCATCAGAAAAGCAGCGACCTTCATGAAGTACCTCTACAATGTCTTTGTGGATAAGGACTGCTCGCTGGCGGAGGTCAATCCGCTGGTCGTTACCGAAGAAGGCGACGTCATGGCGCTCGATGCGAAGCTGAACTTCGATGACAGCACGCTGTCCCGTCATCCGGAGATCGTAGCCCTGCGCGACATCACGGAAGAGGACCAGAAGGAAAGAGAAGCCGCAGCGGAGGGATTGAACTATGTCAATCTCGGCGGCGACGTAGCCTGCATGGTCAACGGGGCAGGTCTTGCAATGGCGACTGTCGATATCATCAAGGAAAACGGTGGTGAACCGGCCAACTTCCTTGATGTCGGCGGTGACTCTACGCCGGAAAAGATCGTGGCAGCCTTCAGGATCATGCTTGAAGACGATCAGGTCGACGGCATTCTGATCAATATTTTCGGCGGCATCAATAAGTGCGATGTCATCGCGACGGGCATTGTCGAAGCGGCTGCGCTTCTTTCCGGCGGCAAAGAGGAATTCCCGATCCCTGTCGTGGTTCGTCTCGAGGGACGCAATGTAGAGCGCGGACGCGAGATCCTGGCCAAAGCGGATATCAAGAATCTGTATCCGGCTTCTTCCATGGATGAAGGTGCGAAACTCGCCATTCGTCTCGCAAAAGAAACGAGAGAGAAGAAGTAAAAATAAAGGTTGACGGGTTCAAGGTTTCAGACGTTGTGAGAAGCGGCGGTGCTTTATGAATTGTGCGCCGCTACCAGAGCCTATCAACCTGAAGTTTGAAAGCAGGAATGAGTGGCTAGTGACTAGGGATTAGGTTTGCGATACGAGAAAACCGCTAGTTTCAAACATCCGCGGCGCTTCTGTATTTTTATGCGCCGCACCACCATTTCACATTTCACATTTCACATTTCTCATTTCTAATTTTTCATTCAAGCGAGGCTTTCGCACGCAATCAAGGGGCAGCACGCCCCATGGGCTAACCCTTGTCATATGGTTCGGTCTGCTATGTTTGACTACGAACAAATACTTATCATTTAATCTCTCATTTAACCTCAGGAGGATGTACCCATGAGCGTTTTAATTCATAAAGATACCAAAGTCATTGTGCAGGGCATCACGGGCAAGGCAGCCCGTTTCCATACCGAACAGATGCAGAAGTATGGCACAAATATCGTAGGCGGCACGGCACCGGGAAGAGCCGGTGAAGTCTGCTGCGGCGTACCGGTCTTCAATACCGTGAGAGATGCCGTCGCTGTCACCAAAGCCACGACCTCGGTCATTTTCGTACCGGCTGCCTTTGCAGCCGATGCCATCCTTGAAGCAGTCGAAGCGGGCTTGGAGCTCGTCGTCTGCATTACGGAACACATCCCGGTTGAAGATATGGTCAAGGTGCACCGCTACATGGTGGGCAAGAAGACCCGCCTCATCGGACCGAACTGCCCGGGTCTCATTTCTGTCGATGAAGCGAATATCGGCATCATCCCCGGACAGATCTATAAAAAAGGCCACGTGGGCGTGGTTTCCCGCTCCGGCACGCTGACTTACGAAGCGACCTTCCAGCTGACCCATGCAGGCATCGGACAGACGAGTGCGATCGGCATCGGCGGCGACCCGATCAAAGGCACGGACTTCATCGATGCACTGAAGCTTTTCAATGACGACCCGGATACCAAGGCGGTCCTCATGATCGGCGAGATCGGTGGTACGGCGGAGGAACAGGCTGCGAAATGGATCCATGACAATATGAAGAAGCCTGTCGCTGCCTTCATCGCCGGCCGCATGGCACCTCCAGGAAAGCGCATGGGTCATGCCGGCGCCATCATTTCCGGCGGCAAGGGGACTGCGGTAGAAAAGATCGCTGCGCTGAATGCGGTGGGGATCCCTGTCGCAGAAACGGTAGCGCATATCGGTGAGACGGTCATCGAGCTCTTGAAAAAGGAAGGGCTCTATGACGAATGCCATACATGCTGATGAAAAGCAGTCCCGCGAGGGACTGCTTTTTGGGTTAGACCGTGGGCATGCTGCCTGCCCCCTTGATTGTTTGCGAAAGAGGGGGAGTGGGTTCTACCGGTTCAGAGGGTTCAGCGGGGGTGGTGCGGCGCATAAAAATATAGAAGCGCCGCAGAGTATGGATGGGGCGATGCTCGAAAGCACCTTTCAAGTCACTAGTCACCAGTCACTAGCCCCCATCTCTCCTCCATGCACATGAGAAGTTTTTACTTGACGGGGACCATGCTTTCCGCTATTGTAGGA
This sequence comes from uncultured Dialister sp., assembly GCA_934193095.1. GTDB lineage: Bacteria > Bacillota > Negativicutes > Veillonellales > Dialisteraceae > Dialister. The sequence goes on along the minus strand of CAKPUX010000025.1, from coordinate 23,664 downwards.
GAAAAGACGGGAGGGAACGCGATGTTTGGTAAATTTCAAGATTCACTGCTTTTTGTCGTGCTTGCTTATGCGATCTTTCGTATCGGCTGGGGCGAGGGATTCACGACGATGAATATTTTCATCCTTCTAGGCTCGCTGGTTGCCATTTTGTCTATGGTGCTTCGGCGGAGCGGCTATCTGGAAACGGTAGAGAAAAAGAAGAAGGAAGCGGAAGAAAAAAAGAAGAACGTATAAAAAGGGCCGCGCGGCTCTTTTTTACTTTTTCGCCCCGTGTCCCCGCTTTTGTCAAATTCCCCTCCTTATGCTAAAATGAGAAGCAACAAGCAGCAAAGGAGGAAGCTGATGAATCCGGATCTCTATATCGTAAGAAAGGTGAATGAAGCCACATCCGTCTCGCGCAAGGCGAGTCTGTTCATGGACCTTGTCACACGCTACGGACACTGGGCTTTTGTGATCTACGGACTTCTCCTCTGGTTTGCACCCGGGGAAGGACGGAAGGCGCGCCGGCTCTGCTGCGTGCTGTCCTTCGCGGGGGTCGTGGTCGCATCTCTTCTTTCCTTTGCCATCGGCAGGGTGTGGAGACGGAGAAGGCCTTTTGTATGCGACTGGCGCATCTGGAATTTCACCGGGCATAAGGCCAATGCATCTTTTCCCAGCAATCACACGATGAATGGGGCCATCGTCGTCATGGAGCTTCTCCGCATGCACATGCCGGGGGCGCAGCTGTTGGCGGCCTTTGCCGGGCTTCTTGCATTTTCCCGTATTTTTGCCGGTGTGCATTATCCGACGGATCTTTTGGGCGGCGTCGCCATCGCGGGGCTCGTGCATCGGCTGATCCACGCAGCGCCTTTCGCACCGGCTCTCGCTGCGCTCGCGAATTTCGGCTCGGCGGTGAGTGACTGGGTATTCTCGAGAAAGTGAGCGGGGATGTGTCACTGGCAGCTTCCTCGTATCCGCATCCCTTATTTTCCTAAGGAGGTGATCCTATGGCAAGCAGTGAGACGGGCAGCAAGCTCTCTATCATCCGCATCGTGCAGGTCCTTTTGCGCGAGTCGGACAAGGATCACCCTTTGTCCCAGCAGGACATTCTTCGCCTGATGGAGAGCAAGTATGGGATGGTCGTGAGCCGCAAGTCTATATCCAGAAATCTGCTCCGCCTGAAGGAGGCGGGGCTGCCTGTGATGTGCCGCGAGGTGCCGCGCATGGTGAATGGGAAGGAAGCGCCGCTTTCGCTTGACTGGTACTGGGATCATGTGCTCTCGCCACAGGATCTGAAGACGGTGATTGATCTCCTCTATTTCTCGCATCTTCCGGCGGGACAGATCCGCCAGCTCGCAGAGAAGCTGAAGAGACTGCAGTGCCGTTCTTTTGAGGATGGGAAGGAAGGCATACGGAATCTGCCGCTTCCGCAGAATCTCCCGGACGTGAGGGAGACGCTCGTCCTGCTCTCGCAGGCACTTTGCGAAAAGAGGCAGATTTCCTTTTACTATGACCACTATGAAGTGGACGGAAAACGGCATCACGGTGTGAGCCCGTCAGGAGAGGCGCGCTGCTATATCGTACATCCTTTTCAGGTGATCGCGTCGGATGATCGGTACTGTCTTCTCTGCAATGTGGAAGGACGGGAGGATATTTCCTATTTTTTCGTAGACCGTATGGCGGACATCATGCTCCTTTCTGCGCCGGCGCGGGGACAGAAAAGCCTTGCAGGCGCCGATGCCTCTGCGAAGCTCGATGAGCTTCTGGTGGCAGATCGGGATATTTATACAGGAAATCCCGTAGAGATCACCTTCGAGGCAGATGTGCGCCTTCTGACAGACATTCAGACGGATTTCGGCAAGAGGGCCCGTCTCATTTCTGCGAGCCCGGATAAGGTGACCATGGAAGTGACGCTCCCCCAAGCCGCCATGAAAGCCTGGGCTCTGAAGAAGGCACCGCTCGTCAAGGTGCTCTCTCCGTCGTACCTGGTACGGGAGGTGAAGGAGGCAGCCCAGAGCCTGGCGCGCCTCTACGGCCTATGATCGCAGGCATGCTTGCCTTACTCCTCGCCGCTGTTCTTATCCTGCTCCTGATCCCCATCCGTTATACCGTGACGCTCGTGCGCTGGCGGCTCATCCTGTCGGTCTCTGTGCTTTTCGGACTTTGGAGGAAGAAAATCGAGTTTCCGTCTGCCAAAGAAGAGACTCCCCCTCCCGTGGAAATGATGGAAGAGCCTGAAGAAGACTGGATGGAAGAAACGCTCGTACAGGCAGAAGAGAAGGCAGAGGTGCATGAGAGGCTGCCGGATTCTGGCGAGGCGGCAGTCGAGAGAGAGACAGAGGAGAAGAAGGGGCATACCCTTTGGGAAGAGATCCGTTTCGCGATGGAGAATGGTCTGGCGGAGCGCGTCCTCCATGCGGCAGGGAAGATCCTGTCGCACAGCTTTCCACGCCAGTGCTGCATTCGGGGAGACTTTGGGACAGGCGATCCCATGACGACGGGCATTGCCTGCGGTATGGCGATGGCGTTCCTTGCCCAAGAGACAAAAGAGATCCGATGGAATTATCTGGAGCCCGTGAATACCCTGTCGGGGGAGGCAAAGGGGCGGATCATTCCTTTGACTATGATCTATATAGCCGGCAGGCTTCTCCTGTCGAGACCCGCCAGAGAGTTCTGGCATTTCAGAAAAGAGGAAAAGAACCATGGATGATGAAGTTAGAAAGCAGATCTTTGAAGATTTCAAGAAGATGATCACCACCGAGTCCGTGGTGGGACAGCCCATCTATCTGGGCGATGCGACCATCGTGCCCTTTGTGGATATTTCCTTCGGCTTCGGCACCGGTAGTCAGGGCACGAATGCCGTAGGGGGCGCCGGCGGCGGCAAGGTGACACCGACCGCCGTCCTCATCATGAAGGGGGAACGCGTCGAGCTTTTCTCTATCAAGAATGCAGGGCCGAATGGCACCATCGATAAGGTGCTGAACATGGTCCCGGAGGTCATCTCCCATTTCACCAAGAAAAAGGAAAAGCAGGAGGCCGTGAGAGAGGCGGCGCTCAAGGAAGCCAAGGAGGCCATGGCAGAAGAAGCAGAGACGGCGGCGATCGAAGCGAAGAGCAAGGAGTAGGGAGCAGCCCCTGCCATTTCACGAAACGTCGAAAGACGACCTTCGGGTATCGGCGCATAGATTTGCGGAAAAGCCGCTGCTATCGCCGCGATCCCATGGGAAGCCGCACCGGCAACATAAAAAGCGTGCATGTCGTTTGTCAGAGAGCGATATGCACGCTTTTCTTTTCAGCTTTTTGCTTTCGATAAAGTCGTATCGATTTTATTTTCCGGTTTTTGAGAGATCTGGACGATCTCGCTTCGTATGGATTCCATCTCCTCGTTGTTTTCCGGGGCGAGTGCCTTCAGTGTGACGGTACTCTTGTCCGCATTCGTGAAAGGGGTATCAATGGATCTGGAGACCGCGCTGTAGGAGAGAGCCAGCTCCTTGCCGCCGTTTTTCGGCGTGATGACCAGGCGGCCGCCATCAATGCGGCCGGTGCCGGTGAGGCTGCCCGGTACTTCACGGCTGCCCTGCTGGACCTTATGGTCTACGGTGATGCTCTTGTCGTCATTCTGGGTGAAGGTGACGGTCTCAAGATTTCGTATGTGATCTCCGGACCAGTTCACACCGGCGTCCTGCACGCCCCACCATGTCCCCTGCCATGGTCCGCCATTGGCAAAGTGGAAATAGGCAAATGTACCGCCGCCAATGATCAGTACGATCGCGATCAGGATCATGACTACGTATTTCTTCATTCCTGCGCTCCCCCGTTCTCTTATGTCAAAATATTTTCTATTATACTATAGGCGAATAGGAAATAGCTAGAGGGGACGGGGAAACGTATCGGGAAGGCATGGGTAGGCCGGCGGGCAGAAGATACGGACGGGGCCTGTCATCTTCCCCGCACCCCTTTCCACACCCCATACACATCTGCGATCGCCCAGCCGATAGGGATGGAGAGCCAGATGCCGGTGACGCCGAAGAGGGGAAGGGCGGAGAGGGCATAGGCGAGGATGACGCGGCTTCCGAGGGAGAGAATGGTCAGGATGACGCTCATACCGGGCTCTTTGATGGCGCGATAGTAGGCATACAGCATGGAGAGGATGCCGATGCCGATGTAGCAGGCCCCTTCGATACGGAGGTAGCCTGCGCCGATCGCGATGGTTTCTGTCGCGGTCTCGGGGACGAAGAAGGCCATGAGCTCAGGAGCGAAGGCATAGATGACGATGCTCGTGAGGAGAGCGAAAGAGACGACCATCTTCGCTGAGGCGATGACGCACTCTTTGATGCGCTTTTGATTTCCGGCACCATAGTTCTGCGCGATGGCTGTCGAGAAGGCATTCCCGAAGTCCATGAGGGGGGAGTAGGCCAAGGTGTCGATCTTGACGCCGGCAGCGAAGGCAGCCATGACGATGGTGCCGAAGCTGTTCACGAGCCCCTGCACGAGAAGGATACCGAAATTCATGATGGACTGCTGGAGGCTGGTCAGAAGCGAGAGGCGGGAGATGTCGCGGAAGATGGATGGGTCCCAGCGGCGGTATTTCTTTTCTACCAGAAGATCTTTTCGATAGAAAAGGCAGTAGCAAAGGATGCCGAGACCGGAAGCGTACTCAGCGATGACGGTCGCCTCAGCCGCGCCGGCGACGCCTTGCTGGAAGACCAGGATGAAGAGAAGGTCGAGTGCGATATTCAGGAGGGCGGAGACGATGAGGAAGACGAGCGGGATGAGTGAGTTTCCCACGGCGCGCAGGAGGGCGGCAAAGTAGTTGTAGAGGAAGACGGCGATGATGCCGGAGAAGATCCATAGGAGATAGTCACGGAAGTAAGAAGTGACGTCTGCGGGGATCTGCATGAAGCGGATGATCTCTTCCAGAAATATATAGGAGATGGCATTCAGGAAGAGCGAGAGTGCGCCGATGGAGAGGAAGGAAATATAAATGGACTGCTTCATGCGTGCGGTGTTCTTCTGTCCGTGGCAGATGGAGAAGTAGACGCCGCTCCCCATCGTGAGGCCGATCAGGATGGAGGTGATGAAGATCATGAGCGTGTAGGCACTCCCGACAGCGGCGAGAGGTGCTTCGCCGAGGAATCGTCCGACGATCAGTGTATCGACGACATTGTAGAGCTGCTGAAAGATATTGCCGGCCATGAGGGGCAGAGAAAAAAGCAGTATCTTTTTCGAGATGCTGCCTTGGGTAAAATCGAGATCTTTTGTCATGAAGGCTCCTTAGAATACAGGGATCTGAGGCTCTATCAGGGAAAGTCTGACAGGAGTGCGGTGCATACATAGAGAAGTGCCGCGCGTCGTTGAACGGGGTGATGCCTCATTTGCCTTATTATGGAGCGTGCCGCGATGAAATGCAAGAGGCAGAGGGCAGGATACTGTTGATTGTTATGCGCCGCACCTTCCCCTTTGAACCTATAGAACCCGATGAACCTTTTCCGGTCGTAATTAAGGGACGGCACGCTCCATGGGCGAACCCCGAACCTTTTCTCTATGTTATAATAAGAACGATATTATGCAAAGAAGGAGAACTCATGAAACTACTCCGATTGACACTGCAGGGCTTCAAGTCCTTCGCAGATAAGACTACGATCGATTTTTCTGACGGCATGACGGTCATCGTGGGGCCGAATGGATGCGGGAAGAGCAATATTTCCGATGCGGTCCGCTGGGTGCTGGGGGAGCAGAATGTGCGCCAGATCCGTGGACAGAAGGCAGAGGATATGATCTTTTCTGGATCAGAGACGCGCCGGGAAAAGAATGGGGCGGAGGTCACGCTCGTCCTTGATAACAGCGGATGCGAGCTGCCGCTCGATACCACAGAGGTCGCGATCACGCGAAGGCTCCTTAGAAATGGGGATAGTGATTTCTACCTGAATAAGCGAAGCTGTCGCCTGAAGGATATTCAGGAGCTTTTGGCACCGACAGGGCTCGGTAAGGGCTCGATGGCGATCATCGGACAGAACCGGGTGGATCAGGTGCTGACGGCACATGCGGATGAACGGCGTGTGATCTTCGAGGATGTGGCAGGAATCAGCCTGTACCGCATGCGAAAGACGGAAGGACTCCGAAAGCTCGAGAAGACGGCGGAGAATATGGAGCGCGTGAAGGATATGATGGCGCTTCTCGATGAGCAGCTCGTGCCTTTGAAGGAAGGGGCAGAGAGAGCAAGAAAGTACAAGAGCCTTACGCAGGAGAAGCGGGCGATCGATGCGACGATGGGGCTCCTGAAGCTGACATCCTCCGGACGTATGACGGCACGCTATGAAAATGAAGCGCTGAAGCTCCAGGATGAAGGCTCTTTGTGGCAGACGAAGCTCTCGCAGGCGAGCCTGGCTAAGGAAACGCTGGAAAAGGACCGTCTCGCGCATCAGGAGAAGCTGCGCGAAGCGGGGGACGCGATGGCGGACGCCCAGCGGGAGATGGAGCGGCTGCGCGGTGATTACCGCGTGAAGGAAGAGGCGCTCTCCCATGCGAAGGAGAAATGGGAGGAGCTCACCGTATCCGCAGAGGATCAGACGGAAGCAGAGAAGGAGATCGCAGAAGAGATCGCTGGTGCGAAGGAGGAGCTCTCGTGTGCGGAGGCGTCCCTGCAGGCGGCAAAGGAAGCTGTTTCCGCAAAAGAAGCGGAGAAGGAGTCTCTCTCAAGAGCGCTGGCAGAGGCGGAGACCGCCTATGTGAGGGCGCTGGCTCTTTCGCAGGAAAAGGAGAAGGAAAAGGAGAAGGTGAGCCAGCAGCTTGTGCATGCAAGAGAAGACATCGAGCGTCTACAGGCGGGGATCGATCATCATGAGAAGGAGGAGGCATCCCTAGCCGAGGAGGAAGAAACAGCCTCGCGCGAGCTGTCCGAGCTTCTTCGTGAAGAGAAGGAGAAGACGGAGCGCCTCACCGCTCTTTCGGAGAAGGGCAAGCAGCACAGCGAAGCACTGCGAGCGGCGGAGGAGCTGCGTTTTCGTCTGGGCGGTGAAGAACGGAAGCAGGAGTCGCTGCTTTCGTCAATCCGTTCGCAGAAGGCGTATCTGGAACGGGCGGAAAAGGAATACGCGAGCTTTTCCCGTGTGACGAAGACCATCATGGAGCAGGCAGACCGTTTCGGTGAGGCCATCCATGGAGCGCTCGGAGAGCTCATCCGTGTGCCGGACGAATATACGGAGGCCGCGGAAGCGGCGCTTGGCGGGCAGATCTCCTATATCGTGACGGATACGACGAAGGCAGCGGGAGAGATCATCCGCTGGCTTTCGGAGAAGCATTTAGGTCGCACGACCTTCTATCCCTTGGAGTCCATGCATCCGCGCTACAACAATGGAACGGAAGCGATGGCATCGAAGGAACCGGGGATCTGCGGTATCGCCTCTCACCTTTTCTCCTGTCAGCCGATGTATCAGGATCTCCTCGATACCCTTCTCGGGCGCACGCTCATCGCAGAAGATCTGGACGCGGCGCGGCGGGTCGCCAAAAAGTATGGCTATCGCCTGCGCATCGTGACGCGGGACGGGCAGCTTGTCAATGCAGGCGGCTCCATGACGGGCGGCTCGATGAAGAAAAAGGAGAATACCTATTTCGGCCGCAAAAAAGAAATCGCAGATCTCTATGCGCGGGAAGCGGAGGGCGAGAAGGCTCTCATGCTCTGCCGGACGCGGAGGAAGGAGCAGGAGGCTTTCTGCGATGCGCTCGCTGAAGAGGTCAGCCGTGAGCGGGAAGAATGGCAGGCGCTCAAGGTAGAGCTGGCTGCCCTCTCTGCGCGCCGCGAAGGGACGGAGCGATCGATGTCTGAAAGACAGAGCCGCCTTTCTCTTGCCAGGAAGCAGCTGAAAGAGGAGAGGGACAAGCTATCGGAGGCCCAGTCGCAGGTGGAAAGTTTGAAAAAGGCATTGTCCGCCTTTATCGAGCTTCCGGCTGCATCAGGCAATGAAGAGGGCGAGCGCCTGAGGAAGGCATTGGAGGAGAAGCAGGAAGCCCTTCTCGCATCCCACGTCGCTCTGACCAAGGCGGAAGAGAGCGTGAGCTTCGGGAAACGCATGCTCGAGGAACGCAGCCGCGCAGAAAAAGAGCTGGCGGCAGACCGGGCATCTCTTGAAAAGGCCGTGCATGACAACGAAACGGAACGGAAGACACTCGCTGAAGAGCTGATTTCTGTAGGGGCTGCTTTCAAGGAAGCGGAGGCCCACTGGCAGAAGACCCGCATTCGGCAGGAAAGCCTGTCTGATGATGCGAATGGATTTGTCATCCGGCAGCGCGAGGTGGACGAGGCGTGGAAGAAAGCGCAGGCTGCTACAGCGAAGATCGAGCGCGACAGAGCCGAGCTCGAGGGCAAGATCGCGCAGTTTAAAGCCGAGGAAGCGGAAGTGCTGCGGCAGTTCGAAGCGTGGCACATGACCCGTCAGCAGGCGGAAGCGCTCCGCCTTTCCGGCTCCATGGCGGATATGGAGCGGCAGGGGAAGGATCTTGCCCGCCGCATGGCGCAGCTGGGCAGCGTGAATCCGGAGGGCGAGGAGGAATACGCCCGTCAGCTCGCGCGAAGAACATTCTATGAAAATCAGGTGGCGGATCTCGCGGAAGCGAGGAAAGGGCTCGAGATCATCATCAGCGATATCGATCAGACGATGGAGCGCCAGTTTGCCAAAGCCTTCCAGAAAATCAATGAAGAATTTGGCCGCATCATGCAGCTCATGTTCCGCGGCGGCAAGGCGCGCCTCGAGCTCACCGATGAAGCGCATCCTTTGGAGGGCGGTGTCGAGATGTACCTGCAGCTCCCCGGCAAGAAGCGCCAGCCGCTTTCGCTCATGTCCGGCGGCGAAAGAGCCCTGACGGTCATCGCTCTTCTGATTTCCTTCATGGCGTACCGCCCCGCGCCCTTCTGCTTCGTCGATGAAATCGATGCGGCCTTGGACGATGCGAATGTCGAACGCTACAGCCGCATGATCGGCGAGTATAAAAAGAAAACACAGTTCATCGTCATCTCACACAGGAAAAAGACGATGGAATTTGCCGACACCCTGCAGGGCGTCACCATGGCAGAGAAGGGTGTCTCGAGCCTCATCACCGTGAAGATGAAGGATTATGTGGAGTGAGGTTAGCGGGGGCTGTCTCCTTGAGTGCGAATGAAAGCTCTGCACGAATGTGGAATGAGAAATTAGAAATTAGGAATGAAGGTGGCGGCTTCGCCGCAATTTTTAGACTATGATGTTCTCGTATCGTCATTTCGAGCGTAGCCGAGAAATCTTTATTGCAGTACGTAAATCACATGTATGCGCCATTTCATAAACGAAGTTTTGGTACTACGTCATTCTGCTATCTCGCACTTACTATTTACCGGTGTGCAAGAAAGATCGAGGGCTTCGCTCGGGATGACGATACGTGGGGAACAATTTTATAAAAAAGCGGCGCTTCTATATTTTATGCGCCGCACCACCCCAGTTGAACCCATAGAACCCGCTGAACCTCTTTCGCACGCAATCAAGGGACGCCCCGCCACAAGGGCTAACCCTGAACCCAACAGCTTACATCTTTTCCTGTAGACACTTCACGCCTATTTATATACAATAAACATATACATTCTTTAGGAGGAAAGAGACATGGGATTTTTTGATAAGATCAAACGGGGGCTCACCCGTACGAAAGAGAGCCTCATCCGCAATATCGAGAGCGTTGTCATCGGTTATGCGGAGATCGACGATGATTTCCTGGAAGATCTGGAAATGGTCCTGCTCTCCGGAGACATCGGCGTGCGCACCACGGACTACCTGATGCGACAGATCCGCCGCGGTGTCACCGAGGGCACGATCCACAATACGAATGAAGTTATGCCCTTCATGGAAAAGACCGTGAAGGAGCTTTTGAAGGATGATACCATCGATCAGGAGAATACGCACCATCCGGAAGTCATCCTCGTCGTTGGCGTGAATGGCGTGGGCAAGACCACGACCATCGGCAAGCTCTCCGGCAAGCTTCACAAGGAAGGCAAGAAGGTCCTTCTCGCGGCTGCAGATACCTTCCGTGCGGCGGCTTCTGAGCAGCTCACCATCTGGGCGGAGCGCACCGGCGCCGACATCGTGAAGCATGCGGAAGGCGCGGATCCGGCGGCGGTAGCCTTCGATGCTGTCTCAGCAGCCAAGGCGCGCGGCGTCGATGTCGTCCTTATCGATACCGCCGGCCGTTTGCAGACGAAGATGAATCTGATGGAAGAGCTTGCCAAGATCTCCCGCGTCATCAAGAAGGTCATCCCTGATGCACCGCATCAGACGCTCCTCGTCCTGGATGCGACCACAGGGCAGAATGCCATCAGCCAGGCGAAAAATTTCGGAGAGATCGTGCCGCTGACCGGGGTCGTCCTGACCAAGCTCGATGGCACGGCCAAAGGCGGCGTGGTTCTCTCTGTCCATGAAGAGTTGCATGTGCCGATCAAGTGGATCGGTCTCGGTGAACGCGAGGACGATCTCGACCGTTTCCATCCGGATGATTTCGCCAAGGCTCTCTTTGAAACAGAGGATCATATTCTGGGAGAAAGCACGAAGGTTTAGTGAGGAGTTAGGAATGAGGAGTGAGGAGTGGTGGAGCGGCGCAAAATATAATTGAAGCGCCGCGAGTAGAATTCAGGGTAATGGAAATCGTGATGTTTTATGCATATTTGCGACGCTTTCTTTATTTTATGCGTCGCACCTTCACTCCTAACTCTTAAAAAGCCAGGGACTTTCTCCTGGCTTTTTCTATGCGAGGTGATCATGACAACATTCATCGACCCTGCGACAGGCTATGAGGTGCGGGTGATCCGAAAACCCATCCGACGCATCTATCTTCGCGTGCGGGAGGGAGGATCTGTCGAGGTGACGGCGCCGCGGAGGGTCTCGGAGCGGGAGATCCGTGACTTCGTCGCGGGAAAGACCGCATGGCTTAGGAAGTACATGGCGCTGGTGCCGGAGAAAATCAAATTTCAATATGTCACAGGAGAGATCCACCATGTCTTCGGAAAGGCGTATCCCTTGCAGGTCTGCCTCGGGATGCGCGATGATGCCATCGTCTCGACAGACGGAGAGCTGCAGCTGGTCCTTCGGACAAAACAGAGGGAGCGTGAGAAGGTATTCAAGGCAGGTATGAAGCGCATCCTTCTTTGGGAGATCGAAAAGCAGCTTGAAATATGGACAAAGCGCATGGCGATCCCGGAGAGTCGGATTACCGGGGTCACGATCCGCGTCATGAAAAGCCGCTGGGGCTCCTGCCGGAGAGTGACGGGGCGCTTCTCCTTCGCCCTTGACCTTGTCACAAAGCCGAAGGAATGCATCGAGGCTGTCGTCGTCCACGAGCTCTGCCACCTCTTCGCAGCCGGTCACGGCCCCGATTTCTATGCACGGATGGAGACCTATCTGCCGGACTATAAAGAAAGGGACAGACTGCTTGCGAGCCTGCCGAGGGAATTGGTATAGGGGCTGGTAGCTAGTGGCTAGTGACTAGTGACTAGGGATTAGGGACTCGTATAGCGATTTGTTAATTTCTGTACTTAGTTAGAAGTTAGAAGTGCTGGAAGGGGCACACCATTCATAGAGTGCCCCAATACCTCCTCATTATATAAAACTCCGCGGCGCTTCCTCATTTTATGCGCCGTACCTTCACTCCTAACTCCTAATTCCTCACTCCTAATTTGATTTGGAAGTTGATCTAAATGTCAGTTATTTAGCCAACGCAATACTAGCGCCGAGTGACTGGTGACACGCCCCACGGGCTCACCCCGAACTGTTTACCTCTCTTCCGATCCCATTCCCCTATAGCAATCACACGTCCAACGTGATATACTGTAATAAAATTATTTTATATCAAGTGGGCGCGCGTGCCGCGCAAGGGGTAGTGCCATGAATAACACGGATTGGAAGATTCTGATCTATCTTCGAGAAGAACGCAGCATCAATAAGGTCGCCAAGCGGCTGTTTATGACTCAGCCGTCTTTGACGTATCGCTTGAGCCAGATGGAAAAAGAGATCGGCTGTCCGCTTTTCATTCGTACCAATAAGGGTGTCCATTTCACCGATGCGGGAAATCGCCTTTTCTCCTTTGCCGAAAAAGAACTGCAGCAGTATCAGGACATGAAGAACTTCGTGACACATGAGCCGAATACCATTTCCGGCGTGCTGCGCATCGGTGCGAGCCAGTCCTTCGCACAGTCGCACATGCCGGCCATTCTGAAAGGCTTCGTCGATGAGTACAATGACATCGAGATCTCGCTCACGACGGATACGAGCGACCGCCTGACGAAGCTGGTCAAGAAGGAGGATATCCATCTGGCCATCGTTCGCGGCAATCAGGAATGGCCTGATGCGGACATCCTTCTCGAGGATGCACCGCTCTATCTCATCTCTGCACAGAAGATCGACTATGATACCCTGCCGAACCAGCCGTCCATCCGCTATCGCAGTGACCCGTCGCTGGATGAGCTGAGAAGCCGTTGGTGGCGTCAGAATTTCTCCGAATCTCCGCATTTTCTTCTGACCGTTTCTGATTGTCTCACCTGCGTAGAGATCGTGAATCATGGCCTTGGACAGTCGCTCATCCCGGCAGACCTTCTCCCGAAGTGTACGCCGAATGTCAATCGCGAAATGATCTACGACCGCCAGAAGCGTCCGATCCTGCGCCCGAGCCATCTCATCTTCAAGCAGGCCATGCTCCAGTCCACGCCTGTCAAGATCTTCGTGGACTACATGAAAAAATATTTTGAAGTATAAAGGAAACGCTGATTCAATCGCAGAGTCAGCTTCTGCAAGAATTTTTATGTATAGCTCGAAAAGAACCCAGACCAAACGGTCTGGGTTCTTTTTGGTTCAGAAAATTAGGAATGAGGAATGGTGGTGCGGCGCATAAAATTAGGAAGCGCCGCGGAGTTTTGATAGCGCTTCGCGCCGTCGTCAGAGGGGCGCAAGCGAGAAATCTCTATGGTAGAATGCTCATTACCTGATGTGAGGTGGCACCAAAACATCGTTTCCCCTCGGCGCATACATGCTGATTCCCGCAGTGCAGTAAAGATCCCTCGGCTACGCCCCTCTGACGATGCCGGAGAACCCCAGTGACCAGTGACTAGTGACTAGTCACTTTAGATTTCTAATCCCTAATCCCTAGCTACTAGTCCCCAGTCACAAGTCACAAGTCCTTATTCACCGGCGTCCTGTCCGGCTCGCCGGAGAGATTTCTTGCTATATCCGTCGGCACGCGGCGGTAGGGGAAGGTTTTCAGGATATCCTGCATGAGGTCATCGAAGATATAGCGATTCCTGACGGTACCCTCCTCTTCGCTGTTCCAGTAGGTCGCGCGGTCATCGCGGACGGACGGCTCCCCTTTCTTATAGGAATAGATATCGAAGACGGCGCGTGTCTCTACGATGTCATCAGCGTCGCAGAATAAGGAGCGGTGATAGACGACCTGCCGCCACTCCGTGATGACAGGCATGACGACGATGTCTGCATTTGCTTTTTCAGCGAGCTCCTTCAGCTGGGAGGTCGAGTAGAGGTCAGCCTCGTACTCGCTCGGATCCAGGGTGCGGTAATACGGATAGCGGAAGATCCTTTCCATTTCGCGGTTCACGTAGGCGGCGGCTTCCTCACCGCTTCTGTATCGCGCCGGGAGCAGGAGCACGGTGCGTGTATTCTCGAAGTATCCCAGACTTCGATTCACAGCCGGATCGGCTGCCTTCGCAGGAACAAGGACGCTGAGGCAGAGGATGAGGGACATGAGTAAAAGAGAAATTCGTTTCATAAAAAGACCTCCTTTGATACTATTGTAGCACCAAAGGAGAGGACAGGGGTAGCCCGTGAGGTATGTTGCCCCATTTATTCCGTTTGAAAGCCTCATGCTCTCTAGTGAGGAGTGAGGAGTGAGGAGTGAGGAGTGGTGGTGCGGCGCATAACAATCAAAAGCGCCGCGGAGTAAAAATAATGGCGATGCCCGAAGGTGGTACTTAGTCACCGGTCACTTTGGATTTCTAGTCCCTAATCCCTAGCCACTAGCCCCTAGTCACCAGTCACTTTCCTCTCTATCCACCACAGCCGTCCCATGAGGAGCAGGGCCGAGGTGCCGACGCCAAGGTCGATGCACTGCCAGTAGGACTCGGGACCGTGGGAGAGGACGTAGTCGAAGAAAAGACCGGAGGGGAAGCAAACGAACCAGTAGGCGATGAGCATGAGGAAGAAGGGGACTTTCGCGTCCTTATAGCCGCGCAGGATCCCCTGAATGGGAGCCGCGATGTCATCGAAGAGCTGCCATCCGGCGCAGTAGACAAGAAAGAGGCTGCCAAGCGCAATGACGGCAGGATCCGTGCTGTAGAGAGAAATGATCTCCTTCCGGAAAAGGAGCGTCGCGGTGATGGTGATGGCTGCGCCGGTGAGTGTGGTGAGGAGCCCCAGCCGGGAGTATTCGCGGGCAAGGTCATAGCGGCGCGCTCCGACCTCGTAGCCGACGAGGATGGTCATCGCCATGGAGCAGCTCATGGGGATCATGTAGATGATACCGGAGAAATTGAGCGCTGCCTGATGCGCCGCGATGATTTCTGTGCCGAATTTCGTGATGAATACGATGATGAAGCCGAAGAGGCTCGTTTCCATGAAGACACCGAGCGCATTCGGGATGCCGAGTGCCATGTACTCTTTCCAGACGAAGAGGCGGCTTTCCGGTGAGGAAAAGAGCGCGCGGCCCATGAATGGCTTCTGAGACAGGATGACAGCAAGAAAGAGCAGGACAAGAAAGACGTAGGTAAGAAGAGTCGCAATGCCGGCTCCGACACCGCCCAGGGCGGGAGCCCCCCATTTCCCGAAGATGAAGGCGTAGTTCAGAAGGCCGTTCACCGGGAGGGCGAGGAGGAAGAGACGCATGGAGATCGTCGTCGCTCCCACAGTGTCGGTCAGTGAGCGCAGCGGCATCGCGAGCATTTCAAAAAGGAATGCGCCCACAAGTGCGAGCATGTAGTCTTTGGCGATGGAGGAAACTGCGGGGGCAAGGGAAAGACTTTCGAGGACCGTATCGATGAGGAGGTAGTAGAGAAGGGCGAAAAGGAAAGAGAGCAGGAGCGCGAGGTAGAGTCCCGTGCGGATGATCATCGGGATGCTCTCCTTTTCTTTCTTCCCCATGAGCTGTGCGGCCATCGGTGTCGCAGCGGTGAGAAGTCCCATCGCGGTCGTCTGGATGGGAAGGAAGAGACTGGCGCCGATGGAGACGCCGGCCAGATCGTTTGCACTGACGTGACCGGACATGGTCGAGTCCATGAAGTTCATGCCGACGGTGGAGACTTGGGCGATCAGGATCGGGATCATTGTCGTGATCAGCTTTTTGAGATGAGAAAGATTGATAGACATAGAGATCGTATATTTGAAAAATCCTTACTGGTTCAGACCGGTAAAAAAGACTGCAAAAAAGGAGCTGCCTCTTGGCAACTCCTTTTATTATAACCGAAATCCTCAATTATTTCATGTGAGCGGCAGCCCAGTCAGCCTTGAAGCGGGCAATGCCGTTGTCGGTCAGCGGGTGCTTCATCGCATCCATGAGGACCTGGAAGGGGACGGTCGCGATGTCAGCGCCGGCGAGAGCGCACTGGGTGATGTGCTGCGGTTTTCTGATGGAGGCAGCGATGATCTTCGTCTCGATGCCGTGAAGCTCGAAGATCTCGGAGATGGTCTGGATCAGTTCGACGCCGTCCCATCCGATGTCATCGATGCGGCCAACGAAGGGGGAAACGAAGGAAGCACCGGCGCGCGCAGCGAGCAGAGCCTGGTTGGCAGAGAAGATCAGGGTGACATTGGTACGGATACCGGCCTTTGCGAGACCCTTCACCGCTTTCATGCCTTCTGCGGTCATTGGGATCTTGACGACGACATGCGGGTCAAGGGCAGCGAGGACTTTGCCTTCTGCGATCATGCCTTCCGCATCATCGGCGAGGACTTCTGCGGAGATCGGGCCATCCACGATGGAGGCGATCTCTTTGATGGTGGCGTGGAAGTCTTTACCTTCCTTGGCGATCAGAGACGGATTCGTGGTGACGCCGGAAATAAATCCCATATCATTGGCTTTGCGGATGGCTTCCACATCAGCGGTATCGATAAAAAATTCCATGTGATTCTCCTTCTGCGAGCGCTTGTGCCTCGCTAATAAGTATACACTTTTTAATGCTTCCTACATATTACACTATTTCAGGAGAAAGTCAAGAAAAACCGCAGCTTTCGCTGCGGTTTGAGGGGGGAAGGGTTAGCCCACGGGGCGGGGTGCCCTTTGATTGCGGATGAAAGCTCTGCTTTCGAGTGAGGAGTGAGGAGTGAGGAGTGAGGAGTGAGGAGTGAGGAGTGCTGGTGCGGCGCATAAAAATATTGAAGCGCCGCAGAGTATAAATAATGGAGATGCCCAAAAGTAGTATTTAAGTCACAAGTCACAAGTCACCAGTTACTAGTTACTTGAGGCTCCTAATCCCTAGCCACTAATCCCTAATCCCTGCGTTCAAACTTCAGGGAAAAATGAGGAATGAGGAATGAAGGTGGCGGCTTCGATGCGAATATATATGGGGCGATGCCCGCTGGTCGGATGTCATTTCGGGTGCCGCGGGAAGGTTCTTTCTCTTGCGCGTCACAGCCCCTTCTGCTCGATGCCGCTGACGAGGTAGCCCAGATGGGTCGTGGCATTCAAGGTGACGAGACGCCAGATGCCGTGGTCACACTCGATGACGTTGATGCAGGCATTGTCCTGTTTGATCTGCCAGAAGTGGCTCATAGGAAGCCCCAGCAGGTCACAGAGGATCGCTTTGTTGACTGCGTCGTGCGCGCAGACGAGGACAGTCTCACCATCATAGCTTCTGGCATATTCATCGAAGGCTTCACGGGCGCGTTTTCTGACGTCTTCGAGATTTTCCCCCTCGGGCATCTGCACGCGTTCAGGGTGGGTGTGCCAGAGGTGAAATTCTTCCGGATAGCGCGCTTCGATCTCTTCAGCGTGGATGCCTTCCCATAGGCCGTGGCTGATCTCCGTGAGGCGCGGGTCTTTGGCAACGGGAAGATGATGGTAGTCCGCAGCAAAGCGGCAGGTGTCGTGAGAGCGGGAGAGGGGCGAGGAGATCGCGCGGTCGATATGGATGTCCTTGAGGGCGAGCGCGGCCGCTTTTCCCTGCTCTATGCCGCGGGGAGAAAGCGGCGTGTCTTCCTGTCCCTGATAGCGGCCTTCGATATTCCACGTAGTCTCTCCGTGGCGAAGAAGAATGATACGGATCATGAGAGAGTCTCCTTTTTGGGGGTTCAAGGTTCAAAGTTCAAGGTTCAGGGGTGTGGTGGCGGCTTCGCCGCGAATATATATGGGGCGATGCCCGAAGGTGACATTTCAGTCACCAGTCACCAGTCACTAGTCACTAGTCACTAGTCACTAGTCACTAGTCACTAGTCACTTATCCCCGCTTTCAACCTGAACCCATTCCCCTTAATGTTCGCAATGAATGACCTTCACATCGTGAATGCCATCGATGTTCATGAGGGCAGGGAGGACCGCAGTCGGGATATCTTTATCGACGGCGACGGCCATCACATTCGTGCCCTTGTCTGCGGAAGCGCCGACCTGCATGCCGTTGATATTGATGCCTGCACTGCCAAGGACGGAAGCGACCTGCCCGATCATGCCCGGCTTGTCTTCATGCGGAGCGATGATGATGCAGCCCTTCGGTTCGAAGTCTACGCGGAAATGGTCGAGGGAGACGATCTTGGCATCCTTGCGGTCAAAGAGGGAGCCTGTGATGCGGTGTGTACCCTTGTCGGTGTCGATGGTGAGGGAAATGGTATTCGTATAGTAGTGACCTTTTTTCGCTTTCACTTCACGGACATCGATGTGGCGTTCCTCTGCGATGCCGCGGGCGTTGACGAAGTTGACGGTCTGCTGGAGGACCGGTGAGAGGAGACCCTTCAGGACAGCCGTGGTGAGCGGTGCGGTCTCGGTATCTGTGAGTTCACCGGTGTATTCGATATTGACGGTGGAAATGCGGCCGCCTGCGAGATCGATGGCGATGTTGCCCATGCGTTCGCAGAGGTTGAAGTACGGCTGGATGACATGCAGAGTAGCTTTCGTGATCGGGGAAGCATTGACTGCGGTAGCGACCGGTTCACCGTGGAGCGCTTGCGCGACGCCGACAGCGACGTCAGTGGCGACGCCGGCCTGCGCTTCCTTCGTGGACGCACCGAGATGCGGGGTGAGTGCGACATTCGTCATGCCAAGGAATGGATTGTCTTCCGGCTTCAGCGGTTCATTCGGCCATACGTCGATGCCGGCTCCGGCCACTTTGCCGGATTTCAGTGCATCGGCGAGCGCTTTGATATCGACGACGGCGCCGCGGGACGCATTGACAAGGCGGACACCGTCTTTCATTTTCGCGAGTTCTTTTTCTCCGATCATGCCGCGCGTCTCATCCGTGAGCGGGGTATGCAGGGTGATGTAGTCAGATTCCTTGAGAAGGGTATCCAGATCGACAAGTTCGACGCCGAGCTGTTTGCCGCGCTCTAAGGTGATATAGGGATCGTAGCCGATGGTTTTCATATTGAATGCCTGCAGGCGTTTGGCCACATTTGAGCCGACGCGGCCGACACCGATGATGCCGACAGTCTTATTCAGGAGCTGGATGCCGGTGAAGCTCTTTCTGTCCCAGCGGCCTTCCATGATGGACTGGTGCGCCTGTGGGATATGACGGGTCATCGAGAGCATGAGGGCGATGGTGTGCTCGCAGGCTGCGATCGTATTCGATTCCGGCGTATTCACGACGGTGATGCCCTTCTTGGTGGCTTCGGCGATATCGATGCCGTCGATGCCGACACCGGCGCGGCCGATGACCTTCAGATTCTTGGCTGCATCGATGACGGCCTTGGTGACCTTCGTCTGGCTTCTTGTGATGATGGCATCATAGTCTCCGATCACCTGGCACAGCTCTTCTTCCTTCATATTCGGCTGAATGTCGACGATAAATTCTTTTTCCAGGATCTCTTTCGCTTCTTTGGCAACGTCTGCTGTGATGAAAATTCTAAACATAGTTTTTGCTCCTCATATGATTAAATGCAGCGGTATGATGCTTGGTGTTCAGGAAAATTAGGAATGAGGAATTAGGAATGGCGGTGCGGCGCATAAAAATCAGAAGCGCCGCGGAGTATAAATAGGGCGATGCCCGAAAATAGTATTCCAGTCACTAGTCACTCCCAATCCCTAATCCCTAGTCACTTTTATCCATTCACTCTCATATATTCTTTCATAAAGTCAGCCAGAGCCTCTGCCGCTTCCGGTGTGACGGCATTGTAGAGAGAGACGCGGAGGCCGCCGACCAGTCGATGGCCTTTGACACCGATGAAATCATTGGCTTTTGCCTTGGCTGCGAAGTCGGCCTCCATCTCGGCATTCGCCAGATTGAAGGTCACATTCATGCGGCTTCTGGCTTCTTTTTCGGCATGCCCTTTGTAGAAGCCATCGCTCTCGTCGATCACATCATAGATGAGCCGGGCCTTGACCTTGTTTCTTTCTTCGATGGCAGGAAGGCCGCCCATGTTTTTGATCCAGTGGAGCATGCGGTTCAGCGAGTAGATGCAGAAGACCGGCGGTGTATTGAAGGTCGAGTCCTTCTTGACGAAGGTCTGATACTGAAGAAATTCCGGTATATCCGTCCGTGCCGTGGCGAGGAGAGATTTCTTCAGGATCGCGAGCGCCACGCCTGCCGCGCCAAGGTTCTTCTGGATGCCCGCCCAGATCATGTCAAACCGGCCAAAATCGATGTCGCGGGAGAGAATATCTGACGACATGTCGCAGATAAGAGGTACATTGACCTTCGGGAATTTCCAGTACTCTGTGCCGTAGATCGTATTGTTGGCGCAGAGGTACAGGTAGTCCGTCCTCGGCTTCACCTCATAGGTGTCGGGGATGTAGGAGTAATTTCTGTCCGCTGCGGAATTGGCATCATAGGCTTCTCCGAAAAAGGCGGCAGCATTTCTTGCTTTGTGCGCCCACACTCCGGTGTCGGCATAGGCGGCGCGGGTATGAAGAAAATTATACGCCGTCATCAGGAACTGCATCGTGCCGCCGCCCTGAATGAATACGATCTCATAGTCATCATCGAGGTGCATCAGCTCGCGGAGAAGCGCCTTCGTCTCATCCAGCATGTCCTGAAATTCTTTCGAACGATGGCTGATCTCTGTGATGCCCATACCTGTCCCTTTGAAATCGGTGAGGTCATTTTTCATCGCTTCCAAAACTTCCAAAGGCATGGGGGAAGGACCGGCGTTAAAGTTGTAAACTCGTTTCATAGCAAACTCCTTAGAAAACACAAAAAGAGAAGACGTCCCATGGGACGAGCTTCTCTTTTCTCGCGGTACCACCCAATTTAGCCAGTGCAAGAGTCAGTATGCGGATAATAAAAAACGCCCTTCATCCTCAAAGGGACGAGAGCACCCGCGATACCACCCAAATTGCCTTCCGGCCATCTTTAGTCTGCTGTAACGGGCAAATCCCGAAAGATTTTTCATCTTTATCTCCGAAGTGGAAAGTCCTTGTCTCTCTGACAGCTCACACCGACCGCTGTCTCTCTGAAAAAGTTTCAAGCACCCTTCTTCATCATCGCTTGTTTCGTATGATTGGATTATAGAACGGAGAAGGGCAGGTTGTCAAGAGGGGAAATATGGGATTAGGAGCCTTGAGTGACTAGTGACTGGTGACTAAGAATTGGTAGCTAAGAATTGGTAGCTAGGGATTAGTAGCTAGGGATTAGGTTTGCGATACGAGAAAACCGCTAGTTTCAAACCTTCGCGGCGCTTCTGCTTTTTATGCGCCGCACCAACCCCGTTGAACCTCTTGAACCTATAGAACCCGCTGAACCTCTTTCTCATGCAATCAAAGGGTTCAAAGGGCTAACCCTTTGAACCCTTTGAACCTTCGGAACCTGTTTAACCCATGAGCAGGCATATAAAGGACGATGCCAGAAAGTGGTATGTGAGCCACGAGTCTCCGCTCTTCTATCGAATGAATGCATGATGTCCATACTTACTCATGCCTACTTGATATTCGCCATATCATCCCGAAAAGCTATAATGGAAGAAAAGAGCTTGGAGACATCGCCTGTTTTATAGGGCGGCGAAGCCGCTGCCTTCATTTCTCATGTATAAGGAGCCAAACCATGGATTTCAGTATCAAATACTTCAAAGACTACATTTCCTTTCATGTAGATGACAGCCATCCGGTGAAAGAACTCCTTCCTCATCACTGCGAAGAGGCAGATATCGAAGAAGAGGAGATCCGCCGGGCGCTTGCTCATCCGATTTCCTCGCCGCGCCTCTCGGAGATCGTGAAGGCGGGGGAGAAGGCCGTTATCATCACGAGCGACGTCACGCGCCCTGTGCCTTCCTGGCTTTTGGTCCCCTGTGTTCTGCAAGAGCTGGAAGCTGCGGGCGTCCGCGAGGAAGATATCACCGTCGTCTTTGCGCTGGGGTCTCATCGCCATCTGACAGAAGAGGAGCGAGAGCGCCTCGTCGGTGAATGGGCGTATCACAAAGTGAAATGCATCGACAGCGATCCGGAAGACTGCGTGCATCTCGGCACCTGCAGGAATGGGACCTCCGTCGATATCTTCCGCACGGTTGCCGAAGCCGACCGCCGCATCCTTCTCGGCAATGTCGAGTACCACTACTTCGCCGGCTATTCCGGCGGCATGAAAGCCATCATGCCGGGCTGCGCTTCTCTTGCCTCGATCCAGTCGAATCACAGAAATATGATCCGCCCCGGTGCGTATGCAGGGCACCTCGAGGGAAATCCCGTGCGCGAGGATATCGAAGAAACGGCAACGTACTGTCCTGCCGACTTCATCGTAAATGTAGTCTTGGATGATCACAAGAAGGTCGCCTATGCTGCGGCCGGAGATCCCGTCGCAGCGCATCGTGACGCCTGCCGTTTTCTGGATGGTCTCTACAGAGTGGATATCGAGAAACCGGCTGATGTCGTCGTCGTTTCCACCGGCGGCTATCCGAAGGATATCAATCTCTATCAGGCGCAGAAGTCCATCGATAACGCGAAGCACGCCGTGAGAGAGGGCGGCATCATGATCATTGCCGCATCCTGCCATGAAGGCTACGGCAGCGCGCCCTTCACCCGCTGGATCGAGACCTACGCGACACCGGAAGAACGCATCGCAGCCATTCACGAGCACTTCGAGCTCGGCGGTCACAAGTCGGCGGCTCTTGGTCTTGTGCAGCAGAAATGTACCATCTATCTCGTGACTGATATGGACGATGCTCTTGTCAGAAAAGCGAATATGGTGCCATTCAATGATCTCCAGCAGGCTGTCAATCAGGCGCTGGAAAAGATGGGAGAGAAGTCGAGCGTCTACGTCATTCCTGTCGGTGGATCGACACTGCCGATGATTCAGTGAATGAGAAATGGAAGCGCGACGCATCATAAAAGAGAAGTGCTGCGGTTTTTATACCAATAAAAAAACAATCCATGGAGTCATGCCATGGATTGTTTTATGTTTGGTGGAGCATAGGGGGATCGAACCCCTGACCTCAAGATTGCGAACCTTGCGCTCTCCCAGCTGAGCTAATGCCCCATGTGTTTACGTATTATACCCCTTTGGGAGGTGAGATGCAATAGACTTTTTGGTGAGCGATCACAGGTTCGAACTGGTTCCGCAGCGAACATCATTTGAAGGAGCAAAGCGACGCGCAAATGATCGTGAGTCGCGGATGCAGGAGGTTATATGACTGTAGAGAAAAAAGGAAAATGGCAATAAAAAATCCCACGGCGCGGAGCACGTGGAACTTTTCATTATGGTGGGCGATAACAGGATCGAACTGCTGACATTCTGCTTGTAAGGCAGACGCTCTCCCAGCTGAGCTAATCGCCCACATTGGTGACCTGTGGGGGATTCGAACCCCCGAACCCGCCGTGAAAGGGCGGTGTCTTAACCGCTTGACGAACAGGCCACTGGCTCCTGAAGCAGGGTTCGAACCTGCGACATCGTGATTAACAGTCACGCGCTCTACCGGCTGAGCTATTCAGGAATATGTACGTGAGTACGTGCATTATAATATCAAATC
The DNA here is from genome assembly GCA_934193095.1 of uncultured Dialister sp. Classification (GTDB taxonomy): domain Bacteria; phylum Bacillota; class Negativicutes; order Veillonellales; family Dialisteraceae; genus Dialister. The sequence goes on along the minus strand of CAKPUX010000025.1, from coordinate 580 downwards.
TCACGGCGCTTTGCAAGAGGAAAATTGATTAGAAAAAGATGAATGAGGTTTAGGGTTCAAGGTTCGGGGTTAGCTCATCGGGCGAGTTGCCCTTTGATTTCATTGGGAAAGAGGTTCAGCAGGTTCTATAGGTTCTGAGGGTTCAACGGGGAAGGTGCGGCGCATAAAAATCAGAAGCGCCGCGGAGTTTTGACAGTGCTTCGCGCGGCGCATCGTCATTTCGAGCGTAGTCCTCAATCTTAATTGCAGAACGGTCATCGCCTGATGTGAGGTAGCACTAGGACATTGTTTTTCCTCGGCGCATACACGCTAATTCCCGCAGTGCAGTAAAGATCGAGGGCTGCGCTCGGGATGACGATGCCGGAGAAATCCCAGTCACCAGCCACCAGTCACTCCTAATCCCCAATCCCTAATCTCTAGCCACTAGCCACTTCTCAGTAAAAATGGCAATAAAAAATCCCACGGCGCTGATATGATCCCCCTAAAGCAGACAAGGTAAATAACCAAACTGCTTTAGGGGGATTTTTTTAATGGCCAAAAGGAAACATTCAGCAGATTGGATGCTTGCCAGAGTGAGAGA
>CAKPUX010000024.1 GCA_934193095.1 uncultured Dialister sp. | reverse complement strand
CATGCACAGCATTTCTCTCTCGGACCGCATCACACTGACGAAGGCGGAGGCGATCACGCTCTCCGTCACGGAGGGCGTGGCCCCGCTGGGGCGGGAGAATCTCATGGTGCGCGCCGCGGAGCGTTTCTTCGAAGAGACCGGTCTTTCCGGCGGCGTCTCCATGACGCTTTCGAAGCAGATCCCCTCTGAGGCGGGGATGGGCGGCGGCTCGTCCGATGCGGCTGCCGTGCTGCGCGGACTGGCACGGCTCTATGAGACGGATCTTTCTCTGGCGACGCTCGCCCGTTGGGGGGCATCGCTCGGCGCGGATATCCCCTTCTGTGTGGCGGCGGGGGCCGCGCGCTGTCAGGGCATCGGCGAGAAGCTGACACCGCTCACACCATGGGCGCATCTGCCGCTCGTCATCCTGCGTCCGCCGGTCTCGGTCTCGACGGGGAAGGCGTACCAGCTTCTCGATCACATGGGGAAGCGTCCCATGGATACGACGCCCCTTGCCATCGAAGCGCTCAGCGGCAGAGATCCGGGAGCACTGGCGCGCGCTCTCTCGAATGATTTCGAGGCAGGGCTGTTTCCTGTGGAGCCGATCCTTTGGGAAACGTCTGCGTATCTCAAGACGCTGGGCCGGCCTGCTCTCATGACCGGTTCAGGCTCCGCTTTCTTCGTGCTGGCGAAGGATACGAAGGAACAGGCCGTGCTGGCCTCTCGGATCCGCGCCGAGCAGCCGTCATGGTTTGTGGAGATGGCGGAGACCGTCGGACGGGACGGGGAGGCTTAGGCGCTTTTTCATTTGTCTGCGCCGTACCCGGCCGGGCAAAGTTTTTTAGAAGGAGGATCCTGATGCACGATATCATTGCCGGAAGGCGGAGCGTCCGCTTTTTCAAGAAAGACCCGATCGCAGAGAGCGATATGAAGGAGATCCTTCGCGCGGGGCAGTGGGCGCCCTCGCCGAAGAACCGACAGCCTTGGAAATTCATCGTCGTGAAGGGCATGAGCCGGGATATGATGATCCGACTGATGGAGAAGGGCATCGAGCGTTCCGAAGCCGGAGAGGGCGTCCTTCCGGGAGACAGAGGGCTCATCGCCAATGCACGCTTCACGATGGAGTGCATGAAAAAAGCACCGGTGACGGTGCTGGTGGTGAATCCGACGGGGCGCTCGGTGTATGAGGACTGGAGCGCTGCCGAGAAGATCCATGAGATGAGCGATGTGCAGGCCATCGGGGCCGCGGCGGAGAATATGGCTCTCGAAGCTGCGGCGCGCGGCATCGGAAGCCTCTGGGTGGGCAATGTATTCTTCGCCTATGATGAGCTTACGGAATGGATCGGCAAGGGCGAGATGATCCTCGCCATGTCCTTCGGCTACGCGGAAAAAGAAGGCTATCCGCTGCCAAGGAAAAAGGAGACGGATGTGATCGAGGTGAGGGATTGAAGGGGGCAGGGTGAGCCCAAGGGGCGGCTCGCCCCTTGATTGGGGATGAAAGCCCCGTTTGAATGAGAAATTAGAAATGAGAAATGCGAAATGGTGGTGCGGCGCATAAAAATATGGAAGCGCCGCGAAGTATAGATCGTGGCGCTTCCATGAGCTGGCATTTCAGTCACTCACCAGTCACTCCTATGATACGAGTAGGCCCTTGGAGAAGGGCCGCGCCAAAGGCGCAGGATAGAGTGCCTCGGAGAGGCACAACTCTATGCAGCGGTAAGAAAGAGGATGTGAGACGATCCATCTTTCTTGCGTGTCATGAGGGCCGAAGCGGAGGGATCCTTCTTGCAGACCGGTAAACCGTGGGTGAGAGAAAGACGAAAAAGGAAGCACCAAGGTGTCGTTTGCGTGCGAGCGCATGCATGCAAATTGCGGCAGTGCAATAAAGATCCCTCGGCTTCGCTCGGGATGACGATACGGGGGAGCGTATGGGCTCAAATGGGTGGCGCGCCGTCTTTTTTATTGGGCGATGCCCAAAAGTGGCTTTCAGTCACCAGTCACTAGCCACCAGTCGCCAGTCACTCCTACTCCCTTTTCAAGTACACTTCCTTCATGACATACATATATCCGCCATTGGCGAAGGTGACCTTCTCGGCTTTGATCTCACTGGTCTCTTTATCGGTGAAATGGATCTTCGACAGCTCACCGGCGAGGTCGAGGTAGGTCCAGTAAGCGCCGCCGTTTTCGATCTCAAACAGGACGAAAAGGTAAGGAGTGAGGCTTGAGAGCTGGCTCTTTCCTGTAGAAATCGCTTTCACAATTTCATCATGATTGAGTGACGCACCGCCCGAAAGGGCGGTGTTTTCGATTTGCCCCATCTGATGCGTAAATTCCTTCGGTACGGTGACGATGCTGAAATAGCGGATGGGGTAAGTGTGGATGGTAGACATGGCAACTCCTGTGAGAAATGAGAAATGAAGGTGGCGGCTTCGCCGCTGTATAAAGAAAGGCGATGCCCGAAGGTTTCTTGATAGCAGGCTTCCCGCGTATCGCCAGCCCCCCTTGCGGGTAATGCTATTAAGTTAAGCGGAAGAACATTCTTGGCTCCCCATCGGGGGAGCTGCCCGAAGGGCTGAGGGGGCTACGTAGCGGTATTGCATGAAAGTGTTGGAATATCGATAGCATCGGACTATTCAACATAGCACGCTATACCGCCAGCATGCCCCTATTGCCTTCGGCACTTCCCCCGAAGGGGAAGCAAGACGTTACGTAGCTAACGATTTCCTTAACTTAATAGCATTGCCCTTGCGGGTACACTCCTCACCACCCGCTTCGTTTCCAGAAGGAAGGGATGAAGATGCACATCAGAGTGATGGACTCGAGGCGGCCGAAGAGCATGGAGAGGCAGACGACCATCTTGGAGAGGGTGGGGAGTGCGGCGTAGGTCTGTGTCGCGCCGAATTGTCCGAATGCAGGGCCGACGCTGCCCATGGTGGAGAAGGAGACGCCGAGGGCGTCAAGGAAGGCGAGCCCGTCAAACATCATGATCGCGGCCCACAGGAAGGCGAGCATGATGTAGAGAAAGAAGAAGCAGAGCACGCGGTAAAGGACGTCGGCCGAGTAGCGGTTTTCTCCGGCGGAGACGGCCTGAATGGCACGGGGGTGGAGGTGGAGCTTCAGCAGGGAAAAGATGCTTTTTCCGAGAAGGATGAAGCGGATGACTTTCATTCCGCCGGCGGTGGAGCCGCCGCAGCCGCCGACAAGGATCAGAAGGAGGAGGAGGAAGCGGCAGAAGTCGGGCCACCGGTCAAAGTCTGCGGCGACAAAGCCGGTGGTGGAGGAGATCGATGCGGCGTGAAAGAAGGTCTCTCTCAGCGCTGGCAGGAGGGAGGCGCCGCCCTGCAGGACGAGGGAGAGCGTCATGAGGACGGTGGCGATGGCGACGATGGATAGGTAGGTGCGAAATTCCGTATCCTTCCAGATGACGGAGACGCCGCGTTTCCATGCTTCGACATAGATCCCGAAGTTCGCGGAGGAAATGATCATGAAGAAAGCGATGACCATTTCCAGCCGCGCGTCGTGGTAGTAGGCGATGCTTTCATTTCTTGTCGAGAAGCCGCCGGTCGCAATGGTGGAGAAGGCGTGATTCAGTGCGTCCAAGGGAGAAAGGCCGCAGAGAAGGTAGGAAAGGAAGCAGACGGAGGTGAAGACGGCGTACACGGCAAAGAGGGCGCGCGCTGTCTCGCGGATGCGGGGAAGCGCTTTCGACGAGGTGGGACCGGTGCTTTCTGTCTGCATCATACGCACGGTGCCGCGCCCGGCTTGCGGGAAGAGGGCGACAAAGAAGACGATGATGCCAAGGCCGCCCAGCCAGTGGGTGAGCGAGCGGAAGAAGAGAAGGCTTTCGGGGACGCAGGTGAGGTCGGTAAATACGGTCGCGCCTGTCCCGGTGAGGCCTGAGATGCTCTCGACCAGGCTGTCTAAGGGAGAGAGGCTCCCGCTCACCCAGTAGGGGAGCGCATAGAGCAGGGATACGGCGATCCAGGAGAGCGCGGTGATGGCAGTCCCTTCCCGCGGCGTCAGGCTGCTTTCGATCGCCGCCCCTTTTCTTTTCAGAAATAGCGAGAGCGCTGCGGAAAGAAGCATCGGCGCGAGAAAGGGAAGGATCGGGCCCCGCTCATAGAGCGAGAGCAGGAGCGGCAGCAGCAGTGCCGCTCCGCTGGCCGCAAGGACGCGGGACAGCATAGAGTAGATGATTTGAATATTCATGATTTCGGGGGTTCAGGGTTCAGGGTTCAGGGTTGTGGTGGCGGCTTCGCCGCGGAGTTTTAGCATATAGGATATCCTCGTATCGCAGCCTTCCCCTCGAGGGGAAGGTGCCCCGAAGGGGCGGATAGGGCACATGTGGGGAAAACGTGAGTTCCTCGCCGCGAATGACAGAGATTTCTCGCTTTGCTCGAAATGACCGTGCGAGAGAGTCTGGCGTTTCCTAGTCACCGTTTCTAAAGTATCGCAGCACCTGATCGGTGTGATCGGCTTGGATGATGAGGATCGCGCGGTCACCCGCGGAGAGGACGGTGCGTCCATCCGGGATGAGGATCTCTTCGCCGCGGACGAGTGCGCCGACGAGGCATTCCTTGGGGAGACGCGCTTCCATGAGTGAGCGGTCGCAGGCGGGAGCGCCTGTCTGCAGAATGACCTCGGCGGCCTGGACGCGGGCGCCCTCAAGGTAGGAGATCGAGACGACGCTGCCCTTTCTGATGTAGCTCAGGACTTCACCGGCAGCGAGGATGTGGGTGGAGAGTGCGATGTCGATGCCGACCTGCTGCATGAGGAGGGCATACTCGCTCCTTACAACGCGCACGATGGTCTGCCGCGCGCCGAGGTGCTTGGCGAGGAGCGCCATCATCATATTCAGCCGTTCATCCTTGGTGAGACAGATGACGGTGTCTGCCTCGCCGATGCCCTCGGCGGTGAGGAGATCCATGTCTGTGCCGTCACCGGCAAGGACCAGACCCTTCCGGAGCTTTTGCGCCATGGCCTCACAGCGCTTCCTGTCCTTGTCGATGACCTTGACAGAGAGCCCCTGCGCCTCGAGCATGGGGGCGAGTGCCTGCCCGATGCGGCCCGCGCCGATGATGACGACCTTCTTCGCCTTTCGCTGCACGCGAAGGTTCGCACGGGATTCCATTTCGGAAAGGGAGGCCGGTGTCCCGAGGAAATATACATTGTCCATCGGGAGCAGGCAGTCGTCGCCGTGCGGGATTAGGATGTCATGGTCTCGCTGCACCATGGCGATCAGAAGCGAAGGCGGGAGGGAGAGAGCATGAAGCGGGATATGGATCAGCGGCGAAATGGTGGAGAGCTTCGTCTCGAGCAGGCGCACCCGGCCGCCGGCAAAGTCCTCGATGTTCAGCGCGTGCGGTGTCCGGAGCAGCTGGAAAATTTCACGCGCCGTGATGAGCTCCGGCGAGAGGATGAGGTCGATGTCGAAATTTTCATGCAGGTAGGACGTCGGCTCGGATAAATACTTCATCTCGCGGATGCGCGCGATGGTGTGAGGGATGCCGTTCTGTCTCGCAAGGATGGAGGCAATGATATTGCTTTCGTCAGAGGCGGTCGCGGCGACCAGGAAATCACTCTTTCGGATGTCGGGGTCCCGCATGAGAGACGGACTTGTGCCGTCGGCATGGATGGTCAAGATGTCGAGCTCATCTCGGATGGATTCGAGAATGGCTTCGTTCTCATCGACCAAGATCACGTCATAAGATTCATTCGCGAGCAGCTTCGCGATGGTCAGCCCGAGGTGGCTGGCTCCGATGATGGTAATACGCATGGGAAATCCTTCTTAAAATGAGGAATAAGAAATTGGGAATGGTGGTGGCGGATTCGCCGAGATCCTTCGGCTCAGGTCGCAGCTGTTTTGGCATTCGTTATCTCACATACGACGTTTCTTGCCGCTCAGGATGACGAAACGGGGCGATGCCCGAAGGCTTCTTGATGGCAGGTTTCCTCGTATCGTCAGCCTTCCCCTCGAGGGGAAGGTGCCCCGAAGGGGCGGATAGGGCAGCGGCGGTATGAAAGACAGATGAGGAACGCGGAAAGGTGCGCGGGATATGATGTTTTCTAGTCGTCGATTACTCGAGGTTACTCATCCCTGCTTTCAAACTTCTCTCCAGTTACCCTATTTCCAAAGCTTCACCACGTCGATGACGGGCTCCTCGTAGGGGTGTGCGTCACGGATTGCGGCAAGGACAGCAGAGAGGTGGGCATCATCGACGCGGCACTGGAGAATGTATTCATCCGTTTCCGTCGTTTCTCCGACGGTGCCGTCGTAAGGGTGTGCGCCGGGCAGGCTGGTCCAGGAGGAGTGTACCTGCCACCAGGACATGCAGCCTGCATAATTTCCGATCCGTCCGCCGCCGGCTTTGGTAATGACTTCGCGGATGGTATCGACAGATTCTAAGGGGATATAGACTTGGATTTTGTACATAGTAAGATCTTCTTTCATAAAAAGGTTCAGCAGGGGGGGCGCGCATCATTATCATAAAGCGCCGTAGAGTTTTAAGTTGAAACTTCAGAACCTGTTAATGATTTTGTCCCCATTGTACGCGGTGCGATGGGGAATGGCAAGAAGGGACTTCACAAAAATGTAGGAAAAAACGTATAATATGGGTAAGTGCAAAGAAGGAGGCAAAACCATGCCCAAGAACACACCCATGCGAAGAAAAGACCGAAAGGTGACGAATGAAGATGCCATCCGTTTCATCCTGATGAATCAGGAAGTCCTCCATCTCGGACTTTCTGACAGCGATCGGATCTACGTGGTGCCGGTGAATTATGCCTTCACCTATGAGGATGGGCATCTGGCACTCTATTTCCATGGCGCCAAAGCAGGACTGAAGTACGATATCCTGCAAGAAAAGCCGGACGTCGGCTTCTGCATCGACGGTGATCAGATGGTGATCCCCGATGAAAAAGACGCGGGCCGCTTCACCACACACTACAAGTCCGTCATCGGAAGTGGGCGTGTATCCATGATCCAAGAAAGGGAAGAGGCAAAGAAGGCACTCACTCTTTTTATGAAACACTATTCGCCGCGGGACTGGGATATCAGCGATGCCATGGCTGAAAGGGCGGCGATCTTCCGACTGGACGCAGAAGAATTTCAAGTGAAGGTCAATCGATAAATGGTCGGCGTCATCGCCTAAAGGAGAAACCATGCAAAACTGGAAAGATCGCTATGAAGCCAAACTCACCAAGCCTTGGATGAAAAAATATTTTTCTTATCGGGGACGTTTGAACAGGAAGCCGTACATTCTGCGCAGCTTGGTATTGTCCCTGATTTTTAATCTTTTTTTGCCTTTGGTAATCGAAATGTTAGCTCGTGCTTTGCCGAGTGGAGGAATCGTTTTCAATATCTTTTCCGCCGTCTTGGGACTTGTGTACCAAGTGGCATCCTTTTCTCTCATTGCCCGCCGCCTGCATGACATCGATAATGGTGCGGAGAGTTTCATTAAACTCAGCCTCGGCGTCGGGATTGGGATATTCGTCATCGGACTTGTCTGTCTGCTGCTGTCTCTCCTGCCGATCCCGTTCATTCGTGTAATCATGGGAGGCATTATCACCTTCGTGATTGGTGCCGGCTGGATCTTCGGTCTTTATATTTTATTTGTCCTCATCTGCCTCCTTTTCCGAAAAGGCACAACCGGCCCGAATCGTTTCGGCGAAGACCCGCTTCAGCATGTGGGAGTCACGCCTAATCCCTAATCCCTAGTCACCAGTTCCTCACAAAAGGAGCCCATCATGAATCTATCAGAACAAATCACAAAGAATAATCTGTATAAAACCTTCGAGCCCTACATCGACCCCGCCGTCACGATGAAGGAGCGTCTCGACGGCCATGTACGCCTCACCGCACATGCGAGTGAAGAAGCCAAGCAGGCGCTCGCCAAGTGGAAGGCCATCAAGCTGAAGGAACGGCTGTTTTAAGGAAACGCTGATTAAATCGCAGAGTCAGATTTTACAAGAATTTTTATACATGACTTCGTCATAGCCTTCCTTAAATAGCTCGCTATTCGCGTCAGGTTATTCCTCGCCATGTATAAAAATTCAAGAATAAAATCTGCCAACGATTTAATCCGTGTTTCCTTAAGAAAAACCATGGAAAAGGAGAATCATCATGGACACCCATCTCGATCCGACATCCATCGCCCTCTTGAATCTGCTCACGGAGAAGCAGAAGGACTATGCGCTGACCCTGTATGCGAACCGTGAGAAGAAGGTATCGACCGCTTACATCCTATGGGTGGTCTTTGGCGTGTACTATTTCTACCTCGGACATCCGGTGAAGAATATCCTTCTCTGGATCCTCTGCGGCTGCTTCATCGGCATTATCTGGTGGATCATCGACCTTTTCCGCATCTCCGGCATGGTGAAGCGGAAGAATCAGGAGATCCTGAAGATCTGTATCGAGGAAGCCCAGCAGCTCTACCCGAGCCCCGTGCCGCCCGTGTATTTTGAAAAGTAGATCGCATCGCAAAAGGCCACCCCGTAAGCAGGGCGGCCTTTTTAGAAAGCACTGATTAAATAGAATGGGTTCGGATACGCTGCGAGAGAAGATAAACGCAATACTGATTCAGGCTTGTGCCTTCTTCTTTCGCACGTTCTGTTAAATCTCGATGCAGGGATTTCGGGAGACGTAATTTGAATTGGCCGGAGAATGTTTCAGTGCTGGCAGGTTCAGGGATGGGATAGCCATCTTCCAAAGCGGCAGACAACCATGCTTTTTTCGCATCTTTCAGATTTGCCAATGCTTCGTCCATAGTTTTACCGCAGGTCAGGCAGCCGGGGAGTTCGGGAAGAGCAGCGGTATAGCCGCCCTCTTCGGTATCTTCTATCAGTTCGATCTTGTGGGGACGTTTCATGAAATAGGACAGGTCTTTCATTTTGCATACATCTCCTTTTCAACGATATCTTTTACCATACGGACATAGATTTTCTTGATGGGTATATGTGCAGGAATCGTGAGCGGAGCGCAGCCTAGTTTTATGTGTGGTGGCTGCTTCCTCCACGCGGGTTGTTATCCGTGTATCTATAGTGGATAAGAATTTTCTTGAGCTCTTCGAAACGCATATCACCGGGGATGGTGTACAAGCGTTTGATCAGTTTATCCCATTGAGACATAGAATCACCTCACTCATATTATAGAGCGGTGTCATATATGGTATCAATCATTTTCTCGCGCAAAAGGCCGCCCCGTAAGCAGGGCGGCCTTTTGCGGTCAATCACGATGTCAACTGTAGTATAGCACGTTCTTTGGCTTGTGACTAGAGACTAGTGCCTAGTGACTGAAATGCCACCTTTGGGCATTGCCTTATTTATACTCCGCGGCGTTTCCTTATTTTTATGCGCCGCACCACCATTTCTCATTTAAGCGAGGATTTCATTCCCAATCAAAGGGCAGAACGCCCCACGAATTAAGTTTGAAAGCAGGGATGAGTAGCTAGGGACTGGGGACTAGTGACTTGAATACCACTTTCGGGCATCGCCCTTTATATAAATTGACGCGAAGCGTCGCTCCGCCTAAGCCTTCCCCATTGGGGAAGGGGGACCGCGTCAGCGGTGGATAGGGTACTCTCGTTAGCAGTGATTTGTGCAAAAACGTTTTTCCATCTGCATCATCTGTCTTTCATGCCGCCTGTGCCCTATCCGCCCCTTCGGGGCACCTTCCTCGCATGGGGAAGGGGGACCGCGTTAGCGGTGGATAGGGTGCTTTCGTTAGCAGCACAAATGCGCCCTTCTTTTTCCTATACTACTCCCTCGAGGGAAAGGCTGACGATACGAGAATATCCTATATGCTAAAACTCCGCGGCGCTTAGATCCTTCGACTCAGTTCTCATATTTTAGATAAGCCATTTTCTAACATATGACGTTTTTCTCCGCTCAGGATGACGAAATGTGCCGCACCACCCCCTCTGAACCCTTTGAACCCTCTGAACCTATAGAACCTGCTCCCCCCTCTTTCGCAAACAATCAAAGGGACAGCACGTCCCCGGGGAGTAATCCTTTCCCCTCATTTCTCACTGTTCATTCGAGATATGCATCTTATCGAAGGCGAGGAAGGCGAGCGAAGTGATGATCGCTACGACGGTCGCCAGGCCCATGCCCTTCAACTGCACCGGCCCAAGGACGATGGTCGCACCGGAGAGGCCGGAGATCATCGTGACTGCGGTCAGGATCAGATTTCTGGACTTCGTATAGTCCACATGCTTTTCGATCAGCATGCGGATACCGGAAGCTGCAATGAAGCCGAAGAGGAGGATGCAGACGCCGCCCATGACCGGAGTCGGGATGCCGTGGATGAGCGCGGCGATCTTTCCGATGAAGGAGAAGAGGATGGCAAAGCAGGCAGCGCCGCCGATGACCCAGGTGCTGTAGACGCCCGTCATCGCCATGACGCCCATGTTTTCACCATACGTGGTATTCGGCGTAGAGCCGACGAAGCCGGAGATCATATTCGACAGGCCGTCTGCAAAGAGCGAGCGGTGAAGTCCCGGGTCTTTGATGAGATCGCGCCCGACGATATCGCTCGTGACGAAGAGATGGCCGATATGTTCGGCGAGGACCACGAAGAGCGCCGGAAGGATCATCATGATGGCAGAAAGATTGAAATGCGGCGCATAGAAGGTCGGCAGGGCGAACCATGGCATCTCCTCTACATGCGTGAAGTCTACGACACCCATGAAGACGGAGAGAATATAGCCGGCGATGACACCGATGAGGATCGGGATGATGGAGATGAATCCGCGCCCAAGAACGGTCGCAAGGATGGTGACGATCAAGGTGAACATGGAGATCGTGATGGAAGTCGCTGCGCTCATGCCCTGCGGCTCACCGATGAAGCCGGACATGGTCATGGCGAGCGGCGCCAGCTCGAGCCCGATGATCGCGACGATCGCGCCCATGGCAGCCGGCGGGAAGAGGACATCGATCCAGCCGACGCCGATCTTCTTCACGAGGAGTGCGATGATCATGAAGCAGAGACCGAAGGCGATGAAGCCGCCCTGGGCATCCGCATACGTCATGCCCGCCGTCGCCGTCACCGCCAGCACCGGCGAGATGAAGGCGAAGGACGAACCGAGGTAGGCCGGGAGCTTCCATTTGCAGATGGTGAGGTAGAGGAGCGTCCCGATGCCGTTCATGAAAAGGCAGGTCGCGGGGTCTACATTCAAGAGGAAGGGCACCAGCACCGTGGAGCCAAACATGGCGAAGAGGTGCTGCAGCGAGAGGGGAATGGTGGGGAGAAGCGGGAGGCGCTCCTCGACTTCGATGATTCTTTTGCTCATAAGATTCTCCTTTTTAATAGTGACTGGGAAGTGGGGAGATCAGACATCAGGCGGGGGCTCTTGGCTTCCTGCATTTCGATTCCTCCTTGGAGGATCGGAAAGGGTGGAAGCGAGCGCATTGCAAGTCCCGGAAAAAAGGAGGCTTTCGAAAAACGAAAGAGCCTCCTTCCTTTGCCTGACTGTGAATTTTTACCTGTCATATTTTATTCTTTTTGCGAAGGAAAAGCAAGTGGGGAGTGACGGGAGGGAAATTCACAGACTGAAAAGTAGACGCAATATTGCGTCTACTTTTCAGTCCGTGATTCATATACAGAGTCATGCGTGCGTGGTATAATAATCATGAAAGAACCGATATATACGGGAGAAAAACCTGATTATATATTTTATGATGGGTGATTTCAAAAGATAGATGCGCTGAAAAATAGACGTAATATTGCGTCTGATTTTCAGTGAAGAGGAGCGTCACGATGGAGTTCAAACGACAGAAATACATGGATGCGCTGGTGGAGCGCATGCACAATGGCATGATCAAAGTGGTGACCGGGATTCGCAGAAGTGGGAAGTCTTATCTTCTCTTCAATCTCTTTGCCCGTTACCTGATGCAGCAGGGAACGGCGATGGATCATATCCTCACCATGCAGCTCGACCGATGGGATATGCGGCGCTACCGAGATCCCGACATGCTCCTCTCTTGGATTCACGAACGCATGACGGATGAAGGGGACTACTATATCCTTCTCGATGAAGTACAGTTTCTCGATCACTTTGAGGAAGTGCTGAATTCCCTCCTGTATGAGTCACATGTGGACGTGTACGTGACGGGGAGCAATTCGAAATTTCTCTCCAACGACATACTGACCGCTTTCCGCGGGCGCGGGGACGAGATCCATGTCTACCCGCTGACCTTTTCGGAATTCATGGAGCAGTACGACGGGGATATGTACCACGGTTGGGCTGACTACGCGACCTATGGCGGTCTTCCGCAGGTCGCGTCCATGAAGACAGAGCAGCAAAAGATCACCTATCTGCAGAGCCTCTTCAAGGAAACGTATCTGAAGGACATCCTGGAACGGCATAAGCTCAAATATCCGGAGGGGATGGAAGACCTGGTGAATGTGCTCGCCTCCTCTATCGGTACGCTGATGAATCCGTCCAAGATTCTCTCGACCTTCCAGAGCCGCTTCCACTCGAAACTCAGCCTGAATACCATTCGCCAGTACATCGATTTCCTTGAAGAAGCCTTTCTGATACAGAAGGCCGTCCGCTACGATGTGAAGGGCAGAAAATATATCGACACGCCAGTGAAGTACTACTTCGAGGATGTGGGACTCCGAAATGCGCGGCTTGATTTCCGACAGGTAGAGGAAACGCACCTGATGGAGAATATCATTTACAATGAACTGCGTTGCCGCGGCTACCTGGTGGACGTTGGCGTAGTGAATCGGAGAATACTCGATGAAGAGAGTGGGCGGATGCTGAGTCGTCAGCTCGAAGTGGACTTCATCGCGAGTCTGGGAAATAAGCGATACTACATCCAGTCCGCCTTCCACTTGCCGGATGAGGAGAAGCTTCGTCAGGAGAAGGCCTCTCTCCTCGCCCTTTCAGATGGGTTCAAGAAGATCATCCTCGTCAAGGATGTCATGCGCCCGCGCCGCGGTGATGACGGGATCCTCATCATGAGCATCTTTGACTTTCTCCTCTATCCGCACAGCTTGGAAGAGGTGTTTGCGTAGGGCGGTGGTTGCGGCGCAACGATGCACAATAAAAGCGATGAGATTTTCGTCTCATCGCTTTTATTGTGCATCATGCAGTGCGTGCGAATGCGCGCTTCTTAGAACTGGAATGTGACGCCCAGCTCATAATTGCGCCCTGGCATGGAGTACCAGTCGGTCGTATCTCCATAGGAGGATGTGCTGAAGGTTCCTACATCGCAGTAATAGGAATCGAAGAGATTGTTCACTTTAAAGAAAATTTTCGCATAATTAACAGGTTTGTAGTTCATAGAAAAATCCCAAACGCTGTAATTTTTGAATCCGGACGGAATCTTTCCGGTATACCCTTTACCACTTTCTCGGCCCCAAATGGCACGCCCATAGAGGCTGGCATCGAATTTATCTTGTGTGTAGGCGACACCCAGATCTAAGGTGTGTTTAGGCAGGAAGCCATTCAGATTAGCCTTTTGAGTATCACTGCCGTTTACGTGTGTGTATGTATATCCCAAAGTGGCAGACCAGTTCGGTGTAAACTGTTTGGTCAGGCTAAGAGATCCACCGGCGTTATTGGCATTACCAAGGTTGTCGTATTTCCATGTATCGTAGTTGTAGATAATCAGGTTTTGGGCATGCGTGCGATAAAGATTCAGGGTCATGGAAAGCGAATCATTGATTTGCTTATTTATGCCGATTTGCCAAGTGTTACCTTCCTGCGGCTCCAAATCTTTTTTACCAGACCATTTATCAAAAAGCTGATATAAATCAGGCGCTACAAAGAACTCCTTATAGCCTAAGTAGTAATTGGTGTTTTCATCAGCTTTATAACCGATAGTGATAGCTGGAGTGGTGTGATTTCCAAAGGTAGAGTGATGATCAAAGCGAACACCGGGGGTTACATTCCATTTGTCTGAAATTTTCCAGTCATCTTGGATGTAGAAGGCTGTATTAGAGACATGATAACCTTGGGCATTATTAGTTTCACCATAAGAGTAGAACTGCGGTAATTCATCTTTATAATAATCAACGCCTCCTACGACGGTGTGCTGATCATTTTTCCAAGTCAACTGGTCTGTAAAGCCCGTGCTCTTCATATTCATAAGCCAAGATGCTCTAGAATTCCTGTAATTGTCTTGGAAAGTGGTACGGTTTCGATATATGGTCAATTCATTAGAAAGTGCATTGGTAATTTTTGCTTTATATTGCAAGCTGAGGGAGTCATTATCTTTTTTCCGTAGTCTCTGGTAGTACTTCCACCGCCTTGATGCATGAATGCCTGATCGGGGCGCTGATAGTCAGATTTGTATTTGTTGTAAGTAAAAACAAGGCTGGAATCATTTCCAAGATCTTTTCCTAGCTTAACGTTATATGCTTCTGCATTTAAATGGTTAATAACTTTATTACCGTGAGCGTCTTTGTAATCGCCTTGTAACTCTTTCTGCGCTTCTACTGTCCAGAAGAATCCATCTTTGCTTCCTTCGTTGTACAGGTTGTATTTTTCACCATCAAAACTGCTGCCGGAAGTTGTGATGGCCGTATTGATTTTACCTTCGTCAGCTTTTTTGGTGATGATGTTGATGACCCCACCTTGTGCATCAGAACCGTACAGAGTGGAAGCAGAGCCTTTCAGCACCTCGATACGCTCAATGGAGTTCATGTTGACGCGTTGCGCCAAAGTTACAGCGCTACCTGTAGTCAAGCCGTTGGTGTTCATTCTAACACCATCAACAAGAAGAACAACTTTATTAGAGCCGTTAATGTAGAGTTTATTGGAGTTATAGTTTTGTCCATTTGCGGAGCTGTTCGCAATAACTACGCCGGGGACATTTCTGACGGCCTGCGAAACATCGTCATAATGCTTCTGCGCAATCTCATCCGCAGTCACGACCGCTACATCCGCATTCGCGTCGATCTTCTTCTCCGGCGTTCTATTCGCGGTGACGACGACTGCGTCCAGCGAATAAAAATTCGGGGGGTATTTTCCGCCTGCACACTAAAAGCGCCTGTGGTAAGTACAAGAGCTGCCAAAGACGCTGTCAAAATTTTCTGATTCATTTTACTTCCTCCTTTATCCCGTATGGATGGAAACTTGAAAACAACCTGCGCCATCTGCTTCCGGTATACATCGCACCATCCGCAACGGATCAGTTGTCTTCATCAAAGAGGGCAGTTCTTCTGGCTCGGCGTCCTCGCCTGTCCTCGTCTTCCCGGTTTCCCAGTGACATCGTGAGGAGGGCTCAGCCTTACAGCGGCGGGACCGCGACGGATTTGCACCGTCTTCTCTCTTCACTTTCAAATATTTTTTGAAAGACCTTCTTTGATTCAATATAAAAATGCTGTATGTATTATACAGCATTCGTGCAGAAAAAGGAAATGAAATTTTAATGATTCGGGGTTCAAGGTTCAGGGTTCAGGGTTAGCCCGTGGGGCGGCTTGACCATGGATTGCGGATGAAAGCTTTGCGCGAATGAGGAATGAGGAATGAGGAATGAGGAATTAGGAATGGTGGTGCGGCGCATCAAAATTTAGAAGCGCCGCGGAGTTTCGATAGCGCTTCGCGCGCATCGTCATTTCGAGCGTAGTCGAGAAATCTTTATTGCAGAACGCTCATCGGCGCATGTGAGGCAGCACCAAGACATCGTCTTCCCTCAGCGCATACACGCTGATTCCCGCAGTGCCGTAAAGATCCCTCGGCTACGCTCGGGATGACGATGCCGTAGAATCCCAGTCACTAGTCACTCCTAATCCCTAATCCCTAGTCACCGACCCCGAAACTTCATCGCTTCGCCTTTCGCAAGGGTGTCGCACATTTCGTTGTACTTGGTCCCGACATGGCCTTTGACCCATTCGAAGGTGAGGCGGTGGGGCGTCATGACACGATCCAGGGCTTTCCAGAGGTCCTGATTGGAGACGGGGGTCTTGGCGGCGGTGAGCCAGCCGTTGCGTTTCCAGTTGTAGAGCCAGCGGTTGGTGATGGCTTTCTGGAGGTACTTGCTGTCGGTGTGGAAGGTGATGGTGCGGCGGATGCCGTCATCTAGGAGCTTCAGCGCTTCGTAGGCGGCGCGGAGCTCCATGCGGTTGTTCGTAGAGGCGGGCTCGCCGCCGGAGAGGGTGAGGAGCTCGCTGCCCTCGGCAGTGAGGAAGACGGCGGCAAATCCGCCGGGCCCATTGGGGTTCACGAGGCAGGAGCCGTCGGTGTAGATGATGAGTGTTTCGGGAAGGATGATGCGCTCGGTCTTGCCGTCGTAGGAGATGCAGCTGATGTCCATGGGTTCGGCGTAGGCGGGGTATTTCTTCTCGAGTGTTTCGATCGTTGGCGCGGGCTTTCTGGGGATGGCCGCATGGGCAGCGGCTTTCGGCGGCGGGGCGATGGGCTTGCCGTACCAGGCCTCCGCTTCGGCTTGGGTGTCGAAGCCTTTGTAGATGGCTCCGGGAAATCCGGTGACTTCTTTCTGGCAGTCGCTCCAGCTGTAGTAGACGCCCGCATGGTGTCCACGCTTGACGACGTAGTATTTCTTTGGCATGGGGTTCCTTTCTGGGGGGGAAAAACGGGTACAGGGGGACGAGAGAAATTCAGCGGGTTCTAAAGGTTCTGTGTGGAGAGAGGGGCGTATCGTCATCCCCTTCCCGTCGGGGAAGGGGGCTGGGGGATAGGGGAGATGGGTGTGCAGGCAGTGGTTTAGTACATATGGGGCTGACTGCGAAATGGGAATGGCGGTGACCGCTTTTCTCACAGACGTAGAATGACGCCCTATCCCCCGGCCGAGCTGCGCCGGCCGGCCCCTTCCTGAGGAAGGGGCTCTTGGGTTTACATTTCGCCTCTCTTTATATCATAAAAATGCGGCGCTTTATGGATTGCGCGCCGCTCATTCATTTCTCATTTCGCATTTCTTATTCAATACAGATGCTTCCGTCTTCGACCATTTTCCAGAAGCAGTAGAGGGTGGCTTTTGTGTCGGCGAGGCTGTCGTGCCAGCCTTCCTCGGAGTAGCCGTAGTATTTCGCGCAGGTGATGAGTTTCTGGTATTTATATTTTCCTGGATAGCGGCTGCTCGGCTCGCCATAGGTCTTGGCGAAAGGCTTCATGAGGTCCAGATAGCGGACTTGGGAACGGCTCGGGATGTAGATGCCGTTTTGAATGAGCATCTTCTGGTCGTAGGGGAGGTTGTAGCCGGAGATGATCTTGGCGGCGTGCAGGATCTTCTCGATGGCGGATTTCCTTTCGCTGATGAGGGGCTTGCCTGCGACCATGGCAGGGGAGATGTGATTCACCGCTTCGGCGCCGGGCCAGCAGGTGGCGCGTGCAGGGCGGAAATATTCGTTCATCACGATCTCGCCCAGTCCATTTACGATGGAGAGCTGCAGGATCTCGGCTGATGGGCCGAAGCCGGTGGTTTCGGTGTCCAGGACGAGGATGTCTTCTTTCTTGATCATAGTAAGACGCTTTCATTGATAATCATGGGATGCGTGGCGGGGGCAGGAATTGCGTGCTGCGCGCACGCGATCTCCGGGTCTCTATTCTTCCCACGAGGTTTCTTTTTTATAGGCGCCGCCGTCAGCGATGTCTTGCTTTCTGCTGTGGCGGAGCTTGCGGTTCAGGGCGATGCGGATCTTTTTCTTGTCGCCTTTTTTGCCGGTGAGGCTTTCTGTCTCGTAGTCTTCGTCCCACTGCTTTTCGAATTTTTCTTTGCCGTACATTTTACGGGCGTACTGGTTCAGCCGGCTTTCCGGGGTCACTTTCTGCGGTCGTTTCATAGTGCTTCCTTCCCTTTAGAGATATGTCCCTATGGTATCATTATTGGGCGATGAATGCTAGGGGCAATGTGGTCAGGTCGTGGGGCGAGCCTTGAAGCTTGAAAGCAGGGATGAGCAGCCAGGGATTAGACTGGGAGACATCAGACATCAGACGCCAGACATCTGACTTCTAGCCTTCAGCCTTCGGGCATCGTCCTTTATAAAAATCGACGCAAAGTGCACTTGAGACGCTCCTTCCCATTCTCTTTCATACCGCCAGTGCCCTATCCGCCCCTTCGGGGCACCTTCCCCTCGAGGGGAAGGCTGACGATACGGGAATACGTCATCTAAAATGCGGCGAAGCCGCCACCGAAACCCTTAGAACCCTTAGAGCCCTTAGAGCCTTTTGAACACCGTAGTTTGAAAGCAGGGATGAGTGGTTTCAAGTGGCAGGTGACAACGTACCGCCTTCGGACATCGCCTTTTATAAAAATCGATGCGAAGCGGTGCTCGGGTGCTTTCGTAAACAGCGCACTTGAGACGCTTTTTTCCCGCTCTCTTTCATACCGCCGGTGCCCTATCCGCCCCTTCGGGGCACCTTCCCCTCGAGGGGAAGGCTATTCATGCATAGTGGCGAAGCCGCCACTGGAATCCTTGCCTCCTCTCTTGCATCTCTCGCGCTTCCTGCTTATAATAGTTCACATAGAATTTTACCTATGAGTATAAAGGAAGGAACTCCTATGAAAAGTACATTTTTTCCTCATTTCACGATCGGGGTCGATGCATATGATGCCATCCCGGATATCTGCCTGGACTATGGCAAGACGGCGGTCATTGTGGGCGGTGAGAAGTCGAGAGCGGCAGCGGAGCCGCTGATCCGCAAGGCGATCGAAGGGAAGATCGAGCTTCTCGGCAGCTTCCAGTACGGGGATGACGCGACTTTTGAAAATGCAGAGGCGCTGACGAGGATCCCGGAGATCCGCAAGGCGGACATGGTCTTTGCAGTCGGCGGCGGCCGTGCGACGGATACGGCGAAGTGGGCGACGCATCTTCTGAAGAAGCCGCTCTTCACGTTCCCGACGCTGGCGTCGAACTGTGCGTCCGTCACGGCGGTCTGCATCATGTACCATCCGGATCACAGCTTCAAGGGCTCGATCTATCGCGACCGCAATGCCTATCACACGTTCATCAATACGGAGGTCATTGCACATTCGCCTCGTGAATATTTCTGGGCCGGTCTCGGTGATGCGCTGGCGAAGCAGTACGAGGTGCCGTTCTCCGCACGCGGCATGGATCTCACATGGGTGCAGGAGACGGGTGTCAGAAACGCGCAGAATGTAGCGCCCGGCATCCTGAAGTATGGCAAGGCGGCGCTCGAAGCGGTGGACAAGGGCATCGTGACGGATGCACTGGAGCCGGCGATCCTTTCCATCATCGTGGCGCCGGGGATGGCGTCTGTATGCATTGAGGATGATCTGGACTCGAGCCTGGCGCATGCGATCTACAACAGCCATACCCGCACGCCGCACAAGGGAAATCATCTGCACGGCGCGGTCGTGAATTACGGCCTGCAGGTCATGCTGACGATGGATGGACAGATCGAAGAACGGGATAAGATCTACCGCTTTGCCAAGTCCATCGGTCTTCCGCATTGCCTGGCTGACATCGGCATCGATCCCGCGCATCCGGATGAGCTGGTAGAGAATTGCCTGCACACGAAGGATATGCGTGTGAAGCCGTATGATATCACCTTCGATATGGTGTACAAGGCTATGATGGAGCTTGAGAAATTGAAATAAGGAAACACTGATTCAATCGTTGTCAGATTTTACTCTTGAATTTTTATGCATAGCAAGGAATAGCCTGACGCGAATAGCGAGCTATTTAAGGAAGGCTATGACGAAGCTATGTATAAAAATTCTTGTAAAATCTGACTCTGCGATTTGATCAGTGTTTCCTAAGGAAAGGGGCTGTGAAGAAATGAATCCGCATTTCTTCACAGCCCCTTTTTACTTTGCTTTCATTTGGTTCATGGTTCAAGGTTCAGGGCTCTCGTGGCGGCTTCGCCGCCTTTTTTTAGAAGATGGTATTCTTGTATCGCAGCCTTCCCCTCTAGGGGAAGGTGCCCGAAAGGGGCGGATAAGGTGACTATGGCATGAAAGACAGCTGGGATAAGGTTTCCCGGTCACTCCTATGAGAGCTGCAAGTCCCCCGCGGCAGATGGAACGCGAAAATGAGAGGATCGATATTTCACATCGCCTTTTGGCTGCGGGAAGCTACAGGCTGATCCGGCTCATGAGAAGGTATCCGGCGAAGACGGCAAGAAGTCCGATGAGGAGCTGGGAGAGCAGGTAGGTGCATCCTTCGAGAAGGTGACCGGCAAGGAAAAACTGCATGATCTCATTCATCATGGAGGAGAAGGTCGTGAGGCCGCCTAGGAATCCCGTCACCAGAAATGCAGAGGCAAGGGGGGAGGGGAAGTGCTGGGTGAAGAAGAAGGCGAGGAGACCGATCAGGAAAGAGCCGGCTCCATTGACGAGGAGCGTGCCATAGGGGAAGCTGCTTCCCAGAAAGGAGGCGGCAAGCAGTGTGACGGTGTATCGCGTGAGTGCGCCCAGTGCGCCGCCTAAAGCGACAAGAAGCGGTGTGAGATAGGAGGACATAGGGATCCTTTCTACGGGCAGAAGCAAAGGCGGATGAGATATTTCCTCCGGGGGGTGCGGAGGCTCTCTGCCTTGAACAAAAAATATATTTTCTATTATAATATGAGAAGCAAGAGAGGAGGAGTGGCGATGCTTCTGGCAGGGATTATCAGTCACAGCGAAGAGACGGCCGGACTCATTCGGCGTTTTCTGGGAGAGATGACGCGCTCCAGGGGGCTGTCGCTCTCCTGCGTGTCGTATGACAACAGCTACGCCTTTTTGGGCGACTGGCGACGCGGGGAGGAGCGCTTCGACCTGCTCTTTTGGGATCTGTCCTTTTTGCCCGAGGGGGCGATGCAGACGGCAACCGATGTGCGGGAGCGGTGGAGCGATACGGAAATGGTCTTTCTTGCAGAGGATGACAGCCGCGCACTCGCTGCCTTCCGTCTGGGGGCGCAGCACTACCTGCTCCTTCCAGCGACGGAGGCGGAGGTGAGAGGGGCCATCGATCGCTGCCTTTCCGCACTGGAGGGGAGCTGGCGGCGAAAGGTGCTTCTCAAGACGGCCGATGGCTGGCGCTCGGTCGCGCTGGCAGACATAGAAGCGGTGATCTCCGAAGACCATGTGCAGCGCATGTATCTTTCCGGCGGCGAGGAACTCTGCCTTTCATCGACGCTCTCTTCCCTGACGGAAAGGCTCAGGGGACGGAGTGCTTTCCATTTCCTTTCGCCGGGGCGCGGCATACTCGTCAATGCGGAGCGGGTGAAGGCGATCGGGCAGGATACAATGACGCTCGAAGGCGGCCGTGAGCTTCCCTTGGTGAAGCGGAAGGCGGGCGCTTTCCGTAAAGAATGGGAGAAGGCACTCTGCCGGGTATGAGAGCGGGAAGGGGCAGCTGGTGAGAGACAAGAGACTAGGAGACTGGGAGACCTCAGATATCAGACGCCAGACATCTGACTTCTATCCTCCAGCCTTCGGGCATCGCCCCGTTTCGTCATCCTGAGTGGCGAGAGACGTCGTATGTAAGATAACGAATGCCAGAACAGCTGCGGCCTGAGCCCTCGATCTCGGTGAAGCCGCCACTATCCCCGTAGAACCTGTTGAACCCTTGAACCTTAAAACGAAAGGAGACGCCATGGCATCCCGATTTCTGCATGATCCGAAGTACGCACTGATGTATGGGCTTTTGGCACTGTTGCTCTTTTTGTCCGGCGGTCTTCTTTTCCGGGAGGCGGGGCAGCTGCGGGAGAGGGCGGAAGGGATGGCTGCGGAGAATCAGCTCCTGCTGTCGTATCGGCACGCAGAGCGGGATGCGGCGCATCTGGATCTCCTTTCGTCGCTCTTTCAAAAGACACCGGCTTCGGCCTATGGGAAGCTGCTCGAGGAGGCAGGCGTTTCCGTGGAAGAGATCTCAGAGGACAAGAATGGAAATTTTCATAAAATTCATGTAGTTGGCACTGGCAGTTTTTCACAAATTGTCCGCGGCTTTGATATAATAAAAAGCAAAGAAGTGTGGAATGCGGTGAAGCTCGTCCGATTGAAACGGGAAGGGACGGTCTTGTCCTTTGCGCTCGAGATCACTGCATTTCAAAGCCGAGGTACCTATGAAGAAGAGAAATATTGTACTGATCGGTCCGATGGGGACCGGTAAAAGCAGAGCGGCGAAGATCCTGGCCGATGGGCTGGATTGGCAGCTTGCGGACACAGACCGCATGATGGAGCGGGATACGGGGATGAAGATCGCCGACTTCTATCGCGATGCGGGGGCAGAGGCCTTCGCGGAAAAGGAAATGCAGGTGATCAGCCGCGTCCGTTACTACCATGAAGCGGTGATCGCGATGGGGGGCAATTACCCCATGACGGAGGAGAAATTTCACCTCCTTGCGGAGCATGGCGTAATGGTGCTGCTCTATGCGAAGCCGTACCGCCTCGCAGAGCGGGTGCGCCGCCGCATCGGCAAGCGCCCGACCATGGACTATTCCGATGTGGATGGCTATGTGCGGCAGATGCTGCGGAAATGGGCGAAGTGGCGCGACCGTGTGGATGTGGTCATCAATACGACCAACTGCCACCCGGAGCAGACCGCGATCCTGATCGCCCGCTATCTGGACCAGCATCATGTAGAGTTCGCTGAGCGGAGATTGTGATAAAGGGCGCAGCTTCCATTCCTGGTTTCTTATCTATGAGGAGGCAACTATCATGAAACGACTGGCTGTACTGACAAGCGGCGGTGATGCACAGGGCATGAATGCAGCTGTCAGAAGCGTTGTCCGGACGGCACTTGCCATGGACGCCGAGATATATGGCATTGAGCGTGGCTATGCAGGACTTCTGGATGAAGACATCACGCCGATGACTTCGGCGTCTGTAGGCGGGATCGTGCTGCGCGGCGGGACGATGCTGCGCACGGCGCGCTGTCAGGCTTTCTTTGAACGAAAGAATCAGATCCAAGCGGCGGATATTTTAAGGAAGCACGGCATCGACGGGCTCGTTGTCATCGGCGGCGACGGTTCTGTGCAGGGGGCAGAGGTTTTGACGCACCTCGGCATCCCGACAGTGACGGTGCCGGGTACCATCGATAACGACATGCATGGGACGGATGAGACCATCGGTCATGATACGGCGGTGAACGTGGTCGTTTCTGCCGTGAGCCGCATCCGCGACAGTGCGTCTGCCCACGAACGTGCCGCCATTGTGGAGGTTATGGGACGTTTCGCGGGACACATCGCACTCGATGCGGGCCTTGCCTGCGGAGCAGAGTACATCCTGGTGCCGGAGGTACCCTTTGAACGGGAGACGCTGGCACGGAGCCTCGAGGCGCAGATGAAGCTGGGACGGACGAACAGCATCATCATCTGTGCGGAAGGCGCGGGCGATGCCCGCTCGCTGGGGGAGTGGCTGAAAGAGCATACAAAGATCGACGTCTGTACGACCACGCTCGGCTTCATCCAGCGCGGTGGTCAGCCGACGGCCAGAGACTGCCAGCTCGGCTCCATCCTGGGCGCGTGCGCGGTGACTGCGCTCCTCCGGGGAGAGACCGGAGCGCTCATCGGTATGCACAGAGGCCGCGTGCGTATTCTTTCCTACAAAGAGGCAAAAAAAGAGAAAGAACCATTCCGCAGAGATCTCTACGATCTCGCCGTCATGCTGGGAGCGACGGGGATGGAATGAAGCAAAGCGGCGCACTGTTCGTATGGCGCCACTTTTTTATGATTGGTAGCTAGTGACTAGTGACTAGTGACTGGTGGCTAGGGATGAGTGGCTAGGGATTAGGTTAGCGATACGAGAATACCATCATCTCAAATGGCAGCGAAGTTGCCACTAGAACCCGTTGAACCCATAGAATCTGTTTACCAAAGGAGTCTTTATGAAGAAGATCATCGTCAGCGCCTGCCTTTTGGGGCGAAACTGCAAGTACAGCGGCGGAAACAATCGAAATGAAGCTGTGATCTCCTATGTGAAGGGGCGAGAGGTGATCCCTGTCTGCCCGGAGGTCGCCGCCGGCATGCCGGTCCCGCGGCCGCCGGTGGAGCTTCGCGAAGGACGCGTGATCTCCTGCGAAGGGAAGGATCTGGATGCCGTGTATCGCGCAGGCGTCGCACGGACACTGGAAGCGCTTGCGGGGGAAGAGATCGAGTGTGCGATCCTCAAGGCGAAAAGTCCCACCTGCGGTGTTCATGAGATCTATGACGGCACATTCAGCGGGAAAAAGATCAAGGGCCAAGGGCTCCTTGCGAAGGCACTGCGTCGGGCGGGCGTGCGTGTGATCGATGAGGAGGATGTGGAATCAGGAGTGGCTGGTGACTAGTGGCTAGGGATTGGTAGCTAGGGATTAGTGGCTAGGGATTAGGTTTGCGATACGAGAAAACCGCCAGTTTCAAACCTTCGCGGCGCTTAGATCCTTCGACTCAGTTCTCCTATTTCAGATAAGCTATTTTTTCATATACGACGTTTTTCTCCGCTCAGGATGACGAAATGCGCCGTACCACCATTTCTCATTTCTAATTTCTCATTCAAGCGAAGCTTTCATCCGCAATCAAAGGGCGATACGCCCCAGGGACGAACCCTGAACCTGTTCCCTTCCGTTTGACAAACTTGGTTTCTTTCCCTATAATGAATAAAATGACCGTTAGTCAATTTCAAAGGAGGAAGACCTATGCATAAGAAATGGATCGCTATCGCAGCAGCCGGACTGCTGCTCGTTTCTACGATGACCGCGCAGGCGGAGGAGCTGCCGCGCAGGAGCCTCACCGTATCGGGGAGCGCAGAGGTCACGGCGAAGAGTGACACCGCTGCCATTTACCTCTCTGTCGAGACAGAGTCGGCACAGGTGAAGAATGCGGCCCGTGAGAATGCCCAGATCATGACCGATGTGCGGAATGCCGTCATTGCCGCCGGTGCAGATGCATCAAAGATCGAGACGCAGAATTACAATGTGTATCCGCAGAATATCTATGATGATAAGGGCCGCGTGAAGTCGAAGAAATATAAATGCACGAATTCCATGAAGGTCGTGGTGAGCCGTCTGGATAAAACGGCCGCCGTCATGGATGCCGCCGTAGAAGCCGGAGCGAACCGCATCGACTCCGTGGATTTCTCCGTGAGCAAGACGCAGGAGTACAAGGAGGAAGCCCTGCGACAGGCGACTGCTGCTGCGCTTCGCAAGGCACAGATCATGGCAGGCACGCTGGGCCGCTCGGTCGTGAATGTGATCTCTGTCAATGAAGACAGTGCCGATGTCACCCCGTACCGCGCGATGAATGTACGCATGATGGCAGGCGCGGCAGCAGATGCCAAAGAGTCGACCCCGCTTTCCCCCGGAGACACGAAGCTGCATAGCCATGTCACCGTGGTATTTGAAATTGGGTGATTGGTGACTAGTGACTGGTGACTAGTGACTTGAATGCTACCTTCGGGCATCGCCCCATATATATTTGCGGCGAAGCCGCCACCATATTAGCCTTCCCCGTATGGGGAAGGGGGACCGCGCTAGCGGTGGATAGGGTGCTTACGTGAGGGCCACTATGTTTGCAGACGCATTTCCTGTTTATCCCAGCCATCTTGCATGCCGCAGGTACCCTATCCGCCCCTTCGGGGCACCTTCCCCTCAAGGGGAAGGCTGAATCGGTGCGGCGAAACCGCTGCCACAAGTTTGAAAGCAGGGATGAGGCACCTTGAGTGACTGGTGACTAGTGACTGGTAGCTAGGGATTAGTAGCCAGGGATTAGGTTGCGATACGAGAACACCGCTAGATTCAAACCTCCGCGGCGCTTTTGATTTTTATGCGCCGCACCACCATTTCGCATTTCTAATTTCTCATTTCTCATTCAAGCAGAGCTTTCAAACGGAATCAAAGGACAAGCCGCCCCAGGGGCTAAACCTCTTACCCACACAAAAAAGCCTGCCCCTGTCGGGCAGGCTTTTGGCGTGCATCATTTCTTGATACAAATATCAGACAGCTGACGCTTCGGTACGCAGTAGTCCTTTTTCTCATCGAGGAAGTACTTGATCGAGCCGTTTTCAGGCACGCCCACGATATGGCTCTCGCATCCCGGATAGCCGAGTGCGATGAGAAGGCGCGGATTCCAGTTTTCAGGAAGCGCAAGAAGCTCTTTCACTTTTGGGAATTCCACTGCGCCCAGCATGGCTGAGCCGATGCCGTGTGCATACGCATTCAGCGTGATCGTCCGTGCAGCGATGCCCACGTCGATATCGTCCCACGGATTTCCGCGGCCCTCTTTGCAGATGAGGACAAAAGCCACGGGCGTTTCGCCTGCCTTCGGGGTGCCAAGCTCCGGCGGGAGCGCGCCCGCCCAATGGATCAAAGGCTGCATGGCGGCGGTGAGAGAGGGCTCTCTGACCAGCACGTAGCGCAGTACCTGGGCATTCATTGCACTGTTTGCGATGCGGACATTTTCCATGAGTTCATCCAGAATGCCCGCATCGATCTCTTTTGGCTGGAATCTGCGGTACGTCCGGCAGCCGATGCATAGTTCATTGAAATCCATTTGATGTGCTCCTTTGCGTAGGGACTGGTGACTAGGAATTAGTAGCTAGGGATTAGGTTGGTGATACGAGAAAATCGCTAATTTCAAATTTCCGCGGCGCTTAGATCCTTCGACTCAGCTCTCCTGTTTCAGATAAGCCATTTTTTTAACATACGACGTTTTTCTCCGCTCAGGATGACGAAATGCGCCGCACCACCATTTCTCATTCAAGAGAGGCTTTCATCCCCAATCAAGGGCAGTACGCCTCATGGGCAAACTCTGAACCCTCAATCATGGATCAGACGCAGGACCTGGGTGACCGTCTGACGGAGATTGGCCGTCGTGACATCCTTCCGCATGGCCTCTTCCGCATCCATCGCCTCATGCAGGATGGGGAAATAGGCATCGATGCCATGCTCATTGACAGAGGCAGCTTCTTTTGCCGCACAGCCGCAGAGAGCGATGGTGCGGCAGGAAGGCGCGCAGCGCTTGGCGAGCTGTGCGACGCCGACAGGCGCCTTGCCCATCGCGGTCTGATGATCCATTCGTCCCTCGCCGGTGATGACAAGGTCGGCGGATGGAAGCGCATCAGCGATGTGGATGGCTTCGAGGACCAGCGTGATCCCGGGCGTCAGCGATCCATTTAGAAATGTATGGAATGCGAAGCCAAGACCTCCGGCGGCGCCTGCTCCGGGGATAAGAGCAGCCGCCTTTCCGGTGAAGCGTTCGGCGAGAGCGGCAAAGCGGGCGATGTCAGCGTCCATGCGGGCGGCGATCTCGGGGGTCGCGCCCTTCTGCGGGCCGAAGACATGCGAACAGCCCTCGCTGCCGCAGAGCGGATTCGTCACATCACAGGCGATGTCGAAGCGGCATTCCCGAAGGAGCGGAGATACCTCTCTGTCATCGATGCGCACGATCTTCGCCAAATCACGGCCGTAGCCTTTGACACGGTTGCCATCTTCCTGATAGAAATGATAGCTCAGCGCCGTCAGCATGCCGATGCCGGCATCATTCGTCGCACTTCCACCGATGCCGATGATGAAGTGGCGGCATCCACGGGACAAGGCAGCACTGATGAGCTCGCCGAGGCCGTAGGTGGTGGTATTCATCGGATTTCTAAAAGCCGGCGGCACAAGAGGCAGTCCGGAGGCATCCGCCATCTCAATGATAGCCGTGTGGCTCTTCGGAAGCCAGCCATAGCGGCTTGCGACCGGCTGACCCAGAGGCCCTGTCACCGTGACGGGGACGATGTCTCCGCCAAGACCCGCCGTCAGCACATCGACCGTCCCCTCCCCGCCGTCTGCCAGCGGAAAGACCTCGACCGAGTCAGACGGATAGCGGGAAAGGATCGCCTCTTTGATCGTATTTCCTGCATCCAGGGACGAGAGACAGCCCTTGAAAGAATCCATGGCAATGATGGTTTTCATGCGTGACCCTCCTGCCGATTACAGTAGAACAAGAGAAGCGAGGAAAATGCTGACCATGGAAACGATGCCGACGACGAGCGTCATCATACTCTGTGTCCGGTAGCCATCCTGCGGATCAAGCCCGGTGAAATTGGTGACGACCCAGAAGTAGCTGTCATTGGCGTGCGAGACAGTCATCGCGCCCGCACCGATCGCCATGACCGTCAGAAGCGCAGCCATTTCAGACTGCAGACCAAGAGCAGACATCATGGAAGCCGAGTCCGTGTACATGCCCATGATGCCCGCTGTCGTGGTGATCGCGACCGTGGAGCTGCCCTGCGCCGTCTTCAGGATGGCAGAGATCAGGAATGGGAAGAAAATGCCGACCGAAGAAAGGAAAGCGGCATTGGCTTTCATGAATTCGACGAAACCGGCTGCCGTGATGACCTTGCCCAGTACGCCGCCCGCTGCCGTGACAAAAAGGATCGGCCCCACCGTTTTCAGCGTCTCATCCGTGATGGCTGCGAAACGATTCATCGTGTGCGTGCTGGCAAGCAGGCGCACAGCCAGCAGCAGACCGACGGTGAGCGCGATAATAGGCGTAGCAAAGAATTTGCAGAGAACAGCAGAAGAACCCTGAAGACCGATCATAGAAACAAAAGAACCCAGAGCCATCAGAATGACAGGGATGACGATCGGAGCGAACGAGGAGAATGCACCCGGCAGCTTCCCGAAGCCGGCCACCAGCTCCTCATAGCTTTTCTCCGTATCCGGAGACTCCTTCTCATCTGCGTGGACAGAGATATCCTTCTTTGCGATATATAAAGAGAAAATGTAAGCAGCAGCCAGCGCCGGTACGGAAGCGATGACACCCGCGAGGATGACGCCAGCCAGATGGTCAGCCAGACCCAGAGAGCCGGCTGCAGCGATCGGACCAGGTGTTGGCGGGATGAATACATGAGCCGCATACAGACCGGCGGAAAGAGCTACGGCCATGCCCGCCGGGCTTGCGCCCTTGAGCTTGCGGCACAGCGCCTTACGGATCGGATTCAGAATGACAAAGCCGCTGTCGCAGAAGACCGGAATGGAAACGATCCAGCCCATCAGCATCAGCGCCAGCTGCGGATGCTTCTCTCCGACGAAACGGATCACCACATCCGCAAGGCGGATGGCAGCCCCCGTCTTCTCCAGAATGAGCCCGATCAACGCTCCTAAAATGATGACGATACCGATGCTGGAAAATACACCGGAGAATCCCGAACCAATGATGCCGGGGATCTTCTCCAGCGGCAGTCCCACGACCACCGCCAGAACAAGCGATGTCCCCATCAGCGAGAGAAACGGATGGATGTGGAACTTCGAGATCGCTACGATCATCAAAATGATCGCCAGACAGAACACAATGAGCAGCGGAATGCCAGTCATAATACATACCTCACTTGTATCAACTAAAAAGAATGAATGAAACGATAACGCGTATAGTATAGCACAAACAAGGAATAAAAGTATACTATTTTGCGCAATTTCCATGGAATAAGCGTATGGGAATATATGATATACATATATAATTGACGTAAAACCGCCCGGCAGGGCATCTGCCTTGCGGGTCCTGCTTTCAGGCAAGAGAGCAGAAATGCGATGCGGCTTCCCCGCGTCTATATAAATAGTATATATACTATACGCTCATCTCGATGACGAGCCGGCTTTGTGAAGCGTGCTTGCCATCGTCACATAGAACGGAGCGAGAAATCTTTTTCGCTTGCGGAGGACAGGCAGTGCCAGTAAGACGCCCTATCAAAAAAACATGAAAAAAGCAGTTGACACAAGGAAGGCAGTGTGGTAAGATAAAACCCGTCGCTGATGAAGCGGCCCCGTTCGAAAGAGCGATGAAAAAGATTTCAAAAAAATCATTTGACAAACCTCTAC
>CAKPUX010000023.1 GCA_934193095.1 uncultured Dialister sp. | reverse complement strand
TAGCGGATAACGTACTATTGGCTGGGATCGTCTCACATGCGTGGCATGAGATCCTTCGGCTCAGTCCCCACTTGTTCTGGCTGGGGCTTTTCACATATAGAGCGTTTTCGTCCGCTCAGGATGACGATACGCGAGGGCGGAAGGGCTCTCATCTGGGGGATACGTTGCATGTTTTGGAACTAAACGTCATCCCGACCGAAGTGGAGGAATCTTTCTTGCAGACCGGTAAAACGTGGGTGAGGGAAAGTCGAAAAAGTAAGCACCAAGGTGTTGTTTGAGTGAGGGTGCATGTGTGCATATGGCGGCAGTGCAATAAAGATCCCTCGGCTGCGCTCGGAATGACGGTGCTTGGGGAGCGGATAGGTTCACAAGGGTGGTGTGCCGCCTTTTTAGAGGATGGTATTCTCGTATCGCAGCCTTCCCCTCTAGGGAAAGGTGCCCCACAGGGGCGGATAGGGTGACTATGGTATGAAAGACAGATGGGTAGTACAGGGAAAAGAGAGGCGCATTTGCGCTGCTTGCGAAAGCACCCTATCCACCGCTGACGCGGTCCCCCTTCCCCATGCGGGGAAGGCTTGTATGGAGGCGCTTTCGCCGCCTTTTTTATTGGAGCGATGCTAGAAAGCGGCTTTTTAGTCACCAGTCACTCCTGGGATAAGGAGGTGCGTAAAATGCAAGAGGGGTCCTTGCGAAAAATAAGCGATCGAGCTCTCTTAGGGCGTTTTTTGTCATCTTACCTATGCTATACTAAAGGAAAAACAGTTTGGCAGGAAGAAAAGCTGATCCGCAGAGGGAGCATATGGGATGCGATCTATTCTTGGTTATAGAATAACTTTATATCATTTTTGCTCATGTAGTTATATTTTGTTCTTGCTGTCTGATAAAATAAAAGAAAATGATCAGCATTTCCCTAGGTTTCATTAGCAGACGTAGAGGGGGACCCTATGAAAAACACGATGGAAAAGTCTGAATACAAGGCCATTCTTCATTCGAAGCGAGCCAATATTTATTATCTTTCGAAATGCCGTGTGATGCAGAAGGATGGACGGGTCCTCTATCTGACCGAGACAGAGAAAGGAAATGCATATTGGAATATCCCGATCGCGAATACGACCGTGATCCTTTTGGGAAATGGCACCTCCATTACGCAGGCGGCGATGCGCCTGCTCTCCGGGGCGGGGGTACTTGTTGGATTTTGCGGTGGTGGTGCGACGCCGCTCTTGGCCGGGACAGAGATCGAGTGGCTGAATCCACAAAATGAATATCGCCCGACGGAATATGTGCAAGGATGGCTGTCTTTCTGGTTTGATGAGAAGAAACGGCTGTCTGCTGCCAAAGAATTTCAAAGAAAGCGCTGCGCTTTTATCGAAAGAGTTTGGGAAAAGGATGAGGATCTGCAGGATGCGGGTTTCTATGTGGATGATATGGAAATCGAAATGGCGATCCAGGAATATCGGCGCATGATCGAGCAGGCGCAAAGCGTGACGGAGCTTTTAAGCAGCAAGGCGCGTTTCACGAAAGAGCTTTACAAGTATGCGGCACATGCCGTGGGTCTTTCCGGATTTACAAGAGATCACTCGGGAGAAGATCAGGCGAATGCTTTCCTGAATCATGGAAACTATCTGGCGTATGGTCTCTCTGCTGTGACATTGTGGGTGCTTGGCATTCCACATGGCTTTGCCGTGATGCACGGAAAGACGAGGCGGGGAGCACTGGTCTTTGATGTGGCAGATCTGATCAAGGATGCTGTGGTTCTCCCATGGTCATTTATCTGCTCAGCGCAAAATGATACGGAGCAGCAGTTTCGTCAGCAGCTGCTGCAAAAATTCACGGAGCATCAAGTGCTTGATTTCATGTTTGGTGAAGTCAAAAGCGTCAGCCAGCATTTCGGAGAGAGAAGGTGATGCCGCATGATGGTCATCTTTATCAGCCAAAGCGAGAAGAAGGCGGTTCTTACCGTACGGAAAATCCTGGACTCGTTTGCCGATCGCATCGGGGATGATGCCTGGCAGACGGTGATCACGGAGGCCGGACTTCTCGCTGTCAAAACGGCACTGCGAAGGAATGCGACGAAGAGCATGGCTGTATCCTGCCGATGGATCCGATCGCGCTCGCGGAGCGACCTTCTGTGGATCGTGGGAAATCGGAATAAGTTCAATGCAGAGGGGATTGTACCCGTCAATTGGACGCAGAAAAATGTATCTCACTTTGAATGGGAGAATCAGTGGCAGTACCTGCCTCTTATTAAGGCTTTGGCAGCTGTGGCTGCGCTTTTCCATGACTGGGGAAAGACAAATGACTATTTTCAGGATAAGTTAAGAAGGCATGGCGGGAAAAATCGGATGGATCCTTTTCGGCACGAGTGGATCTCCTGCAAGCTGCTGGAGGCGCTGGTCGTAGTCACTGGCGCAGAAGAGACGGATGAAAAATGGATGCAGGCCCTCATCTCCGGAACGCTTGATGAAGCGGAGCTTCTGAAAAAGGTCGGAGAGAATCTGACGGAAGAAAGACAGTGTCATCTGGGAAGGCTGCCGCCGCTGGCCTCTGTCATTGCATGGCTCATCCTGTCACATCACAGGATGGCAGATAAAAAAGGCGATGCCAGAGCAGGATATGAAAATGTGTGCAGGGCGTCTTTCCAAAGTATATGGTCGCATCTGACAGCGGACTGGGGGTATCAAAATCAAAGGACGGAGGAGATATCTGCCGCTCTCCGGGCGAAATGTTTCTGCTTTTCGGAAGGACTTCTCTGGGAGAAATCTCCTGCGTGGAAGAAAGCGGTGCGCAAATGGGTGAGCCGTCTGCAGGAGGCCTATGGGTCATTGCCGTCCGTGGCGATGGCTGGGCAGGCACTTTGTGAAAGGCCGGCCTTTCGGCTGATCCTTGCGTACGCTAGACTCTGCCTGATGATCGGAGATCATTATGCGTCTTCGCTGGAAAAGGAGCCGTCTGCGAGATCGGTCTGGAAAGGGACTCGCCTGTGGGCGAATATCGATGGACGCGGTGCATGCAGGCAGTATCTGGAAGAGCACCTGCTGAAGGTGTGCGATCAGTCGCTCAGGGCGGCACACAGGCTTCCTTTTTTCGCAGAGAAGATGGAAAGAGCCTATGATGTACGCGGACTCAAGAAGCAGGGAACGGGCGCGTATGCATGGCAGGAAAAAGCGGCAGCTAAGATCCATGCATTCAGAAAGGAACAGACCGGAGATGCATCCTGGTTCATTGTCAATATGGCAAGTACCGGGTGCGGGAAAACGATAGCGAATGCCAAAATCATGAATGCCATTTCTCCGGATCAGAAATCTCTTCGCTATATCTTGGCACTGGGGCTTCGCTCCCTGACGCTGCAGACGGGAGACTCTTACCGTAGGCAGCTGGGCATGGATGGGAGCGAGCTGGCTGTGCTCATTGGATCAGATGCCGTTCGGGCGCTCCATGAAAAATCGCAGGAAGAAAGCGACTGCGGCGCAGAGTCGGCGGAGCCATGGATGGAGGAAAATGTAGAATATCTGGATACCTTCGATGGCGGAGAGATGCAGTTCATGGATCTCTTTCTGGGGGATACGAACCGGCGCGCGGATAAAAACAAGGCATTGCTGCTGAAGCCTATCCTGGCAGCGACCATCGATCACATGATGGGAGCCGTCCAGACCATCAAAGGCGGGCGGTACATGCTCCCCTTTCTGCGGCTCATGTCATCTGACCTGGTCATCGATGAGATCGATGACTTTACGACAAAGGATCTCTATGCGATCGCCAGACTGGTACACCTTGCCGGTATGCTGGGACGGAATGTAGGGCTTTCTTCTGCGACGATTCCGCCTGATCTGGCGGAGGGCATGTATCGCGCCTATCAGGCAGGGCTTTCCGTGTACAATGATTTCTTTGCGGCAAAGAAGCATTGTGCTGTACTCTGGTGTGACGAATATAAGGCTGTCGTACAGGACATGCAGGCGGGAAAGGAAGGAGACTTTGCTCTTTTGCATCAGAAATTCGTCGACAGCCGCTGCCGGAAGCTGAAAACACAGATCGTCCGAAGGAAGGGTGAACTGATCGAGTGCAGCTCCCGGGACGGGGATGCCCCTCCGGAGCTCCATTACTTTAAGGAGATACGGAAGGCTGCAGAAAAAATGCACGAGCAAAATCATATCATCGACCGAAAGACAGGAAAGCATGTATCCTTTGGCGTGGTACGCATGGCGAATATCAATCCCTGCGTGGAGCTTTCAGAGTACCTGCTCCGATGTACATGGAGCCAGGACGTAGCGGTGCGGTTGATGACCTACCACAGTCGGCAGATCCTTCTCCTGCGTCATGAACAGGAAAAATATCTGGACAGCGTATTGTCCCGCAAGGGAGAAGAAGGGCAGAGCGCGGAGCTGACAGACCCGGTCATTCGCCGTCATATCGATGAGAGCCGGGAGGGAAATATCCTTTTCCTCGTCGTGGCCACGCCGGTCGAAGAAACCGGCCGAGACCATGACTTTGACTGGGCGGTGATCGAGCCCTCCTCCTATCGCTCGATCATCCAGCTTTCCGGACGTGTGATGCGTCATCGCACTCTTGCAAAAGATCAGGCAGCGTCGAATGTGGCTGTGATGGAGTACAATCTTCGCGGGTTGAAGGGAGAACCGAAAGCCTTCAAATGGCCCGGCTATGAAGTCGGGAAGTACCAGCTGAAAAGCCATGACATGAGACAGCTGATCGATGTCAATGATCTGGCAAGCCGCATCGATGCCGCGCCGAGGATCCGGAAGCCGGAGGAACTCCATCCAGAAAGCCGGCTCATCGATCTCGAACACCAGACGATGATGGATTTCAACAGCCGCTCAGACGTAGGCCCACAATCTATGCATGGCTGGCTCGACGAATACTGGTGGCTGACTGGACTTCCCATGGAATTCAGGCGGTTCCGTGAAAATGCGATAGAAGACGTAAAGCTCACTGTGAGATATACTGATGGAGAAGAAACATTCTGTGAACTTGATGACCACGGCAGCCTTGTCGATCGAAAGGCCATCCTGCATATCGATGATTATGAAGGCATGACAGAAGAAATGGAACGCCGCCTGTGGATCCAGCGAAGCTATGCGAAGTCTGTGAGACAGATGATCGATATGGAAGATCCCCGGTCAGAAGAGGAACAGATCGAGCAGGCTGAAAGAAAGTATGGAGAAATCACCATGACGAAAACGTCTGGGGATATCCACTGGCTGTATTCGGATCAGCTGGGATTATTTAAGGAAAGGAAGGGATAAGCGTGGCAAAAGAAAAGAAAGAAGTGACATCGCTGCACGAATACATCATAGAGAATGCGGCAAAAAAGGGAAAAACACCAGCCGAATGGTTTGAAGATACAGTAGAAAAATTGAAATATTGTAAATTGGCAACTCATATTGGCAAGTTTACACATCCGGATGCAGGTGTAACTTTATATTGCAAGCCAAGGCCGGTGAGCGGATATGTAACAACAGGAAACACTACATGTCATGTGGATGTATATCGTTCGGCAGCATTTAACCAAAGCGGAAGTTTACTGCTTCAACCAGTATTGCCTGAAAAAAGTATATTGGATGCCATCTTGACAAATGATAAACACTTAGAGGAGGAATTGGATTTATTATCGTTACCGATAGCAGACTTGAAAGAAAAGGTACAGTTGCTAATTAAGGAGAGTAAGAAAGCACCGGAAAAAACAGATACACATATAAAACAGGTTTATTTCCCTGTTTCTGAAGATCAATATCATTTACTTTCTGTGATGCCTGCTTCTGGCGTATCTTTGGAAATGTATCGAAGAATGAGTAAATCGAAAATTCCTGGTGTTACAGTAATTGGTTTTGGAGGAAAGCACTATAATAATATAAGTACTCTGATAACCAATGAGAGTAAAGGAAAGGCATTTTTAATGCCGTCTTTGCCCCCTGTTTTGTCTGTGCAAAGCGTGAGAATTCCGAAATTTGATTTTTTCCGTGAATCCATCTGGTATAAGTCACAAGGGCGCGCTCTGTATCGGTTGCATTATTGCTTGAAAAGCAAAAGAAACAATCTAAAGATCCGGCAAGTCATTTCTGATCTATTACACGAAATAATTGATGATATTATTTTACAGGTGTATCAGATTCGAGCAGTGGGTGATGGTTGGAGTAATGATAAGAAATATGCTGGTCTTCCCAAGGCTCAGAAAATTTGGTTAGATGATATCTATAAAGAAGCGCGGAAAGAAGACGATTGGCTGCAAGAAATCGCCGCCTCTTTTGCCCGCTGGGTGATTACTTCTTATGAGAAGCTTTTGGGGACAACTGCAATTCGTTTGGGAGATGGGGAGTGGCTGTTTATTAAGCGCTATATGGAAAAGATGTTGAAAGATGAGGTGAGATATGGATGAAGACTTATCTGCTTTTGCCGAAGATAAAAATACAAAATGCCAACGCATTGAGTAGCCTCTGTACCATTGGATTTCCTGCCATGACTGCATGGATGGGATTTGCACATGCATTAGAGAGAAAAATACGTTTATCTTCGAATCTTGAATCTGTACATTTTTCGGGGGTTGGAGTTATTTGTTATGGAGCGCATCTGCAAGTTTACAAAGAGTTGGGAAGTAAACAATACTGCATAATCAATTCATTGAATCCAAATGAAAAAAGGCCAGCGCAGCCAAAGAAGCAAACAGAAAAAGATTCGAATGAAAAAAAGCCAATGCAGTCAAAGAAGCAAACAGAAAAAGATTCGTCAGAAAAGGGAAAATCAAATGATCCAGCATCTTTTATCGAAGAACCGCGCATCCATCTCTGTGTATCTTTGCTGATTCAATGTGCTGGAGTCTCAGGTGACAATGAAGATGAATTAGCAAAGTTTGTTGAAATCGCATTGCCAAGAATGAAAATAGCTGGAGGGGATATTCTCTCTTTTGAAAAGCCGAGAATTTATTATGTTAGTGATGAGAAACCTGAGCAAGAGAAGAAAATTCTCTGTCAGTTAATGCCCGGATTTGCATTGATAGAAAGACGTAGATTATTGGAGGAAGCTGAAAGTAATAATTTTGATGCATTGGATGCGTTGCTATCTTTCTTTGCGATTCACCCTAAGGGCAAGGAAGAGCCGCAGTCCTTTCAAGGGCCTTCCTATCGAAAAGGAGCTGGATGGCTTATACCTATCGTTGTAGGGTTCCAAGGGTTATCGAGTCTTGGCAAGGTAAAGAACCAGAGAGATCCGACTGTTTTGCATCGATTTGTAGAATCGGTGGTCACGCTGGGGGAATTCAAAATGCCATATCGTTTTTCTTCAGTAGAAGAAATTCTTTGGCACTATGAATATGATGAATCACAAAGTTTATATGTATGCAAGAATGAAAAATGATAGGGAGGGTTATTATGGCAAGAAAAACTATACAAGAAAGAAAGCTGCCGACCGTACTGTCCTTTGAAAGGAAATTGGTCCCATCGGACGGATTATTTTATGGAACGACTTGGGAGAATCGGCATGAAAAGAGATTTGAGAATGCGATTGTTGTGAAAGAGAAATCAGTGAGAGGGACGATTTCTAATAAATTACAACCGGCTGAAGAGGATGATCCGGCCAAAATCAATGCTAAGATACAAAATGCAAATCCGCAGACTGTGGACAGCGCTTCACTGAAATCGGATCAGGATACGCTAAAAGTATGTTTTACTTTGAAAATTCTTTCTGGCGTTCAGCGTCCGTCTGCTTGCAATGATGCGCAATGGAAGCTTGATATTCAGAAGATAGGAGAAGAATATATCAAACAGCACGGATTCGAAGAACCGGCTCATCGTTATGCAACCAATATTGCCAGTGGGCGTTTTTTATGGAGAAATCGTGTGGGTGCAGAGAAAATCGAAGTCACGGTACGCGTTAAACCATCCGGAGAGATTTTCACCTTTGATGGATATGACTATAGTTTGAAAAACTTTGATAAAAGAAGCCCAGAGCTGGATCAGCTGGCTCAGATGATTGCGAATGCTTTGTGTGAAAGAATGGACTACCTGCTGCTTGAAATCGAAGCCTGTGCGCTGATGGGGCGGGGGCAGGAGGTATATCCAAGTCAGGAATTGATTATGAAAAAGGAAAAAGACGATAGTGGTAAAAGTAAAGTGCTCTATCAAGTTGATGGTAATGCAGCCATGCATTCACAGAAAATCGGGAATGCGTTACGAACTATTGACACTTGCTATATCAAAGATAAAGAAAGACAAGATGTTGGACCCATTGCAATAGAACCATATGGAGCTGTAACTGCCATGGGGCAAGCGTATCGAAGACCTACGGATGAGGTCGATTTCTACACACTTTTTAATGCTTGGGCATCGGGAAGCGAATTGAATGATAAGGCTAAAGACTATGTTATGGCTGTTTTGGTACGTGGTGGTGTATTTAGTGAAAGCGGAAAGGGGAAAAAATAACATGAACTATTATCAGGAGATTCAACTCCTTCCCAATGGTGAAGTTAGCCTCGCTTTCCTCTGGACGAAGATGTTTACTCAACTGCATCTCGCATTGGTTGAAGAACAACGAAGAGAAGGGATGGTGAAGACCGCGCTGGCCTTCCCGGCGTATCAGGACAAAGGGCTGGGAAATAAGATCCGTATCCTCGCTCCCTCGGCAGAACAATTGGAAAGATTGCACCTCGAACAGGAGCTGGAACGATTTTCTGACTATGTACACCGGACAAAAATCCGAAAAGTGGAACGCCGAATCACCGGCTATAGCATTTACAGCCGATATCAGCCGGATGAATCCGTGGAGAGAAAAGCTCGCCGCTACGTCCGGCGGCACGAAGGTGTCTCTTATGAGGACGCTCTCGGTCTGCTTGGCCGGAGAAAAGAGACATACGATCTGCCATTCATCCAGATGAAAAGCTTATCTACCGCACAGACCTTTTCCCTCTTCATCAAGAAGACACCCTGTCAGATAGAGCAGCCTGGAACACTGAGCACCTATGGCTTGAGCGATAGTGCCTCTGTGCCGGAATTTTAACCAAAGATTTTGAACGATGTGAGAAATACCAATTTTATCGGCTTTTCTTGCGCCTTGTTGAAACTTTGGGTAAAATAGATGGAGATGGGTTTTCCCTCGATGGCGCCGAAGCTCTTTCACTTTCTCCTGCAGTTGACTGCCGTATAGGCAGCTTAGAAAATGCTGAAAGAAATGCAAGACATGGCGGACGAGTTGACTGCCGTATAGGCAGCTTAGAAAAAACGCCGATTGCGGTCGGAGTAGCCGCCCCGGTTGACTGCCGTATAGGCAGCTTAGAAAAGAAACCATAAAATCAAAAGTTTATTCCATTGGTTGACTGCCGTATAGGCAGCTTAGAAATCACTAAGCGTGATACTACCGTTCCAAAAACTGTTGACTGCCGTATAGGCAGCTTAGAAATACAAGTTTTCGACAATCATTGTAATAATGCTGTTGACTGCCGTATAGGCAGCTTAGAAAAGAAGCAGGCATTGGAATATCGGTCTGTCCGAGTTGACTGCCGTATAGGCAGCTTAGAAATTGCAGAAGGCGGCTTCACCCGTCCAATCCTTGTTGACTGCCGTATAGGCAGCTTAGAAACCATGGCCTGCCACTTTTTTGCCAGGTTCGTGGTTGACTGCCGTATAGGCAGCTTAGAAACCATTCACCAAGGTAAACTGAATGCAGGAATTGTTGACTGCCGTATAGGCAGCTTAGAAATTGTAGTTATAACAGGACTGGTCATTGATGGAGTTGACTGCCGTATAGGCAGCTTAGAAAAATCTGCACCATAGCCGCAACACTATATCCGCGTTGACTGCCGTATAGGCAGCTTAGAAAATGAAATCTACGCCCATGGCGACAACGAGCGGGTTGACTGCCGCATAGGCAGCTTAGAAAACCCATGAGAATACCCGCGGCGTCGTCACCGCGTTGACTGCCGAATAGGTAGCTTAGAAAAGTCGCTTACGAGGAAGAGCGTGGCTAGGATTGTTGACTGCCGTATAGGCAGCTTAGAAAGGATTCTGAATAAGCGAGATCTTCGTCTTTATTGTTGACTGCCGCATCGGAGGGAGGATCGGGACACCGGCTGGCATGCAGGAGGGTAAGATGAAAAAAGCCCCTTTGGCAGGGGCTTTTTTTGATGGCTTGTTTTCTCCTTTGGTGTGTTCCCTTTGGTCGGGGCTTTGTGGTCGGTGAGGTTTACCGGCGGTGGGCACTCACAGGGCGAGGCGGTAGATCTCTTCGAGGTCTTTGGCGGAGAGGTCGACGAAGCCGTGGAGGAGGTGGTCTTTTCCGCCTTTCCAGGCGATGGTTTTCTCTGCCATTTCGGCAAAGCGGGTGTCGTCGATGCCGATCTCTGTGAGGGTGGTCGGGAGGCGGAGCTGTTTCTTGAAGTATTTCCGCAGGCGTTTGATGCCTTTCTGTGCGATCTTGATGGTGTCCTTGCCTTTGGGAGAGACGCCCATGACGCTTACGGCAAAGCGGGCGATGCGGGGGGCGGTGGTTTCGTCCAGGACGTAGGTGAGGAAGGCGGGGGTGAGGATGGCAAGGCCAAGGCCGTGGGTGATGTCGTAGTGAGCGGAGAGTTCGTGCTCGATGCCGTGGCAGGTCCAGGAGACGGAATGGCCGCTGTCGATGAAGTCGTTGATGGCCCAGGAGGCGGTCCAGAGAAGGTTTGCACGGGCGGCTTCATTGGAGGGGTCGGCCATGGCGATGGGGGCGTCTTTCATGACGGAGCGCATCATGGCTTCCATGTAGGCTTCGGTGGCGGGGAAGGTCTCTTCTTTCTGGAAGTAGACTTCCATGATGTGGGAGAGGATGTCAGCGGAGCCGCAGGCGGTCTGATAGGCGGGGACGGTGTAGGTGTTTTCGGGGCAGAGGAAGGAGACGGAGGGGCGGAAGGCTTGGGCGGTCCATCCGTATTTTTCTTCGGTCTCGGGGTTGGTGATGACGGCGCTGGCATTCATTTCGGAGCCGGTCGCGGCGATGGTGGGGATGGTGATGAGGGGGAGGGCGGTGTCGATGGCGGCGCGGTGCTTGATGAGGTCCCATGGGTCGGCGTCGTAGGGGGCGCTGCCAGCGATGACTTTGGCGGTGTCGAGGACGGAGCCTCCGCCGAGGGCGAGGATGAGGTCCAGGCGTTTTTCGCGTACGAGGCGGATGCCTTCGCGGACGAGGCCGATCTCGGGATTTGGCTTGACGCCGGAGAGGCCGTAGCAGTCGACATTGGCTTTGCTGATTTCTGCGAGGACTTTGTCGAAGAGGCCGCTCTTTTTGGCGGAGCTGCCGCCGGTGATGAGGAGGACGCGGCTGCCGAGGCGGCTGATCTCTTCGGGAAGGTGGGCGAGCATGCCGTTTCCGAAGTAGACTTTGGTGGGGTTATGGTAGATGAAATCGTGGGTCATGGGGGGCTCCTTTCGGGAAATGGGTGGGTTTTCTCTATTGTAGCATAGATGAGAGAGGTAGCCCATGGGTGTGCCGTCCCTTGATTGTGGATGAAAGCTTTGCTCGAATGGTGTATCGTCATTTCGAGCGAAGTCGAGAAATCCTCCTTGCAGATGGATCAACGATGTGTGCTTGAAAGCGGGAAAAGGCAGCACCAAGGCGCCGTTTCCGTAGAGGCGGATGAGTGATGCTAACCGCAGTGCGATAAAGATCAAGGGCTTCGCTCGGGATGACATGTGTGAGGGACGGATAGCTTCACATTGGTTTTCAAACCGCCGCGAGGATCCATCCTGCGCCTTGGGCGCGCCCCTTCTCTAAGGGGCTGCTCAGCGGGGAGGAGTTTCGTAAACCCATCCCTGTCTTCAAGGTTCAGGGGTGTGGTGACGGCTTTGCCGCCATTTTAGATGATGCTATTCTCGTATCGCAGCCTTCCCCTCGAGGGGAAGGTGCCCCGAAGGGGCGGATAGGGCACAGGCGGCATGAAAGAAAGATGAGGAAAGCGGAGAGGCGTGCGGCACATGTGGGGAAAGCGCGAGCCCCTGACCGTGAATGATAAAGTTTTCTCGACTCGCTCGGAATGACATGCGTGAGAGATGGATAGCTTCACATTGGTATTCAAACCGCCGCGAGGATCCATCCTGCGCCTTTGGCGCGCCCCTTCTCTAAGGGGCTACGCAGCGGGGAGGAGTTCCGTAAACCCCGTCCCTGCTTTTAAGGTTCGGGGGGCTGTTCTTTGATTGTTTGCGAAAGAGGGGGGAGAAGGTTCTACAGGTTCAGAGGGTTCAGTGGGGGTGGTGCGGCGTATTTCGTCATCCTGAGCGGAGAAAAACGTCGTATGTTAGATAATGGCTTGTCTGAAACAGGAGAACTGAG
Organism: uncultured Dialister sp.; assembly: GCA_934193095.1. Lineage (GTDB taxonomy): Bacteria > Bacillota > Negativicutes > Veillonellales > Dialisteraceae > Dialister. The sequence goes on along the minus strand of CAKPUX010000023.1, from coordinate 19,383 downwards.
CCGAAGGATCTAAGGAAACGCTGATTAAATCGCAGAGTCAGACTTTACAAGAATTTTTTATACATAGCTTCGTCATAACCTTCCTTAAATAGCTCGCTATTCGCGTCAGGTTATTCCTCGCTATGCATAAAAATTCAAGAGTAAAATCTGACAACGATTTAATCAGTGTTTCCCTAAGCGCCGCGGAGTAAAAAATGGCGATGTCCGAAGGCTGGAGGATAGAAGTCAGATGTCTGATGTCTCCCAGTCTCCTAGTCTAATCCCTAGCTACTCATCCCTAGCCACTAGTTCCCCTGGATCCCATCTATCAAAAACGCCCCCGCAAAAGCGGAGGCATTTTTTTAGCTGTCGCGGAGGGCGCGTTTCAGGATCTTGCCGGTGGCATTTTTCAGGAGTGCGTCCATGGGGATGAAGCGTTTCGGGATCTTGTAGCTGGCGATATTTTTCATCATGTATTTGCGGATCTTGTTTTCGTCGAAGGTGTAGCCTTCTTTCATGACGACGTAGGCCCAGACGACTTGGCCGCGGAGGGCATCAGGCTGGCCGACGACGGCGCATTCTCCGACGCCTTCGACTTCGTAGATGCAGTCTTCGACTTCGCCGGGGTAGATGTTTTCACAGTTCACGATGATGAGGTCTTTCAGGCGGTCGACGATGTAGATGTAGCGGTCTTCGTCCATGTAGGCGAGGTCGCCGGTATGGAGCCAGCCGTCTTCGGTGAGGACTTTCTTGGTTTCTTCGGGCTTGTTCCAGTAGCCCTTCATGACGTTGTCGCCGCGGACGAGGAGTTCGCCGACGGTGCCGCCACTATGAGCGAGTACAGATTTGTCGGCTCTGTCCTGTCCGCCTTTGCCTGTACGAGGTATTTGCCCTGTCTGCAGCTTGCTATGACCGCTATTGCAGCAGTATCCGCCATATCCACGGGCGTCTGCGTGGTTTTGGCTACCGCCTCCATATAAGGGCGAACGCTGCTCGGCAAGGCGTCAACCGGGAATGGTGGCAATGTAGTTTTCTCAAACGGGATCGGCGGTTCCAACTGCACCTCTTTTGGGATATTATACCGTTCCGGTGGGATATATCCCGGTTGCCGTTTTATGAGACCGTAGTATTTCAGCGCACTTTTCCAGATGTCATTCAGTTCCTTCCTCTCAAGAGCAGAAACGCATTTTTCCGATTCTTCCCGGAACAGTCCTCTTGCGTCCTTGGTATTGCCATAGCGTTTCAATGTACGGACGGTAAAATGGAACATGGTGCTGTTGCGTGTTCCCTTCTCAATTGTATCGGCGGCAGTCGATTCTTCCGATTCCAGCTCCTCCGGTTCAAGCCTGTCCATAAACTTGTTGATGGTGAGCGTGCCGGGGTAAAACACGGCATTCGGATTCTCCGTGCCGTCAAAATATCTCGCTGCGTCAAGCGCTTTCGGGTCTAAGAACGGAAACCGTTTCTGCTTATTATGACCGTATATTTGATGCGTTCGAAATGTTCCCGGACTTCAAAATGCGCATCAAGCAAAACTGGAAAATACACAAAGTCGAGATGAGCGCAGAGATACATTCCGTGTTCGATATTGCTTGGTATTTCTTTGCCCGAATGGTATTCGATGTCGCTTCTCCAGTGGATGTCGATATGGATTACGAATTTTCACAAGGCTCCATCCTGACGTGTATGTGTTGCGGAGAGTACTTTGTCCGGCATTCCAGCCGCCAGAGGTATTGCGATAATCCGAATTATAAAGCCGAGCAGAACAACCGTAAGGCGAGAGCGTATTACAAGAGGAAGAAGTCAGTCCCCCTAAACGAATAGCCCTGCCCATAAATCCTTCTCCCAAACAGGCAAGAATTTAGTTTTAGCTATTGTTAGTAGTCATTAGCTTTTATTCTTAAATATTAGTAAAATATCATCTTGCTTGTTCTCGATATCTGTTATAAGATGTAATGATGAACACGGAGGTGCTTTATGAATAAGGAAGAAAAATGGGTATCAATGGAGGAAATATGCAAACATCTTGCTTGTAGCAGAGATACTGTAAAAAAGATGATTCGCACTCAAAATCTTCCAGCTTATAAAATAGACAGAAAATGGAAGTTCAAAATTAGCGAAGTGGACTCGTGGATGCGTAATAACAATCGAGTTACTGACGCAGAATAACGAGGTAAGTATCATGATAAAAACTATTGACTTATTTGCGGGAGCGGGCGGTTTAAGTTTTGGCTTTCTCATGACAGGAGAATATCAGTTTGTTGCCGCTGCGGAAATTAATGAAAATGCGCGAAAAACATATAAGGCCAATATTGCAAAAAATAATGATGATTTTGAGTTTATCGAAAATGTTATTGACTGTGATTTTGCGGCGTTAAACTCTCAGCTCGGCAATTCTATTGATGTAGTGATAGGGGGACCGCCGTGCCAGGGGTTTTCAAATGCCAACAGGCAAAAGAATCACTTGATTAGTATGAATAACAGTTTGGTAAAAGAGTATTTTAGGGCAATCCGGCAAATCAAGCCAAAAGCTTTTGTAATGGAAAATGTTAGTATGCTTGAATCAGATACTCATAGATTTTACGAATCCCGTAAAGACAATGACGAAATAGAGGCACTTATTGCAGGTGGACATGATATTCCCAAACGGAAGGATACATTATTGCTCTCAAAAATGTCATATGACGGTGTTGATATGTGTAAACTTCCAGAGTCCGATTTGGACGATGTACTCATTCCAAAGCAATTGACGCATCTTTTAAGTGTATTGAAAAAGAATATCGGAAATCCAAGGAGATTACCGAATTTCCTTGCGAAAAATAAGTCCGCAATTAAAACATTGATTGACTCATATTTAAGTAGCGCCAACGATACCGACTCGGAACCTAAGCAACAATTAATTGAAAGGTTAAGGAAAATACATAGTAATGTAGAGGACAATCATCCGGAAGAATCACTCAAGGAATTAGATTATGTAGTAGGTCTGCAAAAATTGATAGAATTCATAACAGAGATATCTGAAAACGAACTTATCGGGCAGTATGAATATTCAGCCGAGGATGGGTTGCGTTTTATGGTAAATTCATATTCCGTTATAGATTATGTCAACGCCATTCTTGGAGATGAATACATTCAAAAAGGTAATGTATTCAACGCCGAATGGTTTGGAGTGCCACAGGAACGTCGCAGATATATTGTTGTAGGGATAAGACGCGATGTATACATGGAAAAAGGTATAAAATTGGTTTTGCCAAATGAACCTTCTGTTTATAATGTTCCAACCGTCGGAGAGGCAATATTGGATCTATCGACTTACGAGGTCGGTTACGAACCGATTTATTCTCCTATTCCTTATACAGAGCAAAGGAATATAAGCGACTATGCACACTCCATGCGCCAAGGAAGTACATCGGTAAAAAACCATATAACAACCAAAACAACAGACAAAGCGATGAAACGCTTTAAAAAAATAAAACAAGGAAAGAATTTTCACAGCTTAGGGCTTGAGGACAAAGATACATACTCGAAGCCCGAAAGGACGCAGAACACTATTTACTTAAGACTTGATCCTAATAAGCCCAGTGGAACAGTCGTAAATGTTCGCAAGTCAATGTGGATACATCCAATCCTTGATAGAGCGATAACCGTTCGAGAAGCAGCAAGGCTTCAGTCTTTCCCAGACTCGTTTGAGTTTATTGGTACAAAGGATTCTCAATACCAGCAAGTAGGAAATGCTGTTCCTCCGCTTCTGGCCAAGGGAATCGCAACAATGCTCTTGAAATATTTAAAATAAATCGATTATAATGCAAAATGCCGCATCATATCTTTGCGATATGGGGCGGTATTTTGCATATTTCAATAATAGCATTATCCGTATTTTCAAATATTTCGAAAATACGGATAAGATTTGTTATATATTATTGACGGCATCCAGCACACGTGATACAATATTAGCAACATGTGGAGAATGGAGGTACATTTATGGGTCAAAGACAAGAAACAAAGCGGGAGAAATTTGTCAGACTTGCGGAAGCACGTACGAATAAGACAATCGCTATGATTCAACTCCTTGGTAATTGTTCTAATTCAAGTGCTTATGATTACACGCAACAGGATGTTGATAAAATTTTTGCGGCTATTGAAGCAGAGGTCCGTGAGGCAAAAAAGAAATTCAACAGAATAGAAAGCAAGAAAAGCTCTCGTTTCACATTAGATTAAGGAGGTGTTTTTATGGCTCTCACTCCTATACCACAAAATTACAGGAACAGTGTGGATTGGATTTTAGGTGCGTATACAGATGCAGGCGTATCCTTTCCTGATGGGTTTCAGAAAGATGCGATCCAAAACGCTGTCGGCGCAAGAAAGACCAACAAATGGAAACACTGGAGATGTGACATCTCTTTGATAGAAAACTCACACGGTAAGTATGTCGTTATCGAAGATTCCGGAACTGTCGGTTTAACTGGCAAAAACACACCAGCGGAACACATTAACGATCTGATGGCGCAAGGGAAAGTACTTCCAGCAGAAGAACGTCTTTCACGCTTCACATCGATGTTTAACTCTGGCGGCAACACAAAGGGCGCCGGTCTTTTTGGTGCAGGAAAGAGCGTTTATTCTGTTGCTTCTCAATCTTATACTTATTATTTCGATTCTCTCCGAGAGGATGGGTTATATGTAGCTAATGTTAATAAGAGCGGACAGGTCAATTCCATTGCATACGAGGGCAAAGAGGCTAAAAAGTATATTCTTGATAACACTGGACTCTCTGAGAAGAGGACAGTTGGTACGCGAATTATTATTGAGTCTCCTAAAGAAGAACTGGTAGCTGCCATAGCCAGCGGCGAGATTATTCCGTTTATCCAGGAGTCATGGTGGATAATTATCCAACGTTTGACAGACGACGCCGCAATAACGGTTAATGGCAGTAAAATTGATGTACCAGAAGGCATAAAAAATGGGACTCATTCGTTTGAACTTCAGAATCCAGAAAAAGATGTGTCTGGCTATAAAGTAAAGCACTTTGGCCTTTACATTTTCGATGATGGTGGTAACCGCTGGAATGGTATATCCTATTACAGGAAGGGTATGAAAATTGGTGAAATTGCCATCAAGGACATCCCTAAAAAAGTCGAAAATAAGTTCTGGGGTTACATTGAAGTGGATGAACAATGGGAAGATGAATTGTCCGATATTGAGGATAAGGTCCACTTTGGAGTTAGTAAAGGTAAGAAGAATACAGGTATATACCAGAACCTCAAAAACTACTGCAACAATAAATTTAAAGCAAATCTTATAGAGTGGGGATACATAAAAGACAAGGAAAGCGAAGATAAAAAGCTGAAAGACGAGTTGAAGCAGATCGCGGCGGATATTCAGGATTTATTTGACCGTCTTGGCTTCGAAGACTTGGGGAAAGGTCCACAGAAGGCAGCTTTTGATGTTCGATGGCAAGACATATCCTATCCTACCGAAAATTCTGAGCGCGTTACTTCAGGAGACAAAATAGGGTTTACAGTCAGAATAAAGAGCTCCTACGCTACAGATAAGAGATTTGAGTATAAACTGTCCGTTGTTAATCCACAAACAGGTGCCGTGGTATCCTCTGTTGCAAATGATAAAATTACGGTACCGTCCAACTCTGTAAAAAAGATAGACTTTACACATACGATTTCAAAACAAAACTCTGTTCAATTTGCAGAAAACAGAATCGTGCTTGCGGTAAAGGTTATTGGCAGCGGAAAAGAAAAACGAAAAGATCTCCCGTATTTCTTTGACATTGACAAACCGGATAATTCCCGTGAGACAGTTAACCTTGTGCTTCATGAATGCATTTTTCCCACCAACAACAGTCGGAGAGTGAATTTCGGCGAATCTCTAAGGAGCGTATCATACTTAATTGAGAACAAGAGGAATCACAAACTCAACTATCGTTTGAATGTAAGTGTCCATAACGCAAGCAACCCGACTTGCCCGAAGATTGTGGATATTGCTTCTTTTACCGGGGATGTAGAACCCTTTGAGGAAACGATTACTGCGCCTATAGACATGATTGTGTTTGATCGACAAACCTATGAGCCGTATTTAACAGAAGGTGTCCTTGAGCTTCGTGCCAGACTTATTGCAAACTCCGATGATCCGCAATATGAAAAAGGTGACAAAATAACATTTTACCACTACAAAGTCTTTTTGAACTCTGATGAGAAGAACGGTAAAAACGATTCTTTTAACGTACAAAGCGTTGAGGCTCCTGAAGATTTTAGACGTTCATGGTATACCGCCGGTAATGGGCGCACGATCACTCTTAATGTCGGTCATGTTGCGTATTTAAATGTATCTGATTATCCGAATGTGCAGCACGATTATATAAGGGAGCAAATGCTTAAGCAGTATGTCCTCCTCTATCTTGCTGAGGGGAAATACGATATGTTTGGAGATCAGGGGAAGAATTTTGCTGATCTTGAGCCACAAGAAGCAGCGGATCAGGTATTGCAAAAAATCGAAAGTATTTACTTTCAGAGTCTTAAGGTGAGGCGGTAAGTATGGGACACATAGTTGCGTTGGATACCGAAGGGCATCTTGTGTATGAAGGCTTATTATCTTCAAAAGAGATAGCCACTATCGATGAAATACTGAATGCCCTAAAACAAGAGATTCCACAAATCGAATCAGATTTGGAGGAAACTTACGGAAAAAGTGTTTTATACAAGTATAACCTCGGTAAAGTTCTTGGTGGATTACTATCCAAATATAATATCTCTGCCTCTGAACGCAGAAAGTTTTGGGATGAAATTAAAACATTTGCAACGAAAGAGAATCGCATTAGAGATGAGGGGTCAAACGCTGAAACACGAAGTTTCTATGGGCAATGCTACAGGTTGTCACAGTTTGATCAAGAAATAGTCGAAAAGATCTCTTGGCGTCAGTGGCAGGACATCCTTGACCGTGTTGGCAATAGAGAAGATGCCCGCATCTTTGAGTGGATTCGTAATAAAAAGGAAAAAATTCGTGAAGATGATTGGCGAGAATTTGAAAAAGGATTACATTTATATTTAAAAAGCAAAGACACATCAGTATTTTCTGACAACGAATTATATGAGATTTATGAATCGATTCTAAGTATGAGTAAATATTGGAGGATTGCCTTTGCTCAGTTTTCCAAAGATCATTCCAACAGTGCGAAAATCAAATCAAAAGGACGTAGATCAAAAAAATATCAAGCAACGTGCTTTCAACTCAAGAGGGAGTTACGCCGGCCACTTGATGACGATATCTTTGAAAAAGCATTTGAATTAGCAATGACATAAAGAAAACGACCATGAAGGAGTACTGTACTCTAACATGGTCGTTTTTCTGTTGTTCCGCTTGAAGAGAGGTCGGTTTATAGTTTTTGCAAATCCCTAAGTCCAACCCGCAAAAGCGGAGGCGTTTTTTTAGCTGTCGCGGAGGGCGCGTTTCAGGATCTTGCCGGTGGCATTTTTCGGAAGTGCGTCCATGGGGATGAAGCGTTTCGGGATCTTGTAGCTGGCGATATTTTTCATCATGTATTTGCGGATCTTGTTTTCGTCGAAGGTGTAGCCTTCTTTCATGACGACGTAGGCCCAGACGACTTGGCCGCGGAGGGCATCAGGCTGGCCGACGACGGCGCATTCTCCGACGCCTTCGACTTCGTAGATGCAGTCTTCGACTTCGCCGGGGTAGATGTTTTCACAGTTCACGATGATGAGGTCTTTCAGGCGGTCGACGATGTAGATGTAGCGGTCTTCGTCCATGTAGGCGAGGTCGCCGGTGTGGAGCCAGCCGTCTTCGGTGAGGACTTTCTTGGTTTCTTCCGGTTTGTTCCAGTAGCCTTTCATGACGTTGTCGCCGCGGACGAGGAGCTCGCCGACGGTGCCGGGGACGTAGGGGCCGTTCATTTCGACGGAGATCATGGCTTCGACGCCGGGGATGGTGGGGCCGCTGGTCAGGTACTTGGGCTTCGCGGTCGGGAGGACGCAGACGACGGGGGAGGCTTCGGTGAGGCCGTAGCCTTCCTGCACGGGGTGCTTGTAGCGCATGAAGAAGGCCTGCGCGACGGGCTGCGGGATGGAGGCGCCGCCGGAGATGAAGGTGTGGACGGTCTTCATGAGGGAGGGGTCGCCTTTGCGCGCGAGGAGGTTGTACATCGGGGGGACCATGATGGCGATGGTGACGTCGTATTTCACGATGGTATTGATGATTTCCGAGGGTGTGCGCGAGCGCAGGATGACGATGGTCGAGTGGGCGTAGAGGCTGCCGTGGACGATGGTGGTCATGCCGTAGCAGTGGAACATCGGCAGGACGCAGAGAACTTTGTCTTCCGGTTTGAAGATGATGCGCGCGGTGAATTGTTCTACGTTTCTGACGAGGTTTTTGTGTGTCAGCATGGCGCCTTTGGGGCTGCCGGTGGTGCCGGAGGTGTAGATCAGGGCGCATACGTCGTCTTCGGTGAGGGCTTTCGGGAAATCAGGGGCTTCGGGGAGCGGTTCGTGTGATTTCTCATCCAGCTCTTCGATGGAAATCGAAGGAACAGAGACGTCCATGGGGGTGTCTGTGATGAGGAGAGTGCTTCCCGAGTCTTTCAGGATGTAGTCGACTTCGCGGTCTACGAGGGAGTTGTTCACGGGGACGATGATCGCGCCGAGGCTCACGACGGCCATGAAGGCGTAGACGAATTCTGCGCGGTTCGCGGAGTAGAGGCTGACGCGCTCGCCTTCGCGGACGCCCAGTGCGTAAATGGCATTACGGTAGCGGTGGATGGCGTCTTCGAGTGCGCCATAGGTGACGTCGACTTCGCCGGTGAAGGCGAGATGGGATGGGTCGGCGCCTTTCATGATTTCATGTAGGAACATAGGGGGACCTTTCTTTTGAAAATGGGTTCGAAAAATTAGGAATTAGGAATGAGGAATGGAGGTGGCGGCTTCGCCGCAAATAAAATGAGGCGATGCCCGCTTGGTGCATTCAAACCTTATCTCAAATCTTTTGCGTAAATTTTCAAACAAATGACAATTAACAACGGTTATTCATATAATTATATCTTATCTATTGTAACAGATAATGCATGAGGGGTTCAAGGTTTGAGAATGGGTTCAGGGTTCAGGTTGGCGGGTTCAGGGGAGTGGTGGCGGCTCCGCTGCAAATTTGAGATAGCGCTTCGCGTATCGTCCCCCCTTCACCCTCGGGGAAGGGGGGCAGGGGGGATAGGGGAGACGAGTGCGCAGGTAGTGGGACAGTACATGCGAGGCTAACTGTGTCATGCGCGAGACGTTCCCATTTCGTAGTCGGCCGCATATGTGCGGAGAAGCTGCTTTCTTAGCTGCCTCCCTATCCCCCGCCCTTCGGGCGGCCCCTTCCCGAGGGGAAGGGGCTTTTCGTGTACGGACCGCGGGCATCGCCTATTTTCAAACTCCGCGGCGCTTTCTTTCTGACGCGCCGCACCACCCCCGTTGAACCTTCAGAACCTGTTGAACCTTTCAACCCGAACCCCGAACCCTGAACCCGCCAACCTATCCCCATTCTTATTTCTTCCCCTGTATGATATAATGTAATCGTACTTGTGCGAAAAAATGTAAACGTACAGATTTTGATTTCCTCTCTCATCTGTCTGAGGAAAAAATTCCGTCACAGGAAGGAAGAATGAATCATGGCAACAGCAATGGTAATTGGTGCCCAGTGGGGCGATGAAGGTAAAGGCAAGATCGTAGATTATCTTGCGGCGAAAGCAGATGTAGTCGTCCGTTCCCAGGGCGGAAATAATGCGGGTCACACGGTCGTGACCGGGGGCAAAGCGTATCCGCTGCGTCTCATGCCGAGCGGCATCATGTATCCCGGTACCATCTGCATCGTAGGCACCGGCGTCGTTGTCGACCCGAAGAGCCTTTTGGAGGAAATGGAAAATCTGGAAAAGCAGGGGATCGATGCGAAGCACCTGCAGATTTCCACTCGTGCGCAGGTGGTCTTCCCGTACCACATCCGTCTCGATGAAGCGGAAGAGTCCAGAAAAGGCAGCCGCAAGATCGGCACCACGAAGAATGGCATCGGACCGTGCTATGCCGACAAGATCAACCGCATCGGCATCCGCATCTGTGACCTGATGGATAAGGAAACGTTTGCAGAAAAGCTGAAATATAATGTCGATCAGAAGAATATGCTTCTCGAAAAGCTCTACGGCGTGGAAGGCTTCGACTATGAGCAGATGCTTGCTGACTATCTCGGCTATGCGGAAAAGCTCCGCCCTTATGTCAAGGATACGAACTACACGGTGCAGAAGCTGGTGAAGGAAGGCAAGAATGTCCTCTTCGAAGGCGCGCAGGCATCCATGCTTGACTGCGATAACGGGACTTACCCATTCGTCACCTCTTCCCACCCGACGGCAGGCGGTGCTTGCATCGGCGCGGGCATCGGACCGCACAACATGCAGAATATCTTCGGTGTCGTGAAGGCGTACAGCACCCGCGTCGGCCAGGGCCCGTTCCCGACCGAGCTGCTCGATGAGACAGGCGACTACCTCAGAAATACCGCGCATGAATTCGGTACAGTCACAGGCCGTCCGCGCCGTATCGGCTGGCTCGATACCCGCGCTGTCCGCTATGCGGCAGAGCTGAACTCTTTCGACTACCTCGCGATCACCCGTCTGGATATTCTGGATGATATGGAAAAAATCAAAGTCTGCACCGGCTATGAATATGAAGGCAAGGAAGTCGAAGAATATCCGGCTGACCTGAAATTCCTTGAAAAGATCACCCCGGTCTACAAGACTTTCAAAGGCTGGAAGCAGAAGATCTCCGATATCAGAAGCTATGATGAGCTTCCGGCTCTCTGCAAGGAATACCTCGAAGGCATCTCCAAGCTCATCGGCGTACCGATCGGCATCGTATCTGTCGGTCCGAGCCGTGAACAGACCATCGTCATCAAAGAAGTATTCTAAGGATCTAAGAATGAAATGCAAAAGAGGCTGTGAAGAAATGAATCCTCATTTCTTCACAGCCCCTTTTTACTTTGCTTTCATTTGGTTCAGGGTTCAGGGTCAAGGGTTCAAGGTTCAGGGATCTCGTGGCGGCTTCGCCGCCTTTTTTTAGAAGATGGTATTCTTGTATCGCAGCCTTCCCCCTCTAGGGTAATGCTATTAAGTTAAGGAAATCGTTAGCTACGTAACGTCTTGCTTCCCCCTTTGGGGGAAGTGCCGAAGGCAATAGGGGCATGCTAGCGGTATAGTGTGCTATGTTGAATGGTCCGATGCTATCGATATTTCAACATTTTCATGCAATACCGCTGCGTAGCCCCCTCTCCCCTTCGGGGAGCTCCCCCGATGGGGAGCCAAGAACGTTCTGCCGCTTAACTTAATAGCCTTCCCCTCTAGGGGAAGGTGCCCCGCAGGGGCGGATAGGGTGACTATGGCATGAAAGACAGCTGGGATAAGGTTTCCCGGTCACTCCTATGAGAGCTGCAAGTCCCCCGCGGCAGATGGAACGCGAAAATGAGATGATCGTTATTTCACATCGCCTTTTTGTTATAATAGGGAAAAGAGAAAGACGCGGTGTTTCCATGTCAGGGCGATGAAGGGAGGCGGAGCATGAAGAGGCGCGGATATATCCTTCTCGAGGCGCTGATCGCGCTGTTCCTGATCGCATCGCTTTCGGCAGCGCTCTATCCTTTCGCAGCGGAGGCGGTCCGTGCGGCGGATCTCATGGCGAAGCGTTCGCGGATCGCGGGCGAGGGGCTGTATGCCGTGGATTTCATGACCGAGCAGCTCCGCAACGCTCTCAAGAGGGAGACGGCTTCTTCGATTTCCGGTGATACCTATAGCTACTATGCGTATAACCAGTCGGGCGAGGAGAAGAAGTATCGTTTCTTTCTGGATCAGGAGAAATTGAAGCTCGATGTGTACGGGATGACGACGGAGCCGGTGACGGGGACGACATCGGGGAAGGAAGAGTACGCACTGACTTGCGAGGAGGGGCCGCTCTTCGCCAAGAATGGCGAGGGCGCGCTCACGATGTCCTTCTCGCTCCTGCATCGCTCGTCGGGGGAGACGATGTATTTCCGCACGAGCCTTCTCTCGTATGCAGATTTCTACAGGAAGGGGCAGCGCTATGAATAGGAGAAAAGGGTCCATGACGCTGTGCCTGCTGCTTCTTTTTTCCATGCTGGTGACGCTGTCTGCGGGAGCGCTCTACTATGTCTCCCGCACCGCCTCGGAGGCGTACCTCTATCAGCAGGGGCTGTCTTCGGTGTATGCGGCAGAGAGCGGGGCGAATGTGGCGCTCGGGCGGCTGAAGACGGGGGCGATGGGAAATCAGAGATTCACGCTCTCGGTGAATGGACGGCGGGTCAAGGTGACGGTAACGGATACGTCGGCATCCCGCACGGAGGGGGTCATTATGTCTACGGCATCGGATACGGATGGCGGGTACAAGCGGACGGTGCGGATCACGTACACGAGCGAAGAGCATGAGGGACAACGCATCATCACTGTCACAAACGTGTCGAGCTGACTGGGGACTAGGAGACTAGGAGACTAGGAGACTGGGAGACCGGAAGACATCAGCGCTTCTGTCTTGCATACCGCCGGCGCCCTATCCGCTCCTGCGGGTAATGCTATTAAGTTAAGCGGCAGAACGTTCTTGGCTCCCCATCGGGGGAGCTCCCCGAAGGGGAGAGGGGGCTACGCAGCGGTATTGCATGAAAGTGTTGAAATATCGATAGCATCGGACTATTCAACATAGCACGATATACCGCTAGCATGCCCCATCTCGCTGCGCTCGAAATGGCGTCTCACTGGATTTTCGCGTCGCTACGCTCCTAAAAATCCAGTTCGCTTGCACATATTGCCTTCGGCACTTCCCCCGAAGGGGGAAGCAAGACGTTACGTAGCTAACGATTTCCTTAACTTAATAGCATTATCCCTGCGGGGAAGGCTGACGATACGAGAATAGCATTGTCTAAAAATCGGCGCAGCCGCGGATGCTGTTTCGCATTTTCATTTTCTTAAATCAAATAATCAAAAATATTTTAGCACTCTATTGACATGAGTGCTAAAAGTGCTATACTATAGTTGTTCAAGGGAGAACCGAAAGGGCTCCTGAAGAAAATTATAAAAAGAAAGAGGTCTTTGATATGCGTAGTTTGATTCCATTTGATGGTCTGTTTGGCGATACGGTTCTGGATCACTTCTTTGATGATGATATGCCGACGGTGTATCAGGATTACACCGCTGTCCCGAAAGTCGATATTGAAGATAAGAAGGATCATTACGAGATCACTTGCGATATGCCCGGCTTCAAGAAGGAAGAGATCCATATTTCTTATGAGAATGGGATCCTGTCTCTGGGTGCAAAGAAGGAAGACAAAAAGGATGCCGATGATACAGAGCATCACTACATCCGCCGCGAACGTGCTTCTGTCTCCTTCAGCCGTCAGTTCACGGTGAAAGGCATCAAGGAGGAAGGGATCAAAGCGGCATTGAAGGATGGCATCCTGACCATCACACTGCCGAAGGAAGAAGAGAAGCCAGCAGAAACGTCTCGTCAGATCACGATCGACTAAGAATTGCCTGACTAAGGAATGCTGAATCACATGTAAAGCCCCTGATCGGAAATTTTCCGGTCAGGGGCTTTGTGGTGTATGGGATGACTGGGAGCTTAAGAGACTAAGAGACTGGGAGATCGGAAGACATCAGTGCCTTTTTTCTCCCTCCTTCCTTTGGAAGGAGGTGCCCCGAAGGGGCGGAGGTTGGCCGCGTGAAACGGTACTCCCACATTCAGGGAAGCCAACCCCGCCTCGCTTTGCTCGTCTGCCCCTTCCAGAGGAAGGGGCTCGAATGATTTTGAAGGAAGCACTGATTCAATCGTTGTCATTCGCGGTCAGGCTCTCGCGCTTCCCACACATATGCCACGCACTTCTCCGCTTTCCTCATCCGTCTTTCATGCCGCCGGTGCCCTATCCGCCCCTGCGGGGCACCTTCCCCTCGAGGGGAAGGCTGCGATACGAGGACAGCACCCGCTAAAAAGCGGCGAAGCCGCCTCCTTCCCCGTTGAACCCTCTGAACCTATAGAACCCGCTTCCCTCTCTTCATTGTCAACCGCAATCATTTTCTTGATTGACACATCCGATTGTTTATTCTATACTTACCTACAAGGTAACAATTCAAAGGGGCGAGTGACCCGAAGGAATAAAGGAAAGGGAGAATCATCATGGAAAGTGCTTGCGCAGAAATCATTAGATTGGCGGAGAAGGTCATGGATGGGGGTGAAATCACACAGGAAGAAGCGAAGAAACTCATTCGCACGAAGGATGAGGATACCATGCTGCTGCTTGCGATGGCCGATAAGATTCGTCAGAAGTTCAATGGGAATGCGGTGGATTTCTGTGCGATCATCAATGCCAGAAGCGGGCATTGCCAGGAAAATTGCAAGTTCTGCGCGCAGTCGGGCTGGTATCACACGGGTGCGAAGGTGTACCGTCTCCTGCCGGAGGAAGAAATTCTGGCAGCAGCGAAGAAGGCGAAGGAAGCAGGGGCTGTCCGTTTCTCTCTGGTGACTTCCGGACGCAATCAGGATAATCCGAATGAGTTCGAGGAAATCATCGACATCGTGAAGAAGATCAGAGAGCAGGTGGGGATCGAAGTATGCTGCTCGCTGGGGTTGATTTCCAAGGAGCAGGCGCTCCAGCTGAAAGAGGCGGGCATCACGCGCATCCACTGCAATATCGAGACGTCGCCTTCCTATTTCCCGGAAATCTGCTCGACGCATACGATGGAGGATAAGGAAGATATCATTCACACCGCGCAGTCGGCCGGGATCCGCGTGTGCTCCGGCGGGATCATCGGGCTCGGTGAGTCTCTGGATCAGCGGGTGGAGATGGCTTTCCACCTGAAGGAGATGCATATCGACTCGGTACCGCTGAATATCCTGAATCCGGTGAAGGGGACGCCTTTCTATACGAATAAGCGTCTGCCGCCGCTCGAGGTGCTTCGCACATTTGCGATGTTCCGTTTCGTCCTGCCAAAGGCGCTGATCCGTACCGCCGGCGGCCGTGAGGTGAACCTGCGAAGCCTGCAGGCGTATGCGCTGACAGGCGGGCTGAACGGCATCATGGTGGGCGGCTATCTGACGACAGGCGGTCGCGACCCGAAGGAAGATATCCGCATGACGGAGGATCTCGGACGTTCCATGACGACACCGAAGCTTTGAGAGTGACTCGGGACTGGAAATCAGACATCAGACGCCTGATTTCCAGTCCCGATTTCACAATAACCAGCACAAATGTATAGAAATATTCCCATTGTCAAACACGAATATTTCTATTACGTATGACACGTAAGGTATGACAAAGGCAAGACCCGGCCAGGCGGTCGGAGGATTTTACAAAAGGAGTGTTTTACAATGGAAAGCAGCTGCGAACAGATTTTGAAGTGGACGGAAAAGGTTTTGAATGGCGGAGCCATCACTGAGGAGGAAGCGAAGGCGCTGATCCGCACGAAGGATGAGGATACGATGCTTCTTCTGGCGTGTGCGGATAAGATCCGCCAGAAGTTTTCCGGCCGCAGTGTCGATCTTTGCGCGATCATCAATGCACGAAGCGGCGCCTGTCAGGAGGATTGCAAATTCTGCGCGCAGTCTGCCCGTTATCAGACAGGGGTAAAAACCTACCAGTTCCTTCCGGAAGAAGAGGTCATTGAAGCAGCGAAGAGAGCGAAAAAAGCCGGGGCTGCCCGTTTCGATATCGTCACGGCAGGTCGTGACCAGAGAAATCCGAAGGACTTTGCGGAGATACTGGATCTGATCCGCCGGATCCGCAAGGAGGTCGGCATCGAGGTATGCTGCTCCCTTGGTTTCCTCACACAGGAACAGGCGTACCAGCTGAAGGAGGCCGGTATCAACCGTCTGCATTGCAATATCGAATCCGCGCCTTCCTTCTTCAAGGAGGTTTGCACCACGCACACCGCAGAGGAAAAGGCGGAGAATGTAGCGCGCGCCCAAAAGGCGGGCATCCGTGTCTGCTGCGGCGGTATCTTAGGGCTCGGAGAGTCTTTGGATCAGCGCGTGGAAATGGCATTTCACCTGAAGAAGATGCACATCGATGCGGTGCCGCTCAATGTGCTGAACCCGATCCCCGGCACTCCGTATGAACATAATGAACGTCTCGCTCCCTTGGAGATCCTTCGTTCGTTTGCGATGTTCCGCTTCGTCCTGCCGAAGGCGCAGATCCGCACCGCCGGCGGCCGCCAGCTGAATCTGCGAAGCCTGCAGTCCATGGCACTCGCCGGCGGTATGAACGGCGTCATGATCGGCAATTATCTTACCAGCAAGGGCTCGGATCCGCAGGATGACATCGCGATGCTTCACGACCTTGGCCGTACCCAGACAGCACCGCAGGTGTAAGAGTGAGAAGTTAGAAGTGGGAAGTGTAGGAGCGGCGCACAAGTTATAAAGCGCCGCAGAGTATGAAATCAACTGGTGATTTGTGAGAACCTTTTCATAAAAAGGGGTATTGGGGCGCTTCTTGATTTGTGCGCCCCTTCCACCACTCCTCACTCCTAACTCCTAACTTGGTCTGAAATCAAGTGTTTCCTTAGCCGGAAAGGCGAATTGTGAGGCAAATCATGGACGAAAACATAACAACCATCACCGCGTGCATGGATCAGGTGCTCGCGGGGAAAGATATTTCCAGAGAACAGGCAGAGGTGCTCTTCGCGGCGGGGAAGGAGGAGCCCTTCTTCCTCATGGCAGCCGCCGACAAGATCCGGAAGACCTTCTGTGGCGACAAGATGCGCTTCTGCAGCGATGTGAATGCCAGAAGCGGGCGCTGCACAGAGAATTGTAAATTCTGCGCGCAGTCGGGCTGGTATCACACAGGCGTCAAAGAGTATCCGCTAAGAAGCCCGGAGGATCTGCTCCGCGAAGCCAGACAGGCAGAGGCTTATGGTGCAGAGCGCTTCGGCATCGTCACCTCCGGCCGCGGACAGAGTGATCCCGCGCAGTTCGCCTCCATCGTAGAAGCGGTGAAGCGGATCACGGAAGAGACGAAGCTCTCCGTCTGCTGCTCGCTCGGGCTTCTGACCGAGGAACAGCTGAAGGAACTGAAGGCGGCAGGCTGCCAGCGCATCCACTGCAATCTGGAAACGGCGAAGCGCCATTTCCCCGCCATCTGCACCACGCACACCTATGAGGAAAAGGAAGCGCACATCCGCCGCATCCAGCAGGCGGGTCTGGAGGTCTGCTCCGGCGGCATCTTCGGACTGGGAGAAACGGAGGAAGACCGGATAGACATGGCCTTCGCCCTGCGTGAGCATCACGTCACCTCTGTGCCGCTCAATATTTTCAATCCCATCCCGGGCACGCCCTTTGGGAAGAATAAGCCTCCGAAGCCGATCGAGATCCTTCGGATGTTCGCCATGTACCGATTTATCCTGCCTCACGTCATCATGCGCGTGTGCGCGGGACGTGAGAATTCGCTCCGCGATATGCAGGCCTTTGCCCTCTCGGCGGGTCTTAATGGTGCGATGATCGGCGGATATCTCACGATTGCCGGCCGTCCGCCGGAAAGAGATAAGCAGATGGCCGTCGATATGGGACGGACATTGTAAAAAAACAAGCCATCTTTTCGTGGTAAAAGATGGCTTGTTTTTTTGTTCAGGGTTCAGGGTTCAGGGTTCAGGGTTCAGGGTTGTGGTGGCGGCTTCGCCGCAAATATATATAGGGCGATGCCCGAAAGTGGTATGTAAGTCACTAGCCACTCATCCTTGTTTTCAAACTTTTTGGGGTATCCTTTTCCTGTATCGTCATCCCGAGCGCAGCCGAGGGATCTTTCTTGCACTGCGGTCCGTATCACATAGGCACTGGCAGGGAAACGACGTCTTGGTGCACCGTATTTCTGCGTTCACACATGCATCGTTTATCGGACTGCAAGGAAGATTTCTCGCTTCGCTCGAAATGACGATACGAGAGACTCCTAATCCCTAATCCCTAATCCCTAATCCCTAGTCACCAGTCACCAGTTCCCGTCATTTCCCCTCCATCATTTTCCGTATCCGTTCGCGGCGTCTCTTCGCCGCTTCTTCGTCGACGATGATGAGATGGCCGGTGTCAGTGACGATTTCCTGGCGCTTCATTTCAGAAGGCTTCACGGGCGCAGCGCTTTTGTAGTCGAAGCCGCCGGCGAGGTGACAGCTGGCGCAGTCTCTGCCGCGCGCGCCGCGCAGCATGCGGTAGAGGCAGTAGAGGAACCAGCCGCCGATGGCAAGGCCGATGAGAAGGGTGAGGATGGTATTCATAAAAGTCCTTTCGTGGAGAAAACATTGGTAGGCGTGAAAAATGAAGGTGGCTGCGCTACGCGCGGATTTTAGGAAACACTGATTAAATCGTTGTCAGATTTTACTCTTGAACTTTTATGCATAGCAAGGAATAACCTGACGAGAATAGCGAGCTATTTAAGGAAGGTTATGACGAAGCTATGTATAAAAATTCTTGTAAAATCTGACTCTGCGATTTAATCAGCGTTTCCTTTATATGAGGTGATACTCGAAGGGCGGCGAATAGCGACTGCCCTGCCTCTCCAGTGGAAGGAGAGCGTGGCAGCTGGGAAATGGAGCCCCTAATCCCCAGCTACCAATCCCAAGTTACTAGTCACCAGTCACCAGTCACAAGTCACTAGTCACTAGTCACTCTCCCCATGCCGTTTCGCTCTTTCCCCGGCGAGTGCGGCGAGAAGATCCGGCGGGGTGTCGCTCTTCCATACCCAGTCCGGGCGGAGAGAGGCGGCGCGTTCCTTGGCGGCTTTGAGGTCGTAGTAGACCTGCCACTTCGCATCGACGAGGGCGCGGCCGCTTTGACGGAGAAGGTAAGCGGGATGGAAGGTCGGCATGACGGGGATGCCATGGAAATCGATCCAGTGACCGCGGGAGCGGATGATGCCGGCTTCGCGGCCGAGGAAAAAGCGGAGCGCGACTTTGCCAAGACCGATGATGACGGCAGGGCGTGCGAGTGCGATTTCCTGTAAAAGCCAGATGTTTCCGCAGAAATGTCCCTCGTCCATGGTGGGGGTGCGGTTGCCGCGCGGGCGGCATTTTACGATGTTTGTCACGTAGACATGGTCGCGGGTGATGCCGACGGAGGCGAGCGCCTTGTCCAGCAGCTGGCCGGAGGGGCCGATCAGAGGGCCGCCATAGTCATCCTCGACGCCTCCGGGGCCTTCGCCGACGATCATGAGCGGGGCATCCGCGGGGCCGGTGGAGAGTACGGGGCCGAGACCGCCTTCGCGGCGAAGCGGGCAGCGGCTGCAGGAGGTGATGGCTTCCTTCAGCGCTTCGTGCGTGGCAAAGCCGGTGGGGCGCTCCATCTCCTGCCGGCGGCGGACGATATATTCTTCCGGGTCTTCGTGTCCGAA
>CAKPUX010000022.1 GCA_934193095.1 uncultured Dialister sp. | reverse complement strand
GTCGTCGTCTCCACCCTAATGATAGCAGAAATCCGTTTTCGTTCACAGTGGTGCCGCAAGGCGTGATGGTTTGGAGAGTGTGCTATACTTATAGCTGTTCCATAGACGGGAAAGGGGCATGAAGGGTGTTGCTTCTTAGAGAGATGGCACGAGATCTTTTTCCCGCGCTGATGTGTGATGGTTGACGAGCGCTGCTTGATCGAGGGATAGGTATGGGTTGTCTTTTTAGTCTTTTCAAAGGCTTGCTTTATACAGCACTGCTCGCGCTGCTTTTGGCGGGAGGATTTGCCGGAAATATGGCGTATGAAGAGCTTTTTCACGCGCCGTGGGATCAGATCCTCGGGATCGAGAATCACCGGCGGGATCTTTCGCAGATCCATGCGATGGAGAATCGTTACGGCTGGCAGTCGGTGACGGTGCCATCAGAGGACGGTACACGGCTCAAAGGCTCGTACATCGAAAGTGGAAATCGAAACCACCGCGCCGTCATCCTGCTGCATGGTCTGTACCAGAACCGTTCCATGTGCGTGCCATATGCGGATATCTACCGTGAGATGGGCTACTCCGTCCTGATGGTCGATCTGCGTGGGCATGGCGAGAGCGGAGGCGAGTATCCTGACTGGGGCGTGCATGATATAGAAGATCTGAATGCATGGGTCGATTTCCTGAAAGCGAAAGACCCCTCGATGCAGATAGGCATCCATGGGATCTCTCTTGGTGCAGCGATGGCGCTCCTCTACAGCGGCAGCAAGGATGGCTCGGCAATGAAGTTCTATGTCGCAGACAGCTCGTACGCGAGCTTGATGGAGCTTGGCCGTGAAAAGATCATGCGCTACACAGGCGATGATCGTCTGGTGCTTGGTATGGATGTCTTGAATCCATTCTTTCAGGCGGCGCTCTTCGTGCATGACAGGAAACTTCTCCGTGACCTCGATCCCCTGACGCAGTCCGCAAAGGCGCGTTCGCCGCTTCTCATCCTCCACGGGAAATCCGACACGCTCATCCCCTACGGCGCAGCAGAAGATCTCTTCTCCGAAGCCGGCAGTCCCAGAAAGGAGCTCTATCTTTTCCAAGGCGCCGGTCACACGATGGAAATGGCCACCAACGGCCCTGCCTATCGAGAACATGTCCAAAAATTTGTGAAAAGTTTACAGTAGACAGACTGAGTTGTGGTAGAATAAGGGAAATGAAGTCTGAGCCATCATGGACAGCGGCGTAAGAGGTTCGTCGGGCTTTCCCGTCTTTCGGAAACAATCTGTTTTCAGACGTCGGCTCTTCTGATCCTGCTGCACCGGATGGACCCTTTTTCTCGGGAGGCGATACGCATGCAGAACGCAAATACTTTGGAAGCCATGGAAGTGGCACGGCAGCTGATCCTGGTGCTGAAAGGCACTGTGGAAAGTCTGCAGATGAACCTGTCGCAGGAACGCGATGACAATGAAGGACTGAAGCTCACCATCGAGTCGTTGGAAGATGAGAATGCGCGCCTTCAGGAAGAGCTATTCAAAATCCAGGCGGGTGCCGTCGAAGAGAAGGATACAGCAAAGGAAAACCAAGCAGAAGCCATTGAAGCCATCAGTGAGAAGCTCGCCTTCTACTACAAGGATATGAAACGGATCGATCCGAAGAAGCTCACCGCAGAAGACGGCGAGACACTGTACAACATTCTCGACTATACCTTCAAAGCATTGAAGAAGGCCGGCGTGAAAATGGAGAAATAAGGAAACACGGATTTAATCAGCGTTTCCACAAATGCAAGCGGCACTGCGAGTCATGCAGTGCCGCTTTTCTCATGGAATGGGTGAACCCCGAAGTTTGAATGCAGAGATGAGTGACTAGGGATTAGAATAGGAGACATCTGATTCCTGCATCGTCATTTCGGGCGAAGTGAGAAATCTTTGCCAAGGGACTCACGCTTTCCCCAGATGTGCCGCGCTGTTCCGCTTTCCTCATCTGTCTTTCCTGCCGCCGGTGCCCTATCCGCCCCTACGGGGCACCTTCCCCATTGAGAAAGGGGGACCGCGCCAGCGGCGCTCGGGTACTTTCGTAAATTGCCTGCTTGAGACGATCTCCCCCGCTCTTTTTCATCCCGCTTTCCCCATCCAACCTCCGCCCCTTCGGGGCACCTCCTTCCCTTGGAAGGGGCTGCCGAGCGCAGCGAGGCGGGGTTGGCTTCCTTTTTTGCGGCGTTCGGGTACTTTCGTTAACGGCGCACTTGAGATGATTTTCCCTGCTCTTTTTCATCCCGCCAGTGCCCTATCCGCCCCTACGGGGCACCTTCCCCTCGAGGGGAAGGCTTTGTCAGTCGTTATTCTTTTTTCACATATGCGTGTATTCGCTTTGATGTTATGGGGGGGGGAAGCGGTATTCTCATATCGTAGCCTTCCCCACGCGGGGAAGACTGACGATACGAGGGAAACCTGCTGTCAAGAGACCTTCGGGCATCGCCCCATATATATTTGCGGCGAAGCCGCCACCACAACCCTGAACCCTGAACCTTGTCAAGCAAAACCCCTTGACAAGAGCATTTTCCTCCTGTATAATAACATCCGTTGTGGTGATGAACTATGTCTATTGAAAACATCGTAGAGAAGGGAGAACTCCTTGATTGTTACGGAGAGCTCCTGACGAAGAGGCAGAAGGATTGCCTCGACTTATACTATAATGAAAATCTCACGCTCGCTGAGATTGCTGACTATTTCCATATTTCCCGTCAGGCGGTCCATGATGCGATGCGTCATGGAGAAGAGCAGCTGCTTTCCTATGAGGCGGCGCTTCACACCTGCTCCCTTCGCAAGAAGAGAGAAAAGGCTGCCTTACGGCTGCTGCATTTCATTCCCCAGGCAGAGCGGGGAGAGGCAGAGAGTCTTTTGAAAGTGATGACAGAATGAAGGTGACCGGATGCCATTTGAAAATTTAGGAGACAAGCTGCAGTCTGCGTTCAAGGATCTCCGCGGGAAGGGCAAACTTTCCGAAAGTGACATTGATGGGGCGCTTCGTGAAGTCCGCCGCGCACTGTTGGAAGCCGATGTCAATTTCAAGGTGGCGAAAGATTTCATTGCTCACGTCCGTGAAAAGGCGATGGGGGAAGAGGTCTTCGGCAGCCTGAAGCCTGACCAGACGGTCATCAAGATCGTCAAAGACGAGCTGACAGAGCTTTTGGGCGGGACACAGAGCAAGATCTCGCTGTCTTCCTCCGGCATGACGATCATCATGCTTGTCGGCCTGCAGGGCGCCGGCAAGACCACGACTGCCGGTAAGCTCGCTCTGATGTTCAAGAAAAAAGGCCACCGTCCGATGATGGCAGCCTGCGACGTCTATCGTCCGGCAGCGATCAA
Organism: uncultured Dialister sp.; assembly: GCA_934193095.1. Lineage (GTDB taxonomy): Bacteria > Bacillota > Negativicutes > Veillonellales > Dialisteraceae > Dialister. Next base: position 29,586 of record CAKPUX010000022.1, on the reverse strand, counting down.
GCAGCTCGAAGTTCTGGGCGAGCAGACGGATGTTCCGGTCTACCGCATGCCGCCGAATGTGGATCCGGTCCACATCGCGCAGTACGCGATCGATACAGCCAAGGCATACAACCGTGATGTCGTCATCCTCGATACCGCAGGCCGACTCACCATCGATGAAAAGCTGATGGCCGAGCTGAGGAACATCAAAGCGGAGGTTCATCCGCATGAGATTCTCCTCGTCCTTGACTCCATGACGGGTCAGGACGCCGTGAATACCGCCAAAGCCTTCGATGAAAATCTGGGCATCGACGGCACCATCCTGACGAAGATGGATGGCGACGCCAGAGGCGGTGCAGCGCTCTCTATCAAGACCGTCACCGGCAAGCCGATCAAGATGATCGGTGTGTCCGAAAAACTCGACGGCGGCCTTGAGGATTTCTATCCGGACCGTATGGCCGGTCGTATCCTCGACCTGGGCGACCTCGCTACGCTGATTGAGACAGCCCAGAGAAATATGGATGAAGAATCCATGAAAGACGCAGCGGCGAAGGTGCGTAAAGGGGAATTCACCCTTGACGATTTCCTGAATCAGCTGAAACAGGTGAGAAAGCTGGGATCCTTCCAGAGCATCCTCGGGATGCTTCCGGGCATGGGCAAATTTAAAGACCAGCTGAAGGACATCGACCTTGATGGCAAAGAAGTGAAGCACATCGAAGCCATCATCCTCTCCATGACTCCGCAAGAGCGTGCGAATGTGAAGATCCTGAATGGCAGCCGCCGCAAGCGTATCGCGCAAGGCGCCGGCGTCAAGATCCAGGATGTGAACCGCATGATGAAGCAGTTCGCTGATATGCAGAAGACCATGAAGAAAATGAAGGGCATGAACCCGAAAAAGTTAAATCCATCCAAACTGGGCGGCCTTGGCGGTCTCTCAGGGATGTTCCGTAAATAATCGAGATCATTTCAAGGAGGTGAAATATCAATGTTAAAAATTCGTCTGACCCGTATGGGCGCTAAGAAGAATCCATTCTACCGCATTATCGTTATCGACTCCAAAGCAGCTAGAAACGGCGCACCGACCGATACCATCGGCTGGTACGACCCGGCTAAACTGGACGCTCCGGTAAAGATCGATGAAGAAAAGGTTCTGTCCTGGCTTGGAAAAGGCGCACAGCCGACCGACACTGTTCGTTCCATTCTGAGAAAGAACGGCATCCTCGCTAAGTTTGCAGAAGCAAAGAAATAAGGAGGACGCAAGATGAAGGAATTGGTGGAAACACTGGTTAAGGCTCTCGTCAAAAATCCTGATGCCGTCACCGTCACCATTCTTCAGAAAGGCAGCCTGGAGATCTACCAGGTCCACGTCGCTCCTGAAGACATGGGCAAAGTGATCGGTAGAAAAGGCCGGATTGCGAATGCCATCCGCACCGTAGTCAAAGCAGGGGCTCTGCGTGAAAATCGCAAAGTCGCTGTCGATATTATCTAAGGGGTGCCCTATGGATGAAATGCAGATCCTTGTCCCTGTCGCTGTGAAGTCCAAGCTGACAGAGGCACTGAAGACCACTTTGCTGAATGAAATCAATACGAACCTGTCGCGTGTCGAACATGATATGGCTCAGCTTGAATTTCAGGCAAACGGCCGCATTGCTGAACAGGCTAAAGTCAATATCCAAGCAGCTTCCCAGCTCCGTGCTTCCTTTGAAGCCCAGAAGGCGCAGATGCAGCAGGTGAAGGAAAAGCTGACGAACGATAAAGAACACCTGGAAAAGCTGGCTATCGGTGCAGAACTCAACCGCGCACCGATCAACCGTCTCGTGACCATTCATATCGGTGACGATATGAACAATATCGTAGGCGGGGAAATCCTGGTTGAAGACGGTAAGATTATTGCTTTCCGTGAATGATATGAAATCCGATGTCAAGGTACTCATCGGCCGAATCGTAGCCCCGCATGGTGTGCGGGGTGATTTGCGTATGTTCCCCGATATCGATCGGCCGGAAGTGATCCGTTCGCTGGAGTATCTCTGGATCGGGGGGAAAAAATATCGGCTCATGTCCTGCCGTCCGCACAAGAATATTTATATTCTCCATGTGGAAGGCGTAGAAGACAGAAACCAGACCGAGCTCATGCGTGGTATGGAAGTCGAAGTGCCTGCCTCGGCGCTGCCAAAGCGGACAGACGGCACCTACTACTACCACGAGCTCCTAGGACTTAAGGTCGTGACTGAAGAAGGAGAGCCTGTCGGTATTCTGAAGGAAATCATCGAGACCAAGGCAAATAACGTGTACAGCGTCATTTCCGAAGAGGGAAAGGAAATCCTGATCCCTGCGATCCCGCCCTGTATCCTTCATGTAGACCCTGCAGGTGGTACCATGACCGTCAAGCTTTTGGAGTGGGAGTAAGTCCATGAAAATCGATATCTTATCACTGTTCCCAGAATTCATAGAAGCCTTCTTCCATCAGAGCATGATCAAACGTGCTCTGGAAGGCGGCCTCATGGAGATGGCAGTGACGAATCCCAGGGATTTCACCAAGAGCCGGCATGGACAAGTCGATGACACGATCTGTGGAGGTGGGGCTGGGATGCTGATGATGTGCCAGCCTCTTTTTGATGCCGCGCATCATGTACTGCCGGAAAAAGGCCCGCGTGACCGCGTGATCTTCCTGTCGCCGGCCGGCACGCCCTTCACGCAGGACAAAGCAAAACAACTGTATCGCGACTATGACCATCTGGTGCTTCTCTGCGGGCACTACGAAGGTGTCGACCATCGCGTCGAAGAACATCTCGCGGATGAACTCATTTCCATCGGTGACTATGTCCTGACGGGCGGGGAACTCGGTGCCATGGTCATCGCAGATGCCGTGGCCCGCATGGTACCCGGCGTCTTAGGCGATGCAGGCAGCGCGCAGAGCGACTCTTTCTATGAGCCGATCCTCGAGTATCCGCAGTACACCAAGCCGGCTGATTACAACGGCTGGAAAGTGCCGGATGTGCTGCTCTCCGGTCATCATGCAAACATTGCGAAATGGCGCAGGAAAGAAGCACTGAGGCGCACCTTGAAGTGCCGCCCGGATCTCTTGGAGAAGCTCACGCTGACCAAGACCGATCAGAAATTCATGGCCGAAATAGAAGAGGAGGAGAAGTAATGGCACCTGTGTATATCGGGCTCATCCACTATCCCATTTATAATAAGCACATGGAAGTCGTCACTACAGCTCTGACCAACTATGACCTCCATGACATAGCCAGAACGGCAAAAACCTATGATGTGAAGCGCTACTTCATCGTGCATCCTGTCGAAGCACAGCGTGAAATGGCGAGCCGCATCATGAACCACTGGAAAACCGGCGGCGGCGTGCATTACAATGTGAACCGGAAGGAAGCCTTCGAGGAGACGGAACTGGTCCCGACCTTGGAGGATGCCATCGCCTGGATCGAAAAAGAGACAGGCAAAAAACCGGCCATCGTGACCACGGACGCCCGGGTCTATCCAAATACTGTTTCCTACACAGAAATGCGCAGGAAGATCCACGAAGAAGATACGCCGATCTTCATCCTCTTTGGCACAGGCTTCGGCATGACCAAAGAAATGATGAAACAATTCGACTACATCGTGGAACCTATCTACGGGGCAGGTACGTACAATCATCTGTGCGTGCGCAGCGCCGTAGCCATCATCCTCGACCGCCTTCTGGGCGAACCATGGTGGAATCAAAAGGAGGAATAACGTACTATGTCCGGACATTCTAAGTGGGAAAACATTAAGCGCAAGAAGGGCAAGACTGATGCCATTCGTGCAAGAATCACCACTAAAATTTCCAAGGAAATTACCATCGCAGCCCGCATGGGCGGCGGTGATCCCGTCGGTAACATGCGTCTGAAACTGGCCCTCACCAAGGCAAAGCAGAACAATGTACCGAAGGAAAATATCCAGCGTGCTATCGCTAAAGGCGTCGGCGCTGCCAGCGGTGCAGGCTTCGATGAAGTCACCTACGAAGGCTACGGCCCGGGAGGTGCAGCTGTCATCGTCGAATGCAATACCGATAACAGAAACCGCGCAGCTGCTGATATCCGTCATGCATTCACCCATCACGGCGGCTCTGTAGGCACACCGGGATGCGTAGGCTGGATGTTCAAGAAGAAAGGCTCTATCATTGTAGCCAAAGACGCAGCCGATGAAGACACCGTCATGATGATCGCTCTCGATGCGGGCGCTGACGACGTCACTACCGGTGAAGACAGCTATGAAATCACGACCTCTCCGGAAAACTTCCTGACCGTTTCCGAAGCCCTCGAAAAAGAAGGCATCGAAGCGGAAGCTTCCGAACTGGCTATGGTTCCAGACAACTATGTCAAGCTCGAAGGCGATGCTGCTCAGACCATGCAGCACCTCACCGATGAACTGGAAGAACTCGATGATGTACAGGAAGTGTACACCAACGCAGAACTGTCGGAAGATGCGGAATAATAAAAAAGGGGCTGTGAAGAAATGAATCCTCATTTCTTCACAGCCCCTTTTTACTTTGCTTTCATTTGGTTCAGGGTTCAAGGTTCTCGTGGCGGCTTCGCCGCCTTTTTTTAGAAGATGGTATTCTCGTATCGCAGCCTTCCCCTCTAGGGGAAGGTGCCCCGCAGGGGCGGATAGGGTGACTATGGCATGAAAGACAGCTGGGATAAGGTTTTCCGGTCACTCCTATGAGAGCTGCCGACGCTATGTATAAAAATCCATATGAGATCTGATCCTGCGATCTGATCAGCGCTTCCTTAGGTGTATGCTCTCGTATAGAACCCCCCACCCGGCTTGTGGGGGGCTTTTTTTATTGGTAGACTCATTATGAATAAGAGAGTGGAGAGACACTGATTCAGCGATGGGGTCAGCGTTTCCTTTATCGTAAGGAGAGCCAATGATGCTGGAAAAAGAAATCATAGACTATTGGACGAGGCGGGCGCCGAGCTATTCGGAGATCAATCAGAAAGAGCTCTGCGGGCGGCAGAAGGATCTTTGGACATCCTATATCATGCGGCGTGTACAGGATGCCATGCCGGAGAGGACAGGGATCAAAGCGCTTGATATCGGGGCGGGGCCCGGTTTCTTTTCCATCATTCTAAAGATGGCGGGCTATGAGGTGACGGCACTGGATCGGAATCCTGCCATGATGGCAGAGGCGAAGAAGAATGCGGGGCCGCTCGCAGAGACGATTCATTATGTCGAGGGGGATGCGGAAGATGTGCCGCTTCCTGCTGACAGCTACGATCTCATCGTGACGAGAAATCTCACATGGACGCTGCCGCATCCGAAAAAGGCATATGCAAGCTGGCAGCGTGTCCTGAAAAAGGGTGGCATTCTTCTCAATTTTGATGCGAACTGGTACAACTACCTGTACAGCGAAGAAGACCGTGCCCTTTACGACAGGGACCGTGAGCAGGTCGCAGAAGCGGGTGTCTTTGACCGCTATATTTCGACCGATGTTATGGCCTGCGAACGCATCGCGCGACAGATGCCCCTTTCGCCCAAGAAACGTCCTGCATGGGACCGGCAGGTACTTGAAGAGATGGGGATGCAGGTCACAGAGTATGAGAATATTTCCGAAGAAATCCTTCTTCCGGAGGAGCAGCTGAATTTTGCGGCGACGCCGTATTTTTGCATTGAAGCGAAAAAGTGATGGGTGCCTATGGTGTGGATAGTCAAGAAAGGGATCTCCTACCTTATCATTCTTCTCGGCGTGACATTCGTCACGTTTGCCCTGATGTATCTGGCAGGCGGAGATGCCATTTCCTATTTCTATGAAAATCAGGGAACGGCAGTTTCTCAAGAGATCATGGATGCCATGCGAAAAAAATACGGGCTGGATCAGCCGTTTTTGCTGCAGTATGGGCATTGGCTGCTGCATGCGCTCATGGGAGATATGGGGGAAAGCTATGTGTCTGGGCGCGCGGTGCTTCCGCTCATCGCATCCAAGATCCCGCATACCCTGTACCTCGCGGCGGTATCGATCGCCTTGACGCTGGTAGTGTCGATTCCGCTGGGGGTCCTTTCTGCTGTCAGGAAAGATGGCTGGTGTGACTCTCTGGCGGGCGGGTTGTCCTTCCTGGGAAATGCGATGCCGAATTTTTTCGTTGCGATTCTTCTGATCTATCTGCTGGCTGTGAAGATGAAGTGGTTTCCTGCCGTGTCTGTGGGGACGTCGCCTTCGGTCGTATTGCCGGCAGTCACGCTTGCGATCGCGATGAGTGCCAAGTATACGCGCCAGATCCGAGGGGTTGTACTGGCAGAGCTTCGAAAAGGCTATGTGATGGGAGCGAGGGCACGCGGGGTGAGTGAGGGGACGATCCTTTGGAAGAGTGTCATCCCGATGGCAAGTCCGGCGATCGTGACACTGCTTGCGATTTCTATCGGCTCTCTCCTTTCCGGTACGGCCGTGGTGGAGACGATCTTCCTCTGGGATGGGGTAGGTAAGCTGGCCGTGGATGCCATCATGCAGAGGGATTATCCGATCATTCAGGCCTATGTGGTGTGGATGGCTGGTATCTATATTTTGGTGAATGGCGCGGGTGATGTAGTATCGCGTCTGCTGGGGAAACGATGATTCCATCCGTGCTTCCTCGGAGGAGAAATGATGAAAAAGATGAAATCGTCCCGCTCGCGTCTTTATTTGTGGGGAATCCTTCTCTTGGCGCTGATGCTGGGTGTGATGCTCGCTGCGTATCTGATCCCTTGGGATCCCTATGCCCAGGACTTATCGATGGCGCAGCAGCCGCCTTCTGCGGCGCACCTGCTGGGGACAGACCGATATGGGCGCGATATGCTTGCCCGTGTCCTTGTCGGAGGGCGCACCAGCATTTCAGGGGCACTGGCAGTTGTCCTGCTCATCACTGTCATCGGAGCGGGGATCGGGACAGGAAGCGGATGGTATGGCGGCCGGATCGAGCAGGCATGGATGGGGCTCTCGGACGTTTTTCTTGCTTTCCCCGGGCTTGTTCTGGCACTGGCAGTGGCAGGCGTTTCCGGCGGTGGCATGCTGCAGGCTGTGCTGGCGCTCGCGGCGATCGGCTGGCCGAAGTATGCCAGACTGTCGCGGCGGCTCACGGTTTCTTTGAAGGGAGAGCCTTATATCGACATTGCAAGGATGCGGGGGATTTCTTCCTGGAAAATCATAGGGTGCCATATCCTTCCGAACATGGCCGGTCCGCTTTTGACGACAGCGGTACTGGATATCGGGACGATGATGATGGAGCTTGCGGCACTTTCCTTTTTGGGACTCGGCGTGAAGCCGCCGACACCGGAATGGGGCGCTATGATGAGTGAAGGACGTCGTTTCCTCCAGCTCTCACCATGGATGGTCATGGCGCCGGGGGCGGCCATGTGTCTGACGGTCGGACTTTTTCATCTTTTGGGAGAGGCGCTGAGAGATGCATTGGATCCCAGAGAAAGGTGATGGAAGGGTGGATCGCCTTCTTTTCCGGCATATAGGGTTAGCCCTTGGGGCGTATCGCCCTTTGATTGCGTGCGAAAGAGGTTCAGCGGGTTCTAGAGGTTCTACGGGTTCAACGGGGAAGGTGCGGCGCATAAAAATATAGAAGCGCCGCGGGGTATAAATCATGATGATGCCCGAATGTTGTATTTAGTCACCAGTCACCAGTCACTCCTAATCCCTAATCCCTAGCCACTAGCCATTCATCCCTGCTTTCAAACTTGTCATTGGATTATGATGTATATTTTCTATAAGGAGTAACGCATGAACAGGATTTCTAAAGCAGTATTGGCAGCACTCGTTTGTACATCGCTTGTACTTGGCGGTTGCGGCGGAGAAAAGAAGGCATCTGGCGAGAAGACGGTGGTCTATGCTACGACCGGATATGGCCGGGAGATGGGGGATGCAGGACTCGACCCTCACGAGAATTATTCCGGATGGAGCACTGTACGCTATGGTGTAGGGGAGACACTCTTCCGCCTGTCTGATGCGATGACTCCGGAGCCATGGCTTGCGAAGCATTTCGAATACGTCGATGACAGCACGGTGGATATAGAGCTCCGTGAAAGGATTTCTTTCTCCAGCGGACGAAAAATGGACGGAGAGGCGGTGAAGGAATGTCTGGAGGCACTGGTGGCGAAGAATCCAAGAGCTGCCTTTGACCTTAAAATCGATCGGATCGATGCCAGCGAAAATACAGTCCGCATTCACACGAGGGAATCCTCACCGAGTCTTATCTTCTATCTTTGCGATCCTTATGCGGCCATAGTGGATATGAAAGCGGACATGAAGGATGGCCGGGTGTCAGGGACAGGTCCTTATGTGGCAGACTCTGTGACGGATACGGAGATCCATCTGCACAAAAATGCGTCCTATTGGAATGGCAGTCCGAAAGTGGATCACCTGATCGTGAAGGCTGTCACTGATGGGGATGCGATGACGGCTGCGCTGCAGGCCGGAAATATCGATGCCACGTATGGACTGCCTTATGCCAGCTATCCGCTTTTTGAGGATCCTTCGAAATTTCAGGTCTCCAAGGTGGCCACCAGCCGCAATTTCTTCGGTCAGGTCAATATGCATTCGCCCGTCATGCAGGATATACGCGTGAGAAAGGCGATCGACATGGCGATCGATCGCGATGGATTCGTGAATCATCTGCTGGCAGGACATGGAGAGGTAGCGGTCGGCCCCTTCCCGAAGGCTCTTCCGTTTGGTGCATCACATGTGCATGGCGTATCGCATCAGACGGAGGAAGCCAGAAAGCTTCTGGAAGAGGCAGGCTGGAAGGATACCGATGGAAACGGCTATGTGGATCAGGACGGGAAAGATCTGACCATCCGTTGGCTGACGTATCCGGGCCGCATGGAGCTTCCGGCACTTGCCGAGCTCGTGCAGGATGATCTGAAGCAGATCGGGATCAAGGTAGATATCGAGTGCTCGGCAGATCATTTGAAAGTGCTTGAAGCAGGGAATTATGATGTGTATGCCAGCGCACTTGTCACGGCGCCCACGGGGGATCCGGAGTATTTCTTCCATACCTGCGCGCTGGATCAGTCGACCAAGAACCGTGGCTTCTATCACAACGATCGGCTGGAAGCCCTTGCCCAAGAGATGCACCAGACATTTGATATAGAGAAAAGAAATCAGTTCGCCATAGAGATGCAGCAGATCATTTTGGATGATCATGCATTTTACTTCATTTCTTATCTGCAGATGGGGATCTTGTCCCGCAAAGGGGTGACCGGTCTTGCCGCCCATCCTTCAGACTATTACGAAATCACTGCGGAGCTGGATGTACAATGAGTGAGACGGAGGTACTTAGCTTCTCCCATGTCTCTATCGCGTACGGAGAACAGGTGGCTGCCCGAGATATTTCGTTTACGCTTTCCAGAGGTGAGTGTCTGACCATTGTCGGCGAGTCTGGCAGTGGAAAGACGACGCTCTGTAAAGCTATACTGGGCTTGCTTTCCCCCGATGGGCGCATCACTGCCGGCGACATAGACTTCAAAGGGCAGTCCCTTTTGAAAATGAGCGCGAAAGAAAGGCGGAGCCTGCTGGGAAAGGAGATCACCACCATTTTTCAAGACACGAAGGACGCCTTTTGCCCCATTCGCACGGTGGGAAGTCAGATCCATGAGGCGATGGAAGCGCATGGCAGGACTTCGGCATCTTCACTTCGTGAAAAAGCCTTTTCTCTTATGCGGAAGCTGGGACTGGAGGAAGAGAGCCGGATCTGGGACAGTTATCCCTCTGAGCTTTCCGGCGGTATGATGCAGCGCGTGGGCATCGTGAGTGCGCTGCTGCCGGAGCCCGAGCTGATCTTGGCGGATGAGCCCACCAGTGCGCTCGATGTACTCGCCAGAGAGGAAGTGGTGAGAGAGCTTTGGCTGGTGAAAAAGGAGATCAAGGGCTCGCTTCTCTGCATCACGCATCAGATCGAGGTTGCAAGGCAGCTTGCGGATCAGGGGATGATCATCCGTCAGGGGCATATCGTAGAACAGGGGAGAGCGGAAGACCTATGGCAGCATCCGAAAGAAGACTACACGAAGCGGCTGCTCTTTGCGGGACGTTCTTGCCGTCGTACCTTTTGATCTCTTGGGGAAATGATATCTCTCTGCAGGCACGGGCATTTTGTCAGCATTTTCTTACCATGCATTTGACTGGAGACGCCATGGATATTCTACTGGAAGGGCGGGGCCTCACCCGAAGATTTCAAAAGAAAGGCCAGACCATCGAAGCCGTGCATGAGGTCAGCTTCACTTTGCAGAAAGGGACAGCCCTTGGCATCGCGGGAGCCTCCGGCTCCGGAAAAAGTACGCTGGCGAGGATGGCGGCGGGGCTGCTCTTGCCTTCCGAAGGAAAGCTCCTGTTCCATGGAAGCCCTTTGGAGGGGAAAGAGGGACTGCGTCATCTCTGGAAGCGGTTGCAGATGATTTTTCAGATGCCTCGCGAATCCTTCGATCCACGCTGGACACTGGAGGAAAGCATCAGGGAAGGACTGTCAGAGCAGGGAATCCAAGGGGCAGCTGCGGAGAAAAGCGCCAGGAAGGCCGCAGAGGCATGCCAGCTTCCTTTGAAGATCCTCTCGAAAAAACCGCACGAGGTCAGCGGCGGCGAATGTCAGCGGGCTGCCATCGCAAGAGCGCTCGTGCTGAAGCCGGAGATCCTTGTCTGTGATGAGATGACCAGCGCCTTGGATCCTTTGGTGCAGCAGGATATAGTGGAGCTTTTGATCGCATTAAAAAAAGAGAAACAGCTTTTGTTCCTCTTCGTCAGTCATGACATCTCGCTCACGGAGCGGTTTTGTGACGCACTCCTCATTATGCATCAGGGGAAATGTGTCGAGCAGGGCTCCATGGAAGAAATCTTGCGTCATCCGAAGGACAGCTATACCCGCCGTCTGCTCGAAGCCGCAGGCGAGAAATAAAAGAAGCGCGGACGCCACCCTCATCCGATGGCATCCGCGCTTTTTTATCTGTATTTCCTTATATACATCCTACTTCATGAACATATCGATTGCCTGATTCATGCGCGTGATGGCCTCCTGGTCATTCTCCTGCACCGCTTCCACGATGCAGTGCTCCATATGCTCCTTCAGGAGGAGCTTGCCGGTATTATTGATCTCCGCACGCACTGCGGCGAGCTGGATCAGGACATCGGCGCAGTCCCTTTGGTTCTCGAGCATCTTCTTGATCGACTCCATATGGCCGATGGATCTGGATATCCGATTCATGATCGCTTTGATCTTTTGCGGGTCATGCGTATGGCTGTGATTGTGATGATGTCCGTCATGGGTGTGCCCTATCACATGGGTGTGGACATGTCCGTCGCCATGATCGTGGACAAAAACTTGATTCTTTGTATCTTCCATAAGAGGTTTTGATTCCTTTCACTTTTCGTAGGAAACACGGATCCCATCTGATGAGCGATCGAATCAGCGTTTCCCTTATATTATACCCGATAAAAAAGGCGGTGGCTAGGGAACCGGGCATCGGCGTGTTCATAGGGAAGCAGTGCTCCGCATGCAGTGGGCGATAGGCCTCCTATATGTATGCTTTTAACTCATTTCCAATGACTTCTTCATATAGAATAAGCATACATGTTCCGGCTTGCATAAAAAAGTGTATACTATAAGAAGAAGGACAGATCAGAATTTCTTCGATCAAGAGATCCTGATCGTCCATCCTTCCGTATGATTCTATGCCCAAAGGAGGAGTCACTATGTTCCGTTTTACATTACCTAGAGATATTTATTGTGGTCATGGAGCCATTGATGAGCTGTCTTTGCTGAAGGGGCACAAGAAAGCTTTCATTTGCACCGGTGGTCATTCCATGCGGGCAGGCGGTTTCCTTCAGAAGACTGAAAAAGTGCTGAAGGACGCAGGACTTGCCACCTATACGCTCGAAGGTATCACACCGGATCCATCCATCGAAGAAGTGCAGAAGGGTGCGAAGCTGATGGAAGAATTCCAGCCGGACGTGATCGTGGCAATCGGCGGCGGTTCACCGATCGATGCAGCCAAGGCCATGTGGGTCTTCTATGAATATCCGAATCTGACATTCGATGAGATCAAAAAGCCATTCTCTTTGCCGCCGCTTCGTCAGAAGGCGATCTTCGTTGCTATCCCATCCACATCGGGGACTGCGACAGAAGTCACGGCTTTCTCTGTCATCACCGACTACTCGACAGGCATCAAGTATCCGCTCGCTGATTTCAACCTGACGCCGGATCTTGCCATCCTTGACCTCGACATCCCGTCCACCATGCCGAAGAAGCTCACCGCGCATACAGGGATGGACGCGCTGACACATGCGACCGAGGCCTATGTGTCAAAGTTTGCGAATGGCTTCACGGAACCGCTCTCCAAGCAGGCTGTCTCCGATATTTTTGACAACATCGTAGAGTCGTATCATGGAGACAAGGAAGCCAGAGGCAAAATGCATATCGCGCAGTGCCTTGCCGGCATGGCCTTCTCAAACGGACTTCTGGGGATCACACATTCTCTGGCGCATAAGATCGGTGCTGTCTTCCATATCCCGCATGGTTGTGCGAATGCCATCTTGATGCCGTATGTCATCCAGTTCAACAAGAAGGTCTGCCTTTCGCGCTATGCCGACCTCGCCCGCGTGGCCGGACTTCCGGGACGCACAGATGCGCAGCTTGTCATTTCCTATGAGGAAGCTATCCAGAAACTGAATCAGAAGATGGACATCCCGCTGACACTCAAAGACTATGGGGTGCCAGAGGAGCTGTACCTTGCCAAGAAGGATGCCATCGCTAAGAATGCCGTCCTTGATGCCTGCACTCCGGAGAACCCGCGTGAGGCAGATGCGGAAGCTATGGCCAAGATCCTCGAATGTGCTTACTATGGGAAGACGGTAAATTTCTGAGAGATCGGCTTTAGCGAAAAAGGTGACTGCCAATAAAAAAGCACTGTGAGATCCACAGTGCTTTTTTTGGTGCGAGCGAAGGGACTCGAACCCCCATGCACAAGGCGCAGGATCCTAAATCCTGTGCGTCTACCAATTCCGCCACGCTCGCATGGCTTGCGATACCTATTATATAAGGTCGGGACCTTTTGGTCAATGGGTGGTGAGCAGATGATTTTGGGCGAGGAAAAAACGTATCATTCGATATTGAATTATTTGAATATTGTGATATAATACTATATAGAGATATGTAAATATAGAAAGAAGGAAAATACGGATCCGATCGCTCGAAGATTTCACTTTTGCCAAATCACAAGCTGCGGTTGCACCGACATTTCCTTCCTACAGAGAAGCCGATATGCGGGCTCCCTGTGAGTTTTCCCAAAGGAGGGAACGACTATGAAAAAGTATGTATGCACTGTATGCGGATGGATTTACGATGAAGCCAAAGGTGATCCGGACAATGGCATCGCCCCGGGGACCAAGTTTGAAGATCTGCCGGCAGACTATGTATGCCCGGTCTGCGGCGCCGGCAAGGATGAATTTGAAGTCTACGAAGGATGATTGTTAATTATTGTTTCCGAAAGCAATAAACAATACTTGACAATGAAGACGATGTGAGGTAATATAGAATCGTAAACAAAAGGAAATCACCATTGGCCGTGATGATTCCACTCATTGTTACAAATCTTTCTCAACAACTCCAAACACCTCTAAAAAGCCTCCCTTCGGGGAGGCTTTAGGCGTCTCATGGGGAAAACGAATGTAAAAAGGCGGTGTGACAAAACATACAGGTTTTTGTCACACCGCCTTTGTTGCCGAAAGAGGCGTCTCAGAGCTGTGCCGTGCAGTGCGGGCAGCGGGTCGCATCATCTGCGATCGCTTCTTTGCAGTAGGGGCACTTTCTGATTTCCTTTGGCGGAGCTTTCGGGAAGAAGTGGTTGATCTGCTTGATGGCGATAAAGAGGACGAAAGCAATGATCAGGAAATCAATGACTGCATTCAAGAATTCTCCGTATGCGATGACCGGGACGCCGAGCTCTTTTGCTTCGGCGAGCGTGGAGACCGGGGTATCGCTCAGAGGGATGAAAAGGTTGGAGAAATCGATACCACCCAGAAGGTAGCCCAGAGGAGGCATGATGACATGGCTGACCAAAGAAGAAACGATCTTTCCGAATGCAGCGCCGATGACTACACCGACTGCCATGTCTACTACATTGCCGCGGAGGGCAAAGTCTTTGAATTCTTTGAGCATACCCATGAGGGAACGTCTCCTTTCTAAAAAATAAAGAAATTATTTTTCATATCTTACCACAAGTGGAGGAAAGTTGGGAAGAGTAGAGTATAAAAATGGCAGATCGAAAAAAGAGAGCATTTGACGAGGGGACATAGAGACCGGGGCACTGTATTCTCTTATTTTTCTTACAGAGGTTTGACACATTCCTTTATCTATGCTATAGTATGTCCAATAAGCGATGAAGAAAAAGAGTACGCAGGGATTTCTTCTCTTAGCGAGTCCGGACAGTGCAAGCGGGCAGAGAAACTTTGCTGAAGTGCGTTTCAGAGCCAGGAGACCGAAAAGAAGTAGGCTCTCCCGGGGATTCCCGTTACAGGATCAGAGTCTGTTTGGACTTAAAGAGGCCGATGCGGTGACGCAGCGGTGAAATTGGGTGAGAATCACGAGTCTTTCGTCCCATGGGGGAGGAAGGGCTTTTTTTATTGTTTGAAATGAAGATCTTGCCTGATGCGGCAATGTTTCGCGAGCCTTGCTGCATCCATAGAACCCGCCTCTGAACTCTTTTTCATTGATCGCCATAGTAGGAAATGATAGGAGGAAATGATATGAATAAAAATGAGGATGTCAAAAACTTAGCACAGAGCGTGCTGAAAGAGCACCAGACAAAAAAGCAGGGACGGCAGTTTATTCTCTGGATCCTGGCATTGGTCGTGGGCGCCGCTCTGGGCTGGCTCGGGATCAAGCCTTTGAATGAGCTCTTTAATTTTATCGCGACGGTATTCACCCGTTTGTTCCAGTTCATCGCGGTACCGACGATCGCGCTCGCTGTCATCACGACACTGGCTGCACTCGGCGGCAAGAAGGAAACCGGTCGTATTTTTGCACACGCAGTCGTCTACACGCTTCTCACCACCGTCTTTGCGGCAGGTATCGGGCTTGCGATGTATCTCTGGGTGACACCGGGGAATCTGCCGACGGATCTGGCGAGTGCAGGGGCTTCGAGCGTGCCGCAGAAGCTGGGAACGGTCACATACTATGACCACATCTTGAATGTCATCCCGAATAACATTCTGCAGCCATTCCTGTCCGGCAATGTACTTGCTGTCATGTTGATCGCAGCCTCCTTCGGTCTCGGGCTTGCCTTCATGCCGAAGACGGAGAATCGCGAAGTCCTCCTGAAGGGCATCCTTGGTTTTCAGGAGCTTCTCTTTACGCTGATCAAAGCGCTTCTCGCCATTCTTCCCGTCGGCATTCTGGCTTTTGCAGGGCAGCTCTCCGCCCAGATCGAAGCAGGGGTCATCGTAGGGGCGCTTGGGAAATACACGCTCGTCATCATGGCAAGTAACGGTATCCAGTTCTTCCTTGTCCTGCCGCTCTTCCTTCTGGCTCGTGGACTGAATCCGATCGATGTTTTCAAGAAAATGTCTCCTGCCATTGCAGTCGCTCTCTTCACCAAGAGCTCTGCGGGCACACTGCCGGTGACGCTTGCCTCGGCGGAGAAGAATCTAAAGGCGAATCCAGCTGTTTCCCGCTTTGTACTTCCGATCTGCACGACCATCAACATGAACGGATGCGCAGCCTTCATACTGATCACTTCGCTCTTCGTCATGCAGAATGCGGGGATCGAGCTTTCGATGACGACCATGCTCACATGGCTCATTGTCGCAGTACTCGCAGCTGTCGGCAATGCAGGTGTACCGATGGGATGCTACTTCCTGACGCTTTCCCTCATGAGCGGTATCGGCGCACCGATCGGCATCATGGGGCTCATCCTTCCGATCTATACGATCATCGACATGATCGAGACAGCAGAGAATGTCTGGTCTGATTCCTGCGTCTGCGCGATGACTGACCATGACCTGAAAGGGAAATTGAATCACGAATAGAAAAAACCGCTGTCCGAATGGTTTCGGACAGCGGTTTTTAGGTGAGGTTCAGGGTTCAGGGTTCAGGGTTCAGGGTTCAGGGTTCAGCGGGGGTGGTGCGGCACATTTCGTCATCCCGAGCGGAGAAAAACGTCGTGTGTTAAGGAAACGCTGATTCAATCGCAGAATCAGATTCCATATGGATTTTTATACATAGCTTCGTCATCATCTTGATATAGTCGAAGTCATATTTTTCTGTGAGATCGACTTCTGCTTCGGCGAGGGAGATCGGGTCCTGGTCGAATGCGGAGAGGTGCATCCAGGCAGCGACCGGTACGCGGTCGACTTCTTTGCCGGCAAGGGCGGCTCTGACTCGTTCTTCTCTATACATAAAGGGACTCCTTTCTGTATAAGAAATCATGAGATTAGCCATATTGTAGCATAGGTGGAAAGGTCGCGTGATATAATGAGGGAAAAGAGGAATGGCTGCGGGTTCAGGGTTAGCCCTTGGGGCGTGCCGTTCCTTTGATTACATTTGAAAACCTCGCTTGAATGAGAAATTAGAAATGAGAAATGCGAAATGATGGTGCGGCGCATAAGAATATAGAAGCGCCGCAGAGTATAAATAGTGGCGATGCCATGAGCTGACATTCCAGTCACTAGTCACTAGTCACTAGTCACTAGTCACCAGTCACTAGTGACTTGAGACTTCTAACCCCTAATCCCTAGACACTCATTCCTAATTTGAGCCATACTTTCTTTCTCGATGTATGGGGAGAGGCTCTGCGGAGCGAATACGGAACCCGACGACCTTTACAATCTAGGAGCTTTTTATGAAACTGTTTCGGACACGTTTTTCTTACCTATATATATGCTTTTCTTTCTTCTTGGCGACTGCGCTCTGGTACACGGTGAAGATAGACTGTCTGGATCGGGCAGGAGAACTCAAAGAGGCAGGGCGCGCGCTCTTGGACTTTTGGGACGTGCCGATCCTTCTTCTGGGGACGGCGTTCTTTTCTCTTTTACTGCCCAAACTGGTCGATCGGCTTTCCAGATTTTCTTGTTCGAGGAGAACGGCAACAGATCGGACATGGGTTCTTCCTGCATTCCTTCTGATGGTGCTTTGGCAGCTGCCCTTCCTTCTCTCGTTTTATCCGGCGCCGGGAATGAATGACACGGTCTTCATGATGGAGAATCCGCTCTATGCAAGCGTGCAGTTTCCCTGGCTGTATTCGGTGATATACGGCTATGGTGCGGGCTGGGGAAAGGAGGTGCTGGGGAGCCGGGAGCCGGTCATCTTCTTCTTTTCTCTGCTGCAGCTTCTTTTGATCTCCTATGGGCTTACCGCCTTTGCCTTCTGGGTGAAGGGACGAGTGCATGATCTTGCCGGATGGGGGCTGTACGGGTACTTTCTCTTTTTTCCGATGGTGGGAAATTATAGTATCGCGGCAGTGCGGGATGGTCTTTTCTCTCTGGGGCTGCTCTTCTTTGTATGGCTCTTTCTTCGGTGCGCGGAAGGGGAGCCCTGGGGGAGGGCGTCTCTTTGGATCCTTGCTGCGGCGCTTCTTGCGATGCTGCTTCGCAGCAATGGCCTCCTTGTCGCGCTGTCGGTATCCCTTGCTCTCTTTTTTCTGGAGAAGCGGAAGGAGATACTCCTCTTTTTTGTGATTTTTGCGTTGCTCTCCATCGTCCCCGCCCAGGTCATCCAGCGCACCCATCACTGGGAGCCGCTCTTTCAGGAGTCTATGGCGATCCCGCTCCAGCAGCTGGGGCGGACGATGGTACTTGGCGGTGAGCGAAGCGAGGAAACGAAAACGCTGATGGAAAATCTTCTCACCGAAGAAGAGTGGAAGAAAGAATACTCACCCTATACCGTGGACTTTGTAAAGTGGCATGACCATTTCCATAGAAACTGGCTGAATGGGCAGAAAAAAGAATTCCTGTCGGCATGGGTGGATACCGGTTTGAGAAATCCGCGGATTTATGTCGAAGGCTGGCTGACGGAGACATATGCCCTGTGGAATCTGGATCCCTTCGAGTATGGCGTGCAGTCGCGCTTCGGCTGGGCGCTTTCGGATGAGAATACGAAAGACATGAAGCCGGCAGACAATGACCGCATGGCGACGGGGGATTTCCCTTTGCCGCTTCGGCTCAAGGCGCGGCTGGCGAATGTCTCCTATGAAGGAAGCCATTTCATCGGGACGGGGCTTTCGCTCTGGATCGTGCTCTTTCTGGGGCTCCTCTGGATCAGGCAGGGAAGAACAACGCTCCTCTTTGCACTGCTTCCTCTTTTGACAAATACAGGGACGCTTCTTCTTTCCACGCCGGCCTCTTCCGTCTTTCGCTACTCGTTTGCTTACGTTCTGTGTTTGCCGGTGTTAGTCGCGGTCACCTTGTGTCATGGTACGAGAAAAAGTGAGGAGTAAAGGTACGGCGCTAAAAACAAAAGCGCCGCAGAGCTTCATGCAAATATGGAACGAGCGGCATTTAGTCACCAGTCACTAGTCCCTAGCCACCAGTCCCCAGTCACTATTTTCCAAGGAGCTAAATTATGAATGATTCTCAGAAAGCTGCTGTTTCTTCGACCGGCCCTACGCTCTTGATCGCGGGGCCGGGGACGGGGAAGACCTATACCATCATCCAGCGCGTGCTTTACCTCATCCGCGAGAAAAGGGTGAAGCCGGAAGAGATCATGCTGGTCACATACACGCAGAAGGCATCGAAGGAGCTGACGACGCGTCTCACGGATGTGATGACGAAGGCGGGCATCGAGGTGAATCTGCATGAGATGTACATCGGTACCTTTCATCACATTTGCCGAAAGATTCTGAAAGAATTTCAGGAGTATACGCATCTGCCGAAGAATTATCTGGCAGTGGACCAGTTCGAGCAGCAGTACCTGGTGTACGAGCATCTTTCGGAATTTGCGGCCATCCCGGATTTCCGCCGTGTGGTACAGGATTCCTATCTGAAGCGGGGGGAGCTGGTGAGGATTTCTCCATGGCGCCAGTGTCAGACGCTCTGCCGCTATGTGAATGGTCTCTCCGAAGAGCTTCTCTTGCCGGAAGAAATGCGGCGGACCTGCGGGAATGCACTGGGCGGGCGCGTAGAAGTGCTCGCGCGGATGATGATGAAGTACACGCGGCTCGAAGAGGAGGGGCACTTCATTGATTTCTCCCGCCTGCAGAAGGAGACCTATGCGCTTCTTTCTTCCCATCCGGAGATCCTTGATTGGCTACAGAAACGGATCCGCTACATCATGATCGATGAGTATCAGGATACGAATTTCATCCAAGAGCAGCTGATCCGTCTTCTGGGAGGCTCTTCGCAGCAGATTTTCGTGGTGGGGGATGATGACCAGAGTATTTATCGCTTCCGCGGGGCGTCCATCGGAAATATTCTGGGATTTTCGAAAACCTATGAGAAATGCCATACGTTCAAACTGGATACGAATTATCGTTCGCATCCGGGCATTGTCCGCTTCTGCATGGATTGGATGCGCGGACTCAAAAGCTGGCGCGGAGCGGATGGGCGGATGTTCCGCTATGTGAAGGGGGACATTCATGCCGCGTCAGAGGAAACGGGGACGCCCGTCCTTCGCATCACGGGGAAGGATCTTTCCGAGTGCCATGCGCGGATCGCTGATTTCATCGAAGGGCTGAAAGAACGGGGGCAGATCACGGACTATAACCAAGTGGCGGTACTCTGTTCGTCCGTGAAGAGCAATGCATCGCGCGCTTTGCAGCTGCAGCTTCGACGGAAGGGCATCGCGTCCTACGCGCCGCGGGCAGGCTGGTTCTTCAAGCGACAGGAAGTCGAGTGGCTGATCGGGACGCTCCTATTGCTCTTTCCCGGCTTTTCGGATTCTATGGAAAATCGGGACGACATGCAGGAAACGAGGGGAATTCTTGAGACGTACTTCGAGTGCATGGGCGTCGCGCGGATGATGCTCGCAAAACCCG
Organism: uncultured Dialister sp.; assembly: GCA_934193095.1. Lineage (GTDB taxonomy): Bacteria > Bacillota > Negativicutes > Veillonellales > Dialisteraceae > Dialister. The sequence goes on along the minus strand of CAKPUX010000022.1, from coordinate 9,636 downwards.
GGCACCGAGCGCTGAAAGACTGGCTGGACCGCACGCGGAGTGTCATTTCCTATGAGAAGAAACTCCCTGCCTCTTTTTTGCACCTCGTCTACCAGATGCTCTCCTTTGCACCATTTTCCGACATTTTGGACAGCGCGGTCCGGGGTGAATCGAATGCAGCCAGAAATCTGTCCGCCATCACGCGCCTGATTGCGCGTTTTGGCTTTTTCCTGCCGGAGAATCACGGGCATGGTGAGGAGACTGTGGAGGACGTGCATCTCTTCTTTTCCCGCTATCTGCGGCTGTGGTTTGAAAACGGCGTGAATGAGTACGAAGATGAAGAGCGCTATGCCCCCTCGGGCTCCGTATCCTTCCTGAATATCCACCAGGCAAAGGGGCTCGAGTACCCCGTTGTCATCGTGCCATCGCTCGACGAGAGGGCGCGCTGGGATGCGGAAAGTGACCTGATTTCCCGGGTGGTGGAAAAGGTGAGCGGACGAAAGCCTGCTGAGCCACCGAAGGAAATGAAAAATTTTGATTTATGGCGCAAGTACTATACGGCCTTCTCCCGCGCGGAAACGCTCCTCGTTCTCGCATCTTCTCAAAAGAAGGGGGACACCTCGGAAGAATTTCAATGGATCATGCCCGCTCTTCCAGCATATAATGCGAAAGAAGCAGACTACCACCACCTCACCTGCCGCCCTGTGGGGCGGAATGTGTTCAAACCGCGTTTCGCATTCACGTCGCAGATCGCCCTTTATGAAGAATGTCCGATGAAGTATCTTTGGCATCGTGTCTACGGCTTTGCGGGCACGCAGGGGAGTCATGCCATGTACGGTGAGCTTGTCCATGAGACGATCGAGGATATCCACCGCGCGGTCCTTCGCGGAGAGGCCGATCGCGTGACGCCCTCTGTGATCTACGGCTGGATGATGGCGAATTACATTTCCCTGTCTGAGAAAGAGAATAGCTGGCTCCCTGAGGCAAAACTGAAGCAGGCCTTTTCAGAGATTCGTGGATATGTGGATTTCCGGAAAGGAAATTGGGATGATGCGCTTGCTGCCGAATGCCCTCTTGAGCTGGTCAAAGAGGACTACATTCTGAATGGCACCATCGACCTTCTCTCGGGAAATGGGGATCAGGTACGGGTCATAGACTTCAAGACAGGGAAGAAACCGCCGATGGATAGTCCCCTTATGGAGAAATACCTGAGCCAGCTCGAGGTATATGCCTACCTCGTCGAAACAAAACTCAGCCGCTCCGTGGAAAGACTCGTCCTGTACTTCACCAGTGATGGCAAGGATCCTTGCGTTGTTTTTCCTATGAGCAAAGAACGCGTGAAGAAACGGATGGAGGAATTCGACAAGACGTCGAGGCGGATCCTGGCGCGTGATTTTGCGCGTCGCTGTGAAATGAAAAAGAACGAGCTTCCGACGGCGTGCCTGTTCTGTGATTTCAGAAAATATTGTGGAAGATAATGGGTTCAGGGTTAGCCCGTAGGGCGGCTCGTCCACTGATTGTGGATGAAAGCTTTGCTCGTTAGTTAGGAGTTAGGAGTTAGGAGTTAGGAGTGCTGGTGCGGCGCATAAAAATATGGAGGCGCCGCGGAGTATAAATAGGGCGATGCCCGAAAGTCTGCGGATAGCAGGTTTCCCATTTTAAACTTTCTAAACATTGCCACCTGACCGCGAATGACAAAGATTTTTCGCTTCGCTCGAAATGACGATACGGGAGTCTAATGTCTTCTAGTCTTCTAGTCTCCTAGTCACCAGTCACTCGAGGATCCTAATCCCTAGCTACTAATACCTAGCTACTAATCCCTAGTCACCAGTCACTAGCCACTCATCCCTGCTTTCAAACTGGTGGTGGCAGCTTCGCTGCAAAATATATATTTGCGGCGAAGCCGCCACCACCATTTCTCATTTCTCATTCAAACGAGGCTTTCAAATGGAATCAAAGGGCGACCCGACCCCATGGCTACCCCCGAACCCCGAACCCCGAACCCCCGAACCCTGAATAATAAATTTATGATTATAATAAGCGTAATACATGACAAATATTATATCATTGCCTATCTATTCATATTATTTATTAAAACTATGATTGATACCAATTCATACAGGCTATTGATTTTGCACCTTTCACTGGTTAAAATAGTACTATCAAACGCTAAAAGCGCATCAGAATGACGCGATCATCGCGTTTATTCTATTTTATTGAGAGGGAGAATCTCATGAGACGAATCCATAAAGTACTGGTAGCCAACCGCGGCGAGATCGCGATCCGCGTATTCCGAGCCTGCAGTGAAATGGGCATCCGCACCGTGGCTATCTATTCGAAAGAAGATATCCTGTCCCTGCACAGAAACCGTGCGGACGAAGCATACCTGGTCGGTGAAGGGGATAAGCCGATCGACGCCTACCTTGACATCGAAGATATCATCCGTATCTGTAAGGAGCATGACGTCGATGCCATTCATCCGGGCTACGGCTTCCTTGCTGAAAATGCGAAGCTCGCCCAGCGCTGTGAAGAAGAAGGCATCATTTTCATCGGGCCGAAGGTCGAACATCTCATCATGTTCGGTGACAAGGTGAATGCCCGCATTCAGGCAGAAAAAGCGCAGATCCCGATGATCCCGGGGACCAAGGGTGCGGTTCACAGCTTTGACGAAGTGAAGGCTTTCGCAGAAACCTACGGATTCCCGGTTATGATCAAGGCTGTCAATGGCGGCGGCGGACGCGGCATGAGAAATGTCGATCGCATGGAAGATCTGGAAGAAGCATACAACCGTGCGCGCTCTGAAGCGAAGATGGCTTTCGGTGATGATGAGGTCTATGTCGAACGTTGCATCATGAATCCGAAGCACATCGAAGTGCAGGTCATGGGTGATGAGCACGGCAATGTGGTGCATCTCTTCGAACGTGACTGCTCCATCCAGCGCCGTCACCAGAAGGTCATCGAAATGGCGCCGGCATGGTCTCTTCCGAAGGCACTCAGAAAGAACATCTGCGATGCGGCTGTCAAACTGATGAAGAATGTCCACTATGTGAATGCCGGCACGGTCGAATTCCTGGTCGATCAGGATGAAGAGCACTTCTATTTCATCGAAGTCAATCCGCGTGTCCAGGTCGAACACACCGTCACGGAAATGATCACCAATGTGGATATCGTAAAGAGCCAGATCCTCATCGCTGAGGGCTATGCTCTTGACGGGCCGGAGATCGCCATTGGCCAGCAGGATGAGATCTGGTACAAAGGCGTTGCGATCCAGTGCCGTATCACCACGGAAGATCCGCAGAACAATTTCATGCCGGATACCGGTAAGATCATCGCCTATCGTTCCGGCGGCGGACCTGGCATCCGTCTCGATGCCGGCACGGCTTACACCGGCGCCGTCATCACCCCGTACTATGATTCTCTCCTCGTCAAAGTCACCGCGCATGCCCTTCATCCGAAGGACACCATCCACAAGATGCTCCGCTGCATGGAAGAATTCCGCATTTCCGGCGTGAAGACGAATATCTATTTCCTGCAGAACATGCTTCGTACCCGTGATTTCCAGGAAGGGCTCTGCGATGTCAACTACATCGACAGAAACCCGTGGCTCCTGCAGGAACCGGATATGATTTCCGATCGCGGCACAAAGCTGCTCTCTTACATCGGCGACATCACCGTCAATGGCTATGCCGGTGCCGGCCATCAGGAAAAGCCGGATTTCAATCCGCTTCCGCTGCTCGATGCAGACAAGATCGAAGCGCCGAAGGGTACCCGGCAGCTGCTCGATGAAATGGGACCGGAGAAATTCTCCAAGTGGGTCATGGACCAGAAGGAAGTCATGTTCATGGATACCACGTACCGCGATGCGCACCAGTCTCTGCTCGCGACCCGCGTCAGGACCCATGACATCATGAATGCCATCCATTATACGGCGGTCCATGTCCCGCAGCTCTTCTCCTTCGAGAACTGGGGCGGCGCGACCTTCGACGTGGCTTATCGTTTCCTTGATGAAAGCCCGTGGGAACGCCTTCGCCAGATGAGAAAAGCCGCACCGAACATCCTCTTCCAGATGCTGACCCGCGGTGCGAATACCGTCGGCTATACCAACTATCCGGAAAATGTGATCCGTCACTTCATCGATCAGGCGGCTGACAATGGTGTCGATGTATTCCGTATCTTTGACTGCCTGAACCAGCTCAGCCATATGACCGTCACCATTGATGAAGTCCGCAAGAAAGAAAAGCTCGCCGAAGCCTGCTTCTGCTACACCGGCGATATCATGGATCCGAATCGCCAGAAGTACTCCCTGAAATACTACACCGACCTTGCGAAACAGATGCAGGATGCCGGTGCGAATATCATCGCGATCAAAGATATGGCGGGCCTTCTCAAGCCGGAAGCTGCGTATGCCCTGATCTCTGCGCTGAAAGATGCTGTCGATCTCCCGATCCATCTCCATAGCCATGAAGGCGGCGGATGCACCCTGTACTCCTATGCCAAAGCCGTCGATGCAGGCGTCGATATCTTAGACGTTGCGACCGGCGCACTCTCTGGCGGTACCAGCCAGCCGTCCATGACCTCCATGTACTACGCACTGCAGAATAACCCGCGCCAGCCGCAGCTGGATATCGATGCGCTTGAGACCATCGACCGCTACTGGCAGGGTGTCCGTCCGTACTATGCAGGTGTCGACTCCAAGATGACGAATCCGAATACGACCCTTTACCAGCATGAAATGCCTGGCGGACAGTACTCGAACCTGCGCCAGCAGGCAACGGCTGTCGGTCTCGGAGCTCAGTGGCCGGAAGTCTGCCGCATGTATGCGAAGGTCAATATGATGTTCGGCGATATCATCAAGGTCACCCCGTCCTCCAAGGTCGTCGGCGATATGACCCTCTTCATGGTACAGAACCATCTGACCGAGAAAGATATCTATGAAAAGGGAGATACCCTCGACTTCCCGCAGTCCGTTGTCGACTTCTTCGACGGCAAGCTCGGCATCCCGTATGGCGGCTTCCCGGAAAAACTCCAGCAGATCATCCTGCGCGGACAGAAGCCGCACCTCGAAAGCCAGCCGGAGAATGTCGACTTTGAAGAAGTCAAAATGGAAATGAAAGAGAAGCACATCCCGACCCGCGAAGAAGATGTTTCCTCCTACTGCATCTATCCGAAAGTCTTCTCCGACTACATGGATCGCTATCATAAGTATGGTGATCTCTCTCTCCTTGATACGCCGACCTATTTCTTCGGCATGAAAGTCGGTGAAGAAATCCGCATCAACATCGATGAAGGCAAGATGCTCCTCGTTCGCCTTGATAATGTCACAAAACCGGACCTGGAAGGCAACAGAGAGCTTCAGTTCGAGCTGAACGGCATGCCGCGCGAGATCAAGATTCACGACGCTCATGTGGCAGAGTCTGCGAATACCTCCAGAAAAGCGGACAAGGACGTACCGGGCGAAGTCGGTGCGACCCTCTCCGGCTCCGTGGTAAAACTCCTCGTCGAAAAAGGCTCCTCTGTCAAGAAGGGCGACCCCGTCATCGTCACCGAAGCGATGAAGATGGAAACCACCATCACCGCGCCGATGGATGGCATCGTGAGTGAAATCCACGTCAAGGCCGGCCAGCGCATCGAGTCTGGCGACCTCCTCATGGTCATTGAATAATTGAGTCAGTCATTTAAGAAAACGCATCGCGAAAGCGGTGCGTTTTTGCTTTGGGGAGAGGGTTAGTCCCTAGGGCGTGTCGCCCCTTGCTTGCGAATGAAAGCCCTGCTCGCCAGTTAGGAGTTAGGAGTTAGGAGTTAGGAGTGAGGAGTGCTGGTGCGGCGTATAAAAATAGGGAAGCGCCGCGGAGTTTTGATAGCACTTCGCGCGCATCGTCATCTCGAGCGAAGTCGAGAGATCTTCCTTGCAGAATGGTAAGCGTGCCAATTGCGCTATTTCAATCACCGCTTGCTCCTTATCCCTAGCCACTCATCCCTAATCCCTGCTTTCAAACTTCAGGTTGGCGGGTTCAGGGGTGTGGTGCGGCGCATCAAAAAATGGAAGCGCCGCGGAGTTTTTGATAAGCTGCCTGCTCACTCGTCGCCCTATCCCCCGCACTGCGCAATGCCATTAAGTTAAGGAAATCGTTAGTCGCGTAATTCCTTGCTTCCCCCTTCGGGGGAAGTGCCGAAGGCAATAGGGGCATGCCAGCAATATAGCGTACTATGTTGAATAGTCCGATGCTATCGATATTCCAACACTTTCATGCAATACCGCTACGTAGCCCCCTCTCCCCTTCGGGGAGCTCCCCCGATGGGGAGCCAAGAACGTTCTGCCGCTTAACTTAACAGCATTACCGCCCTGCGGGCGGCCCCTTCCTGAGGAAGAGGCTCCGCGATACGCGCGAAGCGCCATCCAGAACTCGCGGCGCTTCTGATTTTTATGCGCCGCACCTTCCCCGCTGAACCCGTAGAACCTACAGAACCCGCTGAACCTCTTTCGCACGCAATCAAGGGGCAGCACGCCCGAGGGGATCACCCTGAATCTCATCTCCGTTTGCTTTCCCCCTTATATATTTGTTAATATATAGGTGAAAAGAAGGAGGCGATTGGTATGCTTATGGCTTATAGAAAAAATCAGAAAGGACAGGATCTTGTCGAGTACGCGCTGATGCTTGCGATCATTATTGGTATCGGGTGGGGGATATATACCCAGACCGGACTTGCGGACTCGATCAAGAATGTGTTCGGAAATGCGTCGAGCCTTATGGAGACTGCGAAGAAGAATACGGGAACGTTTGATATGGAAGCGGTTCTGAATCGGCTTAAGGAGATACAAACCGATTACCCCGGCAATGGGTATGGTATCGATTACAACCGTGGGCTATTTTCCTCTGTATGGCTCAAGACAGAAGATGCTGCAGATGATAAAGTGAAGAGTCTTGCTTCGGAATTGGGAGCTACGATGTGGACGTATTACAACGGGCTGAATACAGCTTCGAATAAGCTCGGCCCTGACGGAGGCGGCCTGTACTGGACCACAGAAAATCTGGACTCAGTAACATTGACGAAGGATGCTAACGGCAACTGGAGCAAGGAAACCGTATTGTCCTATCGTTATGACACGAAAGCCAAGCAGTATTCGGTGATTGAGAATCGTGTCTGGCTAGGTCAGCCTGGCGCTGATGGACAAAAGCACAATGGTTTGGCGCAGCTACCGGTTGAGTTTGGTAAACCCGCAGGAACAACGCTTGGCATGTATAGTACCTATGAGGAGGCACAGAAAAAGTACAATGAAGTGAAAGCCCAGCATGACGGCAACTACATCTATACGGGGACGATGCAAACGAAGTAAGAAAGGGGGAGAGAAGCATGCTTTACGGATTTCGTGAAGAAAAAAGAGCGAAGGGGCAGAACATGGTCGAGTACGCGCTGATGCTTGCGATCGTCGTCGGTATCGGCTGGGGGATCTACGATCAGGTTGGTCTTGCCGGCTCCATCAAAGGGATTTTCGGCGACGCCGGACATCTGATATCGACCGCGTCGAAAGGGGAGAAATCGGTTTTCGATATCCAGCCGTCGATTGAAACATTGAAGTCCCTGATCCAAAAATACAGCAAGGTCGGGCAGATGGAAGCTGGAGACCAGAATACCAACCGTGGCATCCTGATGGACGGTTGGCTGTATGCTGAAGATCAAATTTGTCCGGATATTGCGAAACTCTCTTCGGAACTTGGAGCTACGCAGTGGACGTATTATCATGGCGAAGGACCGAAGTATCAGAATGGTTCCATCAGCATTGATTCCGTGGGACTTTACTGGAGCACGGAGGATTTATCGAAGGCGCTGCTGACGACAGCGTCCCCTGAAAATTACAGCAATGAGTCCGTGCTCTCTTACTACTATGATGGCAGCAGCTACTATGTCATGAAGAATCGTGTGTGGATGGATCAGCAGCAGTATCAGTATAATCATGGGCAGCCCGGGCTTGCATCCAAGGGAATCGAGTATGGGAAGCCGGCCGCTGAGATTGTCGGAAGTCCAAGCGGCTATAGCACATATGCGGAAGCGCAGCAGGCATACAAGGATGCCGTTTCCGCCAATCAAGGAAGCTCTGTTTTCAAGAATCAATAAGGAGTCAGTCAGGTATCACAAAAGCCGCTGAAGAAACTTCGGCAGCTTGCTTTCTGCAGGAGATTGTCGTACAATAAGCATAGGAAAGGCGCTATCCGGAAACGGCTTCCGCCCTTGTTGAAAAGAACAGAGAAACCGCCAACGTTGGACCGTGAGGCGGTTTTTCTGTTGTGGATTAGTACTTAGCTACGATCATGCAAAGAAGCAAGAGCAGCAGAAAGGCGAAGAAATCGTATTTCGTCATACTACCACCCCCTTCCGGAAAGGATGGGGCAGGCAAACCGCTACCGTGTCACAGGATAGCGCCTTTAATTATTATAGCATACGCGCAGCTGGCATGTCTTGAAATCCAAACTGTTCAGTATAGTGAACAAATTTCCAAAAACGGAAAAAGTTTTCACTATACTGAACAGTTTTTTGATTTTTGGAAAACTTTTCAGTAGGAGTGAGGAGTGTCGGTCTTGTGCCTGAAATGTCATCTGAAGCCATTGAATCCATCCATCTGAAGTTTGAAAGCAGGGATGATTAGTAGCCAGGGATTAGTGGCTAGGGATTAGGAGCCTCGAGCGACTGGTGACTAGTGACTTAAATACCGCCTTCGGGCATCGCCACCATCAATACTCCGCGGCGCTTCTATTTTTTTATGCGCCGCACCCCCCTTTTTTAAACCCTCTGAACCTAAAGAACCCGCTGAACCTCTTTCGCACGCAATCAATGGGCGAAGCCGCCCCAAGGGCTAACCCTAAAACCTGAACCCATCAACCTGAACCTTCACCTCATTTACATTCTATTTACAATCTAAACTCAAACCGTACACCATTCTCTCTTTCCTTTTTACATCCATCCTTTAGACTACAAATATCAACACAAGAGAAAGCAAAAATAAAAGGTATGTCTCTAAGGAGGACACAAAATGAAACTCAAAAAAATGATGGCACTGGCACTGGCTTCTACCGCTTTGATCGCAGCAGCAGGCTGCGGCGGAAACAGTGAGCCGGCAAAGAGCGGTGCTGCTTCCGGCGCGAAGGTCACCGGACAGGTCACTTCTTCCGGTTCTTCCGCACTGCTTCCGCTCGTAAAGGATGCAGCGGCTAAGTTCAAGAGCAAGAATCCGGAAGTTTCTCTGACCCTGAATGCCGGCGGTTCCGGCACCGGCCTGAAGCAGGTCGCTGAAGGCTCTGTCAACATCGGTAACTCCGACGTACCGGCTGAAAAGAAGCTGCCGGCAGAAAAAGCCAAAGGTCTCGTAGATCACAAAGTCTGCACCATGACCGTTGCCACCATCATCAATAAAGATATCGCTGACAAAGTAAAGAGCCTGACCTCTCAGCAGCTGCAGGATGTCTTCACGGCAAAAGTCACGAACTGGAAAGAGGTAGGCGGTCCGGATGAACCGATCGTCCTCGTCACCCGTCCGACCACCTCCGGCACCCGCGCTCTCTTCACGGAATTGGCTCTCGCTGGTCAGGAAGAAGCATCCAATAAATCTCTGGAAACTGACGACAGCGGTACGCTGATCCAGAGCGTAGCACAGACCAAGGG
>CAKPUX010000021.1 GCA_934193095.1 uncultured Dialister sp. | reverse complement strand
GAAACACTGATTAAATCGTTGTCAGATTTCATTCTTGGATTTTTATACAGAGCGAGGAATCATCTGACGCGAATAGCAAGCTATTTAAGGAAGATGATGACGAAGCCATGTATAAAAATCCATATGAAATTCGACTCTGCGATTTAACCAGCGTTTCCTTAAAATGTATGCCGCAATAGCAGGTACACCAAAGCGCCGACAGCGGCCGTACAGGGGATCGTCATGACCCATGCCGAGACCATCTGGTAAGCGACACTCCAGTGGACCGCACGGAAACGCTTCGCCCAGCCCACGCCCATGATGGAGCCGGTGACGACATGCGTGGTCGATACCGGGAGATGCAGCATGGTCGCAGAGAAAATGATAAGGGACGAGTTCAGATCTGCCGCAAGACCATTGACCGGCTGCATGCGGAAGATCTTATTTCCGACAGTACGAATGATACGCCAGCCACCGACACTGGTACCCGCACACATCGCCGTCGCGCATGCCACTTTGACTTCCCACGGCACCTCGAGCGCTCCGATATAGCCGCCCGACAGCAGTGCCAGCGTGATGATGCCCATCGACTTCTGCGCATCATTCGAGCCATGAGAAAACGCCATGAGTGCTGCCGATGCCATCTGGATGTGACGGGAGATATAATTCACGCGCGACTTCCCTACATTTCTGAAAAAAACATAGAGGAGCGTCATGATGAAATAGCCCATGCCAAGAGCAACGATCGGAGAGCAGACGAGGCCGATGACGATCGTCAACACCCCGGCAAGGTGGATCGCACCTGTGCCGTAAGAGATGATGACTGCACCAATGACGCCACCGATCAGCGCATGAGATGACGAGGACGGCATCCCGATACGCCAGGTGAATAGATTCCAGAAGATCGCAGAGGCAAGCGCCGCGATAAGGACGACAGAGTCGACCATATGCGGTGAGGTGACGATCTCCCCGCCGATGGTCTTCGCCACCCCGGTAGAGATCATGGCTCCGACAAAGTTCAAAAAGGCAGACATCATGATCGCTATCTTGGGACTGAGTGCGCGCGTCGCCACACAAGTCGCGATAGCATTGGCCGTATCGTGGAAGCCATTGATAAAATCAAAGCAGAGTGCCAGAATGATAACAAGCCCCACAAGGTACATATCAGGCATATTTCATGACCACCTCTTTGATCAGGTTTGCTACTTTCTCCGCCCGATCGCAGGTGTCCTCCATCGCTTCCATGATCTCCTTCCAGCGAATGATCTCCATGACATCGTGACTGCCATCGAAGAGATCGGAAATAGACTGGCGATAGATCGCATCCCCTTCGCTTTCGAGCTGATTCAGCTTGCGGGTACGCTGACCGATCTCGATCTCATTCTTGTCGATGTCTTTCAAAAGTCGGAAAAGGACGATCAGCTCCTCAGCCATTTCGACCAGGATATCCGACATGCGCACCGGCAGCTTCGAGCCAATGCCCGCATGATACAGCTTCATGGAAAGCACGACATCCTGAATGTCATCGACACAGTCATCGAGTGTGGAAGTCAGCATAAAAAAATCTTCCCTATCGATCGGTGTGATGAAGACATGGCGCATCTTCGCTGCAATGTCATGTGTCACGCGATCTGCCGCATGCTCCAGATTCTTCACTTCCTTCGAGTATTTTTCCAGCTTCGTCGGGTCCTGCAGTACCTCTTTCGCCATCAGAGTGCCTTTGTGGAAATACTCTGCATTCGTCACAAGGAAATCGAAAAACTCTTCATGCTTATTCACCAGACTGAACATAACGTCTAACGTCCTCCGTTTTACCAAAAACATACGTATGTCTTTATGATATCTTATGAATGTAAAGCCTGTGTAAAAACCTTGACAAAATCTTCAATTTATCGAAAATAATATATCTTGATTATAGCTGAATCCATGCATTTTTGGAATAGGTTCATGGAAATCTAATCGTGTGTCAGCCAAATGGCAACCTCGCCTATCAGACGGTCACAGGGTCATGGCTCTCCCCTCCCCTTGACAGAATATCGATAATCATCTATACTGTCTATAGATGAGAAATTTCTCATCCCCTTCCACATTCCGGGGAGAATGTGGATTCTTTATGTTTGCAAGTCCTACGAGTGTAAAAGGAGGAATTTTACCATGGAAGAAGCAAAAGTATTAGAAGAAATGAAACGCCTCGCCGGCACACAGACAGAAAAAAACCTGCGTGCTGCCTTCGCCGGAGAATCCCAGGCTCATGTGAAATACAACCTGTTTGCTGCAGAAGCGGAAAAGGATCCGTCCATCTCCCGCCAGATCGCTGATATTTTCAGAGAAACCGGCGCCAATGAAAAAGCCCATGCCAAACTGTGGTTCTGGCTCGTCGGTGATCTCAAAAAGACCACCGCAGAACACCTGAAAATGGCTGCTGCCGGTGAAAACGGTGAATGGACTTCCATGTATCCGGAATTCGCTGCTACCGCAGAAAAAGAAGGCTTCCCGCAGATCGCTTTCCTGCTCTCCAAAGTCGGCGAAATCGAAAAACAGCATGAAGCACGCTATAAACTGCTGCTGGCTAACGTCGAAAATGGCCAGGTCTTCAAGAAAGGTGAAAAGAAACTCTGGATGTGTGCGAACTGCGGCTACACCGTAGAATCCGTAGAAGCACCGGAAGAATGCCCGGTATGCGGCCATCCGCAGAGCTTCTTCGCCATCAAAGCGGAAAACTACTAATAAGTCAGTCGATAAGAGCCCCCCGCCGTTACGGCAGGGGCTTTTTGATTTGCATTCAAGGTGAGCCGTGGGATGTGCTACCCTTTGATGGCGGATGAAAGAGGTTCAGCGGGTTCTACTGGTTCAACGGGTTCTACAGGGTTAGCCCGTAGGGCGGCTTCGCCCACTGATTATAAATGAAAGCTTTGCTCGAATGAGGAATTAGGAATTAGGAATTAGGAATGAGGAATGGTGGTGCGCCGCATAAACATATGGAAGCGCCGCGAAGTATAAATAGGGCGATGCCCGAAGATGGCATGTAAGTCACCAGTCACTAGTCACTAGTCACTCCTAATCCCTAGCCACTAATCCCCAATCCCTGCTTTCAAACTTCAGGGCTCGGCGTGTTCCGTCATACTGATATTTAAACGCATAAATTAGGAAATCAGCACCAACTGAGCAGCGCCTTGAAGAAGGTACGCGTCTTACGTTATTTTCAAAACTTCCGCGGCGCTTTATTATTTATGCGACGCACCTCCACCCCGTTGAACCTTTAGAACCTATAGAACCTTCTGAACCTTTTCCCCACTCAAAAACCCCGCAGCACGCATACTGCGGGGTTTTCAAATACTATCTTATTACCAGAGGCGAACTGCCGGTTTCTTATCCGGTTCACCGAAGCGGTGAATGGTATCTACAAAACGGACCGTGCCGGTCTTGTAGCGGAGAACCAAGGTGCTGGTTCTGGCACCGCCGCCAAAGTAGCGGACGCCTTTCAGCATCGCACAGTCGGTGATCGCCGTTTCCGAGAAGATGCAGTCATCGCCTTTGACAAGGTCATCTAAGGTCAGGACCTTGTTCGGATCGGTGATGCCCATAGCATGCAGACGGCGGACTTCTTCTTCCGTGTGCGGGAGCAGCTTCGCCTGCATATCACCGCCGAGACATTTCAGACCGACAGCGGCAAGGACGCCTTCCGGCGCACCGCCGGAGCCAAGGACCATATGAATACCGCTGCCCTGAATGCCGCAGTCGATGGACGGTACGACATCCCCATCGGTGATGAGACGGATGCGTGCACCGGCTTCTCTGGCTTCGCGGATGATGCCTTCATGTCTTTCACGATCAAGGACAACAATGGTGAGATCAGAGATCTCACGATCCATCGCTTTCGCTACGCGGGTCAGGTTTTCAGTGACAGATGCATTGATATCGATGCATCCCTTCGCTCTCGGGCCGACGCAGATCTTCTGCATATACATATCCGGTGCGTGGAGCAGGCAACCTTTCGGTGCAATAGCAAGGACCGCGATCGCGCCATCTTTGCCCTTCGCTACCAGGTTCGTCCCTTCGACCGGATCGACAGCGATGTCGACCTCTTCTCCGCCCTGACCGACTTTTTCGCCGATATACAGCATCGGTGCTTCATCGATCTCGCCTTCGCCGATGACGACAGTGCCGGAGACCGGTGTCTTGGCAAACTGCTGGTGCATGCCGTCTACCGCAGCCTGATCCGCGCCTTCCTTATCGCCTGTCCCCATCAAACGACCAGCCAGAAGTGCAGCCTGTTCTGTGATTCTTACAAATTCCATTGAAAGTTGTCTGTTCATTGTATGCCTCCACAATAGTATACTTTCTCTTTCACAGTTATCGTTATTGTATCATACTTATAGAAATAATGTAGTATACACTTTTCCATTTTTAGAAAATTCTAATATATGCGGTCGTTGGATGCGGGATGTAGGGTTTGCCCCTTTGGAAGTCTCTCCATAGATACGGAAAGCCAAGGGGAGCGATGCGCGCGTCCGCATACGCAAAAGGCGATGCTCGAAGGCGGCAAGTCACCATACAGCCGATCCCCGGCCACTAGTCTCTGGTATATTCTATCGCAAACTGATGCATGAGGCGGATGAGGCAGTCATTCGTCAGAAGGTATGCGAGATCCTCTTCCGTCTCGATCGTATAGTCCCACTGTTTCAGGAAACGGGAGAACGCCTTCTGGATCCTCCGCTCCGATTGACCCGTTTCCGGCAGAACCAGCGGATAGGAGAGCCCCATGTCCAGCAGTACTTTCAGCATGACTGGGCGGAAATGGTACTCCAAAAAGCAGCTTTCTATCCAGAACTCATGCAGCGTCCTTTGAAAACGCGCGGTGAGCGGCATGAATCTCAGGTACAAGGAAAGCCCATCACTGACCCCTCCCCAGAAATCAGCAAAGGCGACATCATAGGCCCCATCCTTCTGCTCACGAATGAAATCCATCGCATCCGCTTCAATGATATGGATCTTTTCCTTATGCGGAAACTGCGGCAAAAGGTGTGTCTTGAAGAGAGCGATCACGTGGGGATTCATTTCCACCACCGTGACAGACTCCACCTCTTTCTTTTCTGCCGCCATGAAGGCATAGTAGCCCAGGCCAAGGCCATAGGTGATGACCTTTCCGTGGGCGCGCGCCAGCGGCTCTTCCATCGACTCGATCTCACTCATGACGACACTCATCCACACATGGCCGTTTTCTCTGATGACAGGAAAAGCGACACGCTCATCAAAGAAACCGATATCTGCATAGCCAAAAGGCCGCTTGGCCGAATAGCCCTGATGATAAGTCTGGAAGAATTCCCCGCCAAGATAGTCGGTCGTCCCCAGCTCGATCGCCCCCGACTTCGCTTCCGGTGCATGCACATGGATGTAGTAGGGATTCTTCGTCACCAAAGAGGCGTCATAGAAATGGGTGTGCTCCTCGATCTCCTTCATCAGCGCCTTCCACAGACCTTCGGGATCATACAGATCACAAAGCGCAGAGTATGGGATGAGGCCTTCCGGATCCTCCCAGATGTTCTCGATAGCGTCATCCACCGTATCTGTGAATCCGATATCGGCCGCCGCACGGATCCGCTCTTTATCTGAGAGCCCGCGGTCGAGATCATTCACGCAGAGGTGGTCTGCCACCTCTCCGAGCATGATATCCCCCGCCGTCACAGACAGCAGATAGGATTTTAACAGTTTGCGAAGCGGTCTGGCGAACGCTTTCGGATTGGCAAAATGCATACATATTCTCCTTCATCAATTACACGAGGCTCACGGAGGGCAACACGCGCTGCAGGGTCATTTCCTCCGGAGCACGATCTCCGGCGCATAGCTGTGAAGCTCTTTTCTCAGCGTCTTATCAAGGATCTTGACTTTATTCATAAAGCTTCGCATGACGAACGCATTCTCGGTAAGACCGCTCTGTGTCGTCACCCTCTCACACTCATAAATGGCTGCCGTACACTGGATGCGCTCAAGCATGAGACTCGCCGTCCCTTTCTCGTTCAGCACCAGAAAAGACCAGTCTTTCCCCGCTTGCATCCGGGGAAGATCCTCGCCGGTGTATACAAAGTGATAGAAAAATGGTTTTTCTTCCTCCTGCACGATCTTCCAATGGAGTCTTCGTGCGATTTCATAGATCTCCTCCATCCTGGCAGGACGGAAATCAGCCGATATCTCAGCCATACAGCCTCCTTTTTTATACATAGCCGGTTTACCAGGGAAGCCCTTCCTTAGCTGGCTCCGCTCGCAATCGTCATGCCCATGACTTTTTTCGCTCCCGCGCGCATGAGCTCATGAGCGGCCGCCTCCATCGTAGCCCCCGTCGTATAAATATCATCCACGACAAGGATCGTTTCCCCTTTCACATCCATAGACCGCGCGATGTGAAAAACGCCTTTGATATTCTGAAAACGCTCCTTTCGGGATAAGAGGGACTGCGTGTGCGCACTGCGGATGCGGACGAGTGCATCCGGCCTGTAATCATAGCCTGCTTCCTTCATCCATGTGGCAAACATCAGATCCACCTGGTTATACCCGCGCCATTTCTTCTTCTCCGAAGACAGCGGGATAGGGATCACCAATCCGCACTCCCCCATCCTGTCCCACCAGGGAAAGCGGGAAAGGAGCGGCGCAAAGACGCGCTTCCTGCTGCGCCGCCCGCCATACTTGATCTGTATGATGCAGTCCCGGATCGCACCTGCATAGTCGCAGCAGGTATAGCAGCCCGAGAGGTGGTCGGTGAAAGAGGAATTGAGGAGCCTCGGATTCCAGATCTTCCGGAGGCACGCCTCGCACCACTGCACGTTCGGATCGACCACGCGTCCGCAGCCCGGGCAGCAGGTGGGATAGAGTGTCTCCAGGATATCAGTGATAAGACGCATGGCAGGGTCCTTTCCAGGGATTCAGGGGTGGGGATTTCCCACCAAGGCATTATCCTTCCGTTTCTCCCGTCAGGAGCGGAAAGAAAAGGCTGTATCTTCGTCCGGTCTCTACGGTATCGACGGCTTTTGCCAATGCTTCTTCCGTCGTGATCAGATAAGTGGTCTTTTTCGCACGGGTGATTCCTGTATAGAGAAGATTTCGCTTCAGCATCATGCGCTGTGTCGGAAGGAGGACGAGGATGACGGTATCATACTCGCTTCCCTGACTTTTATGGACCGTCGTCGCATAGGCGAGCTGCAGGTCATTTCTTTCCTCTTTTTCATAGACGACTTCCCGGTCATAGAAGCTGACAGCGATGCGCTTGTCTGTCACAGACCAGACAATGCCGACATCACCATTATAGACACCCTTGTCATAGTCATTCCGCTTCTGCATGACCTTGTCACCGACAAAGAAATGATTTCCCGGCGGAATCTGCTTCTGATGCACCAGCTCCTGAATGGCGTGATTCAGATTGTCCACCCCGCACCGGTCACGATACATGGGGGAAAGCACCTGCAGTGCCATTTTCTCCTTGCTCTCCCCATAGTGCAGCGAGCGGCAAAGGCTTATGACCGTATCGAAAGCTTCTTCTTCCGACCAGACGGGAAGGATCTTGAATTCCCCGCCTTCGTCCGGGACACACATATTCCCTTCCCGGATGAGCGCCGCATTCTCGATGATGCCGCTCCCTTCTTTCTGACGAAAAATATGCTTGAGCCTTGTAACAGGCACCTTTTCCCAGGCGATGATAGATTTCAAGGGCGTACCCGGTCCTACCGGCGGGAGCTGGTCGACATCGCCGACCAGAATGAGGCGTGCATCTTCTTTCAGCGCAGACAATAAATGATAGAAAAGGGAAATATCCATCATGGACGCTTCATCGACGATGATGAGGTCTTCTTCCAAAGGATCGCTTTCATCCCGCGAAAAGACCGTCCCGCCATCCTCACGTTTTTCCGCCTCGAGCGCCTTATGAATGGTATCCGCATCCATGTGGCTCGCAACCGCAAGGCGCTTCGCTGCACGGCCTGTCGGTGCCATGAGATGGACTTTCAGATCATGCTGTTCGGCCGCCGTGATGATGGCCCGCACGAGTGTCGTTTTCCCTGTGCCCGGCCCGCCGGTGATGACGAGGACGCGGCTCTTCATCGCCTCTTCGACGGCTTCCTTCTGCTCCTCTGCCAGTGTGATATGATTCTCTCTCTCAAATTTCTCGATGGCCAGTGCAGCCGTTCCGAGTGACTTCTGGTGGCAGAGCATGCCTTTCAGGATATCAGCCGACTGCGTTTCCGCTTTATAGAGAAAATTCAGGTACACATACACCGTCTTTTCATAGGTCAGAGACGGCAGAAGGCCTTCCCCGATCGCAGACTCGATGCCTTCCTTGATGATCTCGATGGAGAGATGGAGAAGCGGCACGGTATTTTTCGCCAGCGAATCGATCGGCACACAGCTGTGCCCCTGAGAAAGCGCCAGTCCCAGCATATACGTCACACCTGCCGTGATACGCTCGCAGTCATTCGCCGCTACGCCCTGATCCATGGCGATGCGGTCGACCTCGAGAAAAGTCATTCCGGCTATGTCTTCCAGCATGCGATAGGGTTCGTGCTGAAAGACGGACTTGATATTCTCTCCGTAATGCTTTTGCATATCTGCCGCATATTTTTCGGGAATAGCCAGTGACTGGAGATACATGATGATCTCCTTCAGCCCGGAAATCATCTCGTAGGATTTTTTGATCTTCTCAAATCCCTTCGGCCCTATACCGGGGACTTCCAGAAGGGCATCGATATTCTTCTCGAAGATATCCATCGTCTTTTTGCCAAAGTGTGCCACGATGCGGCGCGCCATGGTCTCACGGATGCCATCGATCATCCCCGATGCCAGGAAATGAATGATATCCTCCGTTTCCTCCGGCTTCACCATTTCCATGCTCTTCGCGGAAAACTGCACTCCAAAACGGGGATGCTTCTGCCAGCACCCCCGCATGAGTATCTGTTCGCCGACGTATGGGCCTCTCCCATGGTATGTGGCGCAGGCCAGCTTGCGGCTTTCCTTATCTTCGATCTGAAAAACGCAGAATCTGCCATCATCGCTTGCATAGATGCATCGTCTGACGGTACCTCTGAGTTCTTCGATCATTTTGTTTCCCCTTGTATCAGTTTCGACTGCAGCTTTTTGCTGATATCCATCAAGAGCTGGTACCAACGGATGAAATCAGGGCGGCTGCTCACTTCTTCGATGAGAGAAGACAATGCCTCGATATTCTTCGCTTCCCTTTCTGCATCATAGATCGGCTTGTGCGCTTTCAGCTTATACAGGGCAATGCCTCTCGACAGCTCCAGCCGCTTCTCAAAAAGCGCTGCCAGCTCACTATCGATCCGGCGCACCGAAGCGCGCAGCTCTTCCAGTTCTTTTTCGTCCATCTGAGCCCCTTACTGGTTCTTTTCATGAAGCTCTGCCAGGATCTCCATGACCTTGGCTTTGCATTCTTCATACGGCACTTCGATGGTCTCGCCGCTTCGACGCAGACGGATCTCCACATTGCCGGACTGCTGCCATTTCTTGCCGATGGTCACACGGACCGGATAGCCGATGAGGTCAGCATCCTTGAACTTGATGCCTGCTCTTTCATTGCGGTCATCAAGGACCACTTCATCCGCTTTTTCTTCCATCGCATCATAGAGCTTCTTTGCCGCATCCATGACTTCTTCCGATTTATTATTCGCCGGGACGATGACCACTTCATAAGGCGCGATCGCGACCGGCCAGATGATGCCGTCGTCATCGTGATTCTGCTCGATGGAGGCAGCCACCGTACGGGTGACGCCGATGCCGTAGCAACCCATCACCATCGGGTGCGACTTGCCATTGTTATCGAGGTAGGTCGCCCCCAGCGCTTCGCTGTACTTGGTCCCGAGCTTGAAGACCTGGCCGACTTCGATACCCTTCGTGATGACGATCTTGCCGCCGCAGTGCGGGCAGACATCGCCTTCCTGGATCTGGCGGATGGTGTCCACCTTCACATCACCGAAATCGCGGGCCGGATTCACATGGATGTAGTGTTTGTCCTTTTCATTGGCCCCGCAGCAGGCATCCTGCATTTCCATGACCGTCTTATCACAGATGATGTCGAAATTCTTCACTTTTTTAAGTCCGATCGGGCTGATATAGCCAGCCGTCAGACCGCAGCGCTCCAGATCTTCTTCCGATGCCATATCCACATTGATCGCACCATAAATATTCTGGAGCTTCACTTCATTGACTTCATGATCGCCGCGCACCATCGCAAGGACGACGGTATCATCGAGCTTGTAGACGACCGCCTTGACAGACTGCTTCACATCCGCATGCAGGAAGTTGCAAACCATCTCGATCGTGTGCTGCCCCGGGGTTTCTACGATCTCTTTTTCCTTGTCATTCCGGATATCGCAGGGAATCGTCTTCGGATCGACCGCTTCGATATTCGCTGCGAAATCACAGTCTTCGCAATATACGATATCGGCTTCGCCGGAATCTGCCAGCACTTCGAATTCATGAGACGCATTGCCGCCGATCGCGCCAGAGTCTGCGATGACCGGACGGAATTTCAGACCGCAGCGGGTGAAAATGCGCCAGTATGCATCATACATCAGTTTGTACTGCTTATCGAGACCTTCCTGATCCATATCGAAGGTGTAGCCATCCTTCATGATGAATTCGCGGCTTCTCATCAGACCGAAACGCGGACGCTTCTCATCGCGGTACTTGTTCTGGATCTGATAGACAGAGACCGGCAGCTGCTTGTAGGACGAGGTATCCATGGAAACGAGCGTGGTCACCAGTTCTTCATGCGTCGGAGCCAGACAGTAGTCTCTGCCGTGACGATCCTGCAGCTTGAACATTTCCTCTCCATATACGGCCCAGCGTCCCGTCTTCTGCCAGATCTCCGACGGCTGTACGATCGGCATCAGGATCTCCTGTGCGCCTGTCTTATTGATCTCCTCACGGATGATCTTCTTCACTTTCTCAATGGCACGGAAAGCCAGCGGCAGGTACGCATAGGTACCATTGGCGATCTTTCGCATCATGCCGGCTTTCAGCATGTACTTATGGCTCATGACGACAGCGTCGGCAGGCAGTTCTCTCAGGGTCGGGCTATATAATTTGGATGCTAACAATGAAATCTCCTCCTAGACATGAAATGAAGATCTATATTTTCATTTCGGCAAATAGATTTCTTCTATTATATAGCTTTTAGAAAAAATTTGCTATGAAAAAGTAACTCGGGATGCACAGCTCCTCCAGCATCGTCATCTTTTCTTTGAGCGAAGCCTCCGCAATCAAAAACGGCCTTCCTTTCGGAAAGCCGTTTTTAATTGCGGAAGAGACATCATTTCCAAGCCTGCTTCATGATGTTTTTGTATTCATTGTTCAGATGATCGACGATGACATCGAGGATGACACGGACGATTTCTGCGTCAAAGCTCTCGTTCGTGCTCGGGAGGCACGCATCGAGGAAAATGCTGCCGTCTTCTGCTGCTACATACTTGAAGACCTTGTAGCTGCGATTCAGCTGGTTCAGGTATTCGAGGAGGGCGAGCTTATTTTCATCTTTCAGGAGCTGGCTTCCGATCTGGACGCGGATGATGGTGTAGATGGTATTGTCTGTGATGATGCCGAGCGGAATGGTCTGTCCTTCAACCTTCAGGTTCGACTGGAATACAACGGTATCTGCGTCATCTTTCATTTCATTTTTGACGAAAAAGTCCATTTTGTTTGCCTGGGTGTAGGCTTCGAATTTCTGGGCTTTCAGGTTTACTCTTTTTTCTTCTGCCATGATGCATGACCTCCAAATAGAAATGAGAATTTTCTTAAAGCTGTTTCTATTGTACCTTGTCTTACCAAAGATTGCTAGTAGGAGAATGGGAAAGTGATTCGAATCCACAGGACCTGACGATCTGCCTTCCCGATAAGGAGAGCGCTGACCATGCGGAAAAGCAGCAGATATTCGGCATCGGCTGTCCTTCATTTGCAGCGCAGCCGCCGTTATTTCTCATCCCGCAGTTCTCATGCAAGCAGAGCTTTCACTCGGGATCCATGAGAAAGCTCTACCGATTCAGGAACGACCTTCCCAGCCCTTCATAGCCGACAAATTCGCGAAGTAGCGAATGATCCGGCACGAGCGATGCATCCAGCTCACGGAAGGGTGCGAGAAATTCCAGAAGGCGCCGGGCCTCCCCATAGGCAGGGCTATCCTTGGATATTTCCTCTAAAAACGGCTTTACGATCCGTTTCAGAACAGGGATCTCATAAAGAAGTGCGGAATTAAATACAACGTCAGCGCGTCCCTGGAAGTGAAAAATATTCCGTTCCTCTCCTTTGCGGACGCCTGGCCAGGAGGAGATCGTCTTTTCCGGAGGGTTTCCTCGGAACTGCATATCTCTCACCATACGGCGAAGAAGGCGCGTATCTGAGGTCGATATACGGTTATGGTGGTTAATGGTGATCTGTGTCAGTGCGGAAAGATAGATGTGCATGCACTGGTAGCCGGGGACAAAATAGGTGAGGCGCGGATTCAGTGCATGGAGCCCTTCCACAAGGATCGGCTGCCCCTTCCCGAGCGTTACGGGCGGCGCGTTCCACTCCTTTTTCCCAGTGATGAAATTGAAAGTCGGAAGCCGCACCGGCTTTTCTTCCAAAAGTGTGGTGATATCTCCTTCGAAACGGTCCAGATCAAGCGCGTGAATATCTTCCCAATCTTCCCCCTGCATTTCGTCGCGATCCCTGAAATAGTCATCCAGCGAGATCATGACGGGGCGTACCCCATTCACCTGCAGGTGGACGATGAGACGCTTCATGAAGGTGGTCTTGCCGGAGGATGACGGCCCTGCCATACAGACGAGACGGATCCTGGGCTTCGCCTCACAGATCGCATCTGCAAGCTCTGCCAGCTTCTTCTCATGCAGCGCTTCCGCAATGGAGATGTAGTCGAGAATTTTACCATTCTCGATAGAAGCATTGAGCTGCGCCAGATTCTGGCAGCCGATAAGCTCAGACCAGTTCTGGCTTTCAAGGAAGACCTTCGCAAAGAGCGGGTCCTCTTCCTCATCCTGAGCCAGATGAAAATCCTCATCTGGAAGGCGCAGCAGAAATCCCGGCGCATAAGACTTCAGCGCAAAAAGGCGCACGAAGCTCATATCCGGCAAAAGAGGGCCGAAGAAATAGTCGATCACGCGCCCGCACTGGTCGACATTGATCGTATTCCCGGCGAGCTCACCTGCCAGCTCTGCATCCTCTTCCCGCCCTTTGATGCGAAGGAAGGCCATCGCGCGTTTCTTCCCGACGACGAGCTTGGTGATATCGCGTCCCTCTTCAGAGATCTCACGCATCCGTTCCGTCAGCCGATCCAGTTCCTTCTTGAGCGGTACATGCCCGTCTTCGAATTCACAGTACAGCGATTTTCCCAGCGAATGCTTCACGAGGACATCTGCCCCTTCTCCATAGATCTCTTCCACAGCACATACGAGAAGCATGATCGCGCTTCTCACATACGCCTGATGCGCTTTTGGCGCTGAAAGAGGGATCCATCGCACATCTCCGCCGGAGGGAAACGGTGTCTGGAAATCAAGAAGCTCGCCATCCATCTCTGCCAGCACCGCCTGCTCCTTCCCCCTTGTACCGCGGACCATATTCCATAAATTTTGCGGTGTCGCACCGTCAAAAAAGTCAAAACTTCTGCCTTCACAGGTGATGTGGATCATGGAAATCAGCTCCTTTACCGGATCCTCCGGGGAAGTACGGATCCCATCGCGAATCGCATCATCGTTTTCCCGGATAACCATCTATAGATTCATTATAGCCGTTTTTTAGACCTGCGTCACCACGATATGCGGCAAAGACAGGTGCTTCAGCTCCTCAAAGCCGACATTCCGAGCCGCTTCCTCTGCGGATACGGGCATCGGCTTTGGAAGCGCGCCTGCATAATACAGAAGGAGTCCGATGATATCAGAAGGCTTCTTGCCCTCTGCCTTCATTTCACGAAGAGTGAGACCTTTCTGACGCTTCGAGAGCCGGACCCCCTCCGTATCAACGAGAAGAGGCAAATGTCCGTAAGTCGGAACATGGGCAGCTCCCAGTTTTTTCAGCAGATAGAGCTGATAAAAGGTCGAGGAGAGGAGGTCATTTCCCCGGAAAACATGCGTCATCCCCATCGCCGCATCATCGACGGATACGGCGAGCTGATAAGCGACCATGCCATCGGCACGCCGAAGGACAAAGTCATCGATGCCGGGACGGAGCACGCATGTCTCCTCTCCGCAGAAAAGATCTCTGAAGGACACGCGGCTTTCCTCCATACGAAGGCGCCAGGAGGGCGCCTTCCCCTTTTCTCTGTCCGCAACTTCTTCCGCACTCAGGCGGCGGCAGTGTCCGTCATAGACCGGCAGTCCCTCTCCTTCATGCGGCGCAGAGGCGATGCTGTGGAGACGGGCACGACTGCAGAAGCAGGGATAGACCTCCCCCGCTTCTTTCCACCGATCCATGATTTCCTGATAGAGAGGAAATCGGAGACTCTGGATGGGCGTCCCATACGAATAGCTCACGCCGGGGCCTTCGTCGTAGGAAAGGCCCATCCATGCGAGGTCTTCTTTGATCCCCTCTATGTATTCCGCGTGGCTTCGCTGCCGGTCGATGTCTTCGATACGCAGCACGATCGCCCCTCCATGCTGGCGTGTCCAGAGCCAGTTCAAAAAAGCGACCCAGATATTTCCAAGATGCATATATCCCGTGGGGCTTGGCGCAAAGCGGGTACGAATGGCTGTCTGCATAGCGTCTCCTTAGGAAAACACAGATCCCATCATTGTCAGATCACATCAGCGTTTTCTCAATGATACAAAAGGAGGCTCAAGCATTTGAGCCTCCTTGGTGGTAAAAATGATAAGGGATTTGGGATCAGATGCGGCGGGCTTTGCAGGTACATCGCAGATGAAGCAGGCAAATGCCATCTCAGAGAGATCTCCTGCCGCCGCATAGGACCAGGCGCATCCACCTTCATCCCTGATCTGACTTACTCCGGCATAGAGAGGACTTTCCTGAAAAGTGCCTTATCCCGCTGGATCTTTTCCTCGCTGCCCATACAGCAGATATAAGGATCATCGATGATGCTCTTGACGAGCGGAGCAAGAGCACGGATATCCTTCACTTCGCAGGAGATGATCTCGCTGCGGATCCGCATACGGTCTTCTCTGGTATTGCCATTCAGGTAGTGGAGCATCGCACGCTCGCCCTTCATGGACGGGGTGAGCTGGATCTCATCCGCTGCCATGGTACCGATGACGTACTTGGTCATTTCACGTTCGGACAATTCGAGTGTTTCCAGATATTCCGGAAGGTCTTTGTACGTCTCGAGCGTTTCCTTCAGATTTGGGTCACGGTATGAGCAGAGAAGGGACGTACCATCGCGCAGGAATTGTGTGAAAGCACCATATGCACCGCCGAGGACACGGACTTTCTTCCAGAGATACTCATAGCGGAGGATGGTTTCCATGACACGAAGTGCGCCGGTATAGGTAAAGCCATGATCACGGAAGTTGCCGCCTTTGGCCACGTACTGGACCTTGCCGGAGGTCAGGAAGGCTTCATTGATCTCCTTGGCTGGGAAATCGAAGAGATGGGCTTCCTTCTTCTCCCCTTCCGGCATATCATCCAAGATGAGACCGAGGCAGCGATCGACAGCCTGCTTTTCTTCCGTTTCGCCTGTGGTGGCAAAGAACATATGGCTTCTCGTGAAGATCTTCTTCGCGACAGCCGAGAGCTTCTCGGCGACTTCCTCTGCCCGACCGTCATACGTCTTGACAAGGTCTGCCAGGAAATAGTAGAACGTCATGCCGGCCTGCTCAGAGAACTGTGCCGTCTTGGAGAAATAGGATGCAAGGCGTCCCATGGTGAGATTATGCCCGCGAGAGAAGGCGGTCATATCCCATTCTGATTTTTCTTCCAAGAGAAGCTCCTTCAGCCGTTTTGTATCCCGGAAGGATGTATGATTGATGACTTCTCCCAACAGGTCCATGAGCTGACGAGCCTTTGAGGTGAGTGCTTTGCCTCTTGCGACCATGAATGGCTTATATTTCGATGCGTCATTGATATCGCCGATGCATGAGATCTGGAAGCTGATGCCGCCGGTATACGCATTGGAGATCCGCGCGAGTTCAGTGTAGCTGTGCTTTTCCGTATCCAAGCTGCGAAGCATCCCCGAAAGGAGGACGGCATACGGGATCTCTTCCTCGGTGAGATCATAGAGATCGAAATACATCGTGACGTAGGAGATTCCCGTCGTGTGAATATCATAGTGGAAGTGGCGGATCCCGGAGATGGTCTCTTCTTCAAGCACTTCCTCCTCGATCTCCCGCTTCAGGTCTTCGCGGGACAGGAGCGGAATGGTCTTCAGGGCTTCCTCCGTTTCCATGGATGCCTGACGCTTCTTCAATGCTTTGGTGGATGCCATGATGTCTTCGAGCTGCTCGTCGGTGAGACTCAGCTTGTACGCAGCGAGCTTTTCTGCCGTTGCCGCATTATTCTTCTCCGTCAGTCCCTTTTCCGGCTTCATGGTGATCAGGACTTGATGCGGATTCTTGATGACGTACTTCAGGAGAAGGCTTTCGAAATAGCCATTCTGGATCCCTTCGCGAAGCTCTTTGATGTCATCGATATAGCGCAGTGCCGCCATCGGGTCACGGTCATAGAGCCAGAGATCCATCGCGCGGACGCCATAGAAAAGTCCTTTCGGACGTCCCTGATAATCGTTTTCACGCGAGGTGAATTCCGTACGGTTCAGTGCGGCATCGAGCATATCCTTGTCGATACCGTCAAGAGCAAGCGTGCGCAGCGTCCCGTCGATGACCTGGGCAAACTGCTCCTGCTTCTCCACTTCTGAGCCGGTCACCTCGATGGTCCAGACAGGCTGCTTGTAGCTGTCACAATAGCCGCCGGACAGGTCGCTTCCAAGGCCGGCATCCAAGACTGCTTTCTTCAGCGGTGCGCCGTCCATATCGATCAGGACATAGTTCAGGATGCGGAAAGCGAGCGATTCCTTCGTAGACATATGGTCGCTTGCTGCGATGTAGAGGGCATGGATGGCCTTCCCCTTTTCGCTTTCCTGTTCTGCGATCCCATACGGGCAGGTCGCCGATACCCTTTTCTTGAAGCCGGACTGCGTGCGGACGGCCGAGTCCACATTGCGGCGGTCAAAATGAGATAGGTATTCCTCATCGATATAAGCCAGCGTCTTTTCGATATCCATATCGCCATAAAGGTAGATATAGCTGTTCGACGGATGATAGAAGCGTCGGTGGAATTCAGTAAATTCCCGGAAAGAGAGCATCGGGATGACTTCCGGATCCCCGCCAGACTCCACGCCATAGGTATTATCCGGGAAGAGACGCTCTGTCGCACGGTCTTCCATGATGGCTTCCGGCGAAGAGAGCGCACCTTTCATTTCATTGTAGACGACACCATTGTACGTCAGCGGCGCCTCTTTGTTTTCCAGCTCATAGTGCCAGCCTTCCTGCATCAGGATCTGCGGATCCTTGAGGCAATTCGGATAGAAGACGGCATCCAGATATACATCCATCAGGTTATGGAAATCGACCATATTGCGACTGGCGATCGGGTACATGGTCTTATCAGGCCAGGTGATCGCATTGAGGAACGTATTGAGAGAGCCTTTCGCGAGCTCGACGAAGGGTTCCTTCAGCGGATATTTCCGAGAGCCGCAGAGCGTCGAGTGCTCCATGATATGCGGCGCACCCTTGGAATTATCCGGCGTCGTGCGGAAACAAATATAAAAAACTTTATTATCATCGTCGCTGTCCAGATACAGAAGACGGGCACCGCTTTTCACGTGCTCCATCAGGTAGGCATCGGCATTGACTTCTTCAATATGGGACATGCGGCTGACACGGAATCCGTGCACCAGGTCTCCATCATTCCATTTCATTTGATCTCTCCTTATCGGTTGCTGATAATTGTTGCGTAAAAAAGTGCTAAAGGCTGCCCAAGCGGCTCCACCCCATGGTGCAAGCACTCCGCAGTGCTTTATCCTATATAAAAATCCCGGGATGAGCCCCCATGATTGGATCCGTATTCCCTTTGCATCTTTTTTCTTTCGTTCACAAGAAAAAGCGCAGGAAATTCCTGTGCTTTTTCCACAAGCATCTATTTATTATTTTTCGTCCTGCGGGAAAAATTCATCGTGAATCGCCTGTACAGCTTTGTTCAGGTCTTTTCTAAGGATGAGGCAGGAAATGCTGATCTCCGAGGTGCTGACGATATCGATATTGATATCGGCTCTGCCAAGTGCGCCGAACATACGGGCAGCGACTCCCGGTTTGCCGAGCATGCCGGCCCCTACGACAGAGACTTTGGCCGTGTCATCATCATAAATGACTTCTTCCACTTTGCCATCGTCTCTCATCTTATCAAGGACTCTCTTGGCATCTTCCATATCCGTATCATCGATGGTGAATACGATATCCGTCTTGTCATCATTGGAGTTTCTGACACTCTGCACGATCATGTCGACCGTGATATTGTCTTCTGCAAGAGCAGAGAATACACTGTATGCCACGCCCGGCACATTTCTGAGTCCCAGTACTGCAATTCTAGCTGCATGAGCATCCTGTGCCACGCCTCTGACCGCTTCGTTCAAGCCTTCCATACATACCTCCCGGATAATCGTTCCTTCATCATTCGTAAATGTAGATCTGACATGGATCGGAATGTGATATTTCATCCCAAGTTCGACGCTGCGAGGCTGCATGACGCCAGCGCCCAGACGTGCCATTTCCAGCATTTCCGTATTGGTAATTTCTTTCATCTTATGTGCATTCTTCACGACACGCGGATCTGCAGAGTATACACCATCCACATCGGTGAAGATCTCACACATATCAGCATGCATCGCACCTGCAAGCGCCACTGCCGTCGCATCGCTGCCGCCGCGGCCCAGTGTCGCCACATCGCCATTTTCCATAAGGCCCTGGAAGCCCGCCACGATGACGATCTTGCCTTCTTCCAGCTCCTTGAAGACGCGCTCCGGCTTCACATCATCGATGGTCGCCTTGCCATACGCCCCTCCCGCGATGATACCCGCCTGCGGACCCGTGAGTGATACAGCAGGGACACCGAGCTTTCTGAAAGTCATCGCCATGAGAGAAATAGAAATCTGCTCGCCGGTCGCCAGCAGCATATCCATTTCACGTCCATGATTGATATCCGATACCTTCGAAGCCAATGCCAGGAGGTCATCCGTGGTATCGCCCATAGCCGATACGACGATCACGATCTTGTCCCCCGGCTTCCGATCGCGAAGCACACGGTTTGCAATATTTAACATTTTTTCCGGTGTCGCAACAGAACTTCCGCCGAATTTTTTTACATAAAGTGACATTTACATCCCTCATTTACGAGTAATCTAGGAAAACAGAGTCTGCCTTCCCGCTGGAGCAGCCATCGGATTCGTCCGCGCTCCTTGTATACTGTGAAAAGTGTAACATGGAAGAGGCGGCATGTAAAGAAGAGAAATAAAAAAAGAAAAGGTTGGAAGCAGGGGTGAGTGACTAGGGATTAGTAGCTAGGGATTAGGAGCCTCAAGTGACTGGTGACTGGTGACTAAATACTACTTTCTGGCGTCACCACCATCTATACTTAGCGGCGCTTCATTATTTTTTGCGCCGCACCACCATTTCTCATTTCTCATTTCTAATTCCTCATTCGAACAAAGCTTTCACCCACAACCAAAGGGCGGCACACCCGCAGGGCTAACCTTGAGCCCTAACAAAACGCCCTTCCCCAAAAAGGAGAAGGGCGTTTTTCACTCTCATTCATCTTCTTTTTTCTTTTTCTGCGCTTCATACAGAGCGAAGTATTTCCCGCGTTTTGTCATCAGTTCATCATGGCTTCCGCGTTCGATCAGTCGGCCATGGTCCAAGACATAGATCACATCCGCATTTCTGACGGTCGAGAGGCGATGTGCAATGATGATCGTCGTGCGGTTTTTCGCAAGCTCATCGAGTGTCTTCTGCACTTTCTTCTCCGTCTGGGTATCAAGGGCAGATGTCGCTTCATCGAAAATGACGACAGGTGGATTCTTGAGGAAGACGCGGGCGATGGCGATGCGCTGTTTCTGCCCGCCGGAAAGCTTCACGCCGCGCTCGCCAACCTTCGTCTCATAGCCATTCGGCAGCTGGCGGATGAAATCATCTGCCGCAGCGAGGCGTGCGGCCTCTTCGATTTCCTCTTTCGTCGCATTCTCACGGCCATACGCGATATTCTCCGCGATGGTATCCCCGAAGAGGAAGACGTCCTGCTGCACGATACCGATCTTTCTTCGAAGATCCTGCTGACGGAACGTGGAAAGCGGATGTCCATCGAGCGTGACTTCACCTTTTGTCGGCTCGTAGAAGCGAAGCAAGAGACTCACAAGCGTACTCTTCCCTGCCCCCGTCTCACCGACGAAAGCCACTGTCTTACCGGCGGGGATTTCAAAGTTCAGATCATGCAGGATGAGATGCCCGGGATCATAACCGAAGGAGAGGTCCTTGAAATCGATATCCCCTGTCACATGGGACAGGACGACAGGCTTTTCCGGATCTTCAATGGACGGCTCGGTATGCATGATTTCTTCGAAGCGGTGGAAACCGGCCATGCCGCGCTGGTACACCTCAGCGAGGATCGTCAGGCGGAAGACCGGACGCATGAAAATATTCACATAGAGGAGGAAGGCAACGAAATCAGAGAGCGCGAGCGTCCCCTCATTGATCATCCAGCCGCCAGCCAGGATCACCGCCACATTGATGAAGTTTGTGAAGAAATTGATACCACCGGAAAAATACGCAATGAGCTTATTCGAAGCGAAACGGGTATCCCTGAGCTCGCGGCTCTTCTCTTCAAAACGGTCCAGCTCGAAGGCCTCCTGGGCAAAGGCCTTCACAAGGCGGATACCAGAAAGGCTTTCTTCCGCGCGGGCAGAGACTTCCCCTGCCTTCTTCCGGTTCTGCCGAAAGGCGGACTTCATCTGTTTATTCACCTTCACGGTATGGATGCTCTTCGCAATCAGCAGCGCACCGATGAGAAGAGCGAGCTGCCAGTTCATGACGAACATCACAACGAGCGTCCCCGCCATGATGACGCCGCAGAGGAGAACATCATTCGGGCCTCGGAAGGAAAGCTCACTGATCTCTGTCACATCGCTTGTGATGCGGGAGAGCAGCTGCCCCGTTTTCTCATTATCGAAGTAATGAAAAGACAGCTTCTCGATATGAGCAAACAGGTCCCGCCTCATATCATGCTCGATGGACGCACTCATGACATGCCCATAGTACTGCACCGCATACTGGATCGCAAAATTGATGATGTAGAGCACAAGAAGTACCCCGGAGCCGATAAACAGCCGATGCATATCCCCCGCCGGCAGTACGTCATGGATGAGCTCACGGACCACGACCGGAAAAATCAGATCCAATCCGGCCATGGCAAAAGTCCCTACGATCACCCAGATCAGGATGTGCATATAGGGACGATAATATTTCATAAATCTTCGTATCATAGTATCCTCGAATTTTAAATAAAAAACAATTTGTTTCTTATTATAACGCAAAGGGCAGACGGGTTCAACGGGTTCTATAGGTTCAACGGGTTTTATAGGTTCAATGGGTTTTATAGGTTCAATGGGTTCTATAGGTTCAATGGGTTCAACGGGGGTGGTGCGGCGCAAAAAATAATGAAGTGCCGCGGAGTTTTTGAATGAAGACGGGAAGAAGTCTGAAGTCTGAAGTCTGATATCTGATATCTGACGTCTCTCAGTCTCTCTGTCTCCTAGTCTCTTAGTCTCTCAGTCTCCCAGTCTCCCAGTCTCCTAGTCTCCCAGTCTCCCCCCTGTACCCATTCACTTTTCCCTATCCCAAATATGCAGCCGATAGGCTCCAAGGAGATTTCCTTCGGCTGTGACAGCGGGAACTTCGATGCCGGCCACGTAGCGGCCATCGGAGGAAATCGCAAGCGTCTGGAGCGGCCCTTTCGTATGGTACTCATTGAGAAGCGTCCCGTCAGAAAGACGGATGACCGCCGCACCATGGGCTTTGTAGTCATGATTTCTTACATTTCTGCCGATGGCAAGCGCTGCCACATCACCGGCGACCCCGATGGCTTCGATCTCCGCAGGTGCCGTATAGCGGAAGAGATACTTCCCGTCCCTGTCAAACGCATAGAGGCTGTTTCCCGATGGATGGATGACAGGCGCGGGCAGCTGCCAGTTTTCCCGATTGAACGTATTGATGGTGCCGAAGAGGACTTTGTCCTCAGCGAAGAGTACATCACGGCCCGCCGCGAAGTAATAGCTGCCGCCGATTTCCATCACCTTGGAAATACTGCGCTCCCATATGGGGCGTCCGTCCTCGTCCCGCAGGAATCCGCGTCCATCACTCGCCATCACCGCGAGGTACTGCCCATCCTCCGAGTAGGAGAGACCATTCCGGATCGTCGTCGTGCCGAAGGTCTCGACCGGCGGGATCTTTTCGGCATGGAGCAGCGTCCCCGTATGGCTGTCAAGAACATACAGATTCTCATTATATGTGAGGCCCTCTGTCTTCGCTTTGTCGTAGTTTGCCGTCGCAAAGGCGAAGCGTCCGCCGCTTTCCGAAATGGCGCCGCAATTCACCCAGGCGTCCATATTCTCTTTTTCCGGATAGCGCCAGAGTTCTCTCCCCGTCTCGTCGAAAGAAATGATGCGGGAAAGATAGGTCCGCTGGCCTTTCTCATCCAGGGTGAATCGATAGAAAACCGCATAGACCTGTCCCGAAGCATCGGTCGATATATCGATGGCGGTCGGCTCGGACTGGAGATCCGCCTCATACCCGATGAGCGAGTCACCCCGGAAGGTCCACAGCACATTGCCATTTTTCACATCCATGGCGTACATCGTTCCTTCCGGACTTTTCTCTCCGGCATAGACGACCTTCTCATCCCGGCTCACTGCGATGCCCCGGATGAGGCCTGTCCCGACAGAGTGGCTCCAGAGCTCTTCTCCCTTCTCATCGAAGTGGATGAGCTCCCCGTTTGCCGTACCGACGAGCCAGCCGCCGTCCGACTTCACGTAGAGCACCTTGCCGCTGTCAAAACCCATGCGGTCATAGTTCCGCCCCGCCATATCGCCTAAGGAAATCACATAGGCAGCCTCTGACTCTTTGCCCGCAAAGATCTGCCACGGGGTCTTTTTCCCGGTCAGCCAGAAGAGGGCGATCCAGGTCAGCGTAAGGAGCGAAAAAATAAGAATTGTTTTGCATCGTTTCATGTTTGGTCACCAAAATGGGTTTATTGGGTTTAAGGGTTAGGGGTTAGGTTCAACGGGTTCAATAGGTTCCGAAGGTTCAACGGGGAAGGTGCGGCGCATCAAATATAGAAGCGCCGCGAAATACTTGAAAATAGCATAAGATGTGTACTTTTAGTTAAGGAAAACGTTAAAGCGCCTTGCTTCCCCCTCTCGGGGAAGTGCCGAAGGCAATAGGGGCATGATAGCGGTATGACGTGCGATGTTGAATCGCCTACTACTATCGATATTGCAACACTTTCATTCAATGCCGAAGTGCTGCCCCCTTAGCCCTTCGGGCAGCTCCCCCGATGGGGAGCCAAGATTTTTAACTGCTCAACCTCGTTCAAAACTCCGCGGCGCTTTATAAATATGATGCGCCGTCCCCCCGTTGAACCTTTTGAACCTTCAGAACCTGCTGAACCCGCTTTTACAAATACATCTTCGTCCAGTCATATACCATGCGAAGAGCCCCGTAGTAGAAGCCTTCTTTCGAGAGGGCATAGAAGATTTTGGACGCGCCGCAGGCGAGGGTGAAGAGGAAGAAAAGGGAGCAGATCCATTTTTCGCAAGGCCGCCAGATTTCCGCCTTTCTGCCCTTGGCAAGGAAAAGGCCGCGGCTCGTGACGGAAAGGGCCAGCGTCGCGGAACGGCGAAGGCAGCGGGCCAAGAGGGGCTTCACCATATATGGGATGTGCATCAGCACCTGATGCCGTCCCTTTTCACTGCCGCTTCGAAGCTGCAGTGCGACCATGACTTCGCCTGCTTCCGCAGCAAGTACAGGGAAGAAGCGGATCGCCGTCACCAGCATGAAGGCGGCCTGCGGAGAAAGATTCCACGAAGTGAGCCCCTTCAGCAGCTGGCGCGGGTCGCTCGTCCAGCAGACGAGCAGCCCCAGCGTGATCATGGATACGGTACGCATTCCCTGGATCGCGCCGTAGATGATCCCTTCCCGATAGATATAAAGGCCATTCGTCAGCGCCCCTAAGACAGGGAAGCCGGGAGAAATCAAAGTCACAAGGGGCGTCCTCGGATTCTGCGAAAAGAAGAGCGCCTGACTGGCGATCGATCCCCATAGCCCTAAGAGGATGAAGATCGCGAGCACCCGCCACTTATAGAAAGGCGTCTTTCCCAGAAAATGAAAAACAAGTGTCAGCGTGAAGAGGAAGAAAAGCGTTCTGGCATTGTCCACGATGATCATCATCAGCGCATAGCAGAAGAGGAAGGAGAGCTTCGTCCGTCCATCGAGACGCGTCAGGAAGGAGTGGCCATCCCCGCCCTCCCAAAGCTGCCTATAGGACATGATCCATCACCTCTTTCACAGAAATACACGGCTCGATGCCCAGCATTTCCGACAGCATCAGCATGGGCGGGAGCGCCAGGCCGCCTTCCTCCATCAGCTTTTTATCACTGAAGATCGTATGCGGCGTGCCGCTTGCGAGGAAGCTTCCCTCTTTCAATAGGAATACCTGATCCGCCAGCTCGCCTGCCAGCTCAATATCATGGGTGCAGAAGAAGATCGTCCGTCCTTCGGAGGCCGCATAGCGGAGAAGTGCTTTGATATCCGACAGGCTCTTCTGGTCCTGCCCCGTCGTCGGTTCGTCGAGGAGCAAGAGGTCATTATCCTTCCTTGCGAGCATCGCACCGAAGACGACGCGAAGACGCTGCCCCTTGGACAGTGCCAGTGGAAAATCATGACGGTAATGCCGTACATGCAGACGGCGAAGAAGGCGATCCAGCTCCTCTTCCGTGATGGTTTTGTTATTCCACGTCAGCTCATCGATGACAGAGTCCGTAAGCAGCATGAGATCTGCCTCCTGCCGCATATAGCCGATGTGATGGCGCTGCTTTTCAGCCGGCTTCCCAAGGAGCAGGATCTCTCCCGATGTCGGCGTATCCAGTCCGGATAAAAGGTTCATCAGCGTGGATTTCCCTGCCCCATTGAAGCCCATGAGCGCATTGATCGTCCCTTTGCGGATCGCAAAAGAGAGTCCGTGAAGCGTTTCCTTCTCCGCGCCCTGATAGCGATAGTGGAGATCTCTTCCCTCGAGTACAACGGGTGCATGGCTTTCTTTTTTCTCTCGCGAGATATGCGGCGCAAAGGAAATACCGCTCTTCCGGATTTCTTCTGCCGTCTCTTTCACATGCCCCGAGAGATACGGAAGCTCAAGGAGGCGGCCGAGCTTCACTGCCTGCGGCTCGCGGAGACCATAGGCCTCTGTATCTCCGAGCGCTGTCCATGCCCCCTCTGTCGCTCCGTCATAGATGAATCGTCCTTCATACATGCAGCAGAGGCGGGGAAAATACCGTGCCAGCTCATTCACACGGTGCTCCACTACGAGGATCGTCATATGGTCTTCCCGATTCAGGGAAACCAGAAGCTCCAAGAAATCCTTGACGCCCTTCGGATTCATCTGGCTCACCGGTTCATCCAAGATAAGAAGCTTCGGATGCGTCACAAGGATCGAGGCCAGCGCCAGACGCTGCCTCTGCCCACCGGACAGCGCATGGATACTCCGCGCCTCCATACCGGAAAGCCCCGTCTTTGCAAGCGCACGCCGGACCTCTTCCCGGATGACAGACGGATCCTCTCCGCGGTTTTCGAGAGCAAATCCGACCTCGTCAGCTACCGTCATCGCAAAGAGCTGGTCATCCGGCGTCTGATATACCGTGCCTGCCAGAAGCCCGATATCTTCCGCGCTCATCTCTGTCACGTCCCGTCCATCGAGAGAGATCGTCCCCGTGAGCCGTGCTTCCCCCGGTTCCAAAAGCCCCGTGATACTCTTGATGAGCGTCGATTTCCCGCAGCCGGAGCGCCCCGCGATGAGGACCATCTCACCTTCGGCCAGTGATAGATCCACATGCGAAAGAGTATCCTTCCTGCGCGATACGTAGCGGCACGAAAGATCCCTGATCTCCAGTATCATGTCCCCATCACCTGCTTCAAACGGCTGCCGATGCGATACCCCATCCAGCTGCCGAGTGTACTGTACAAGAGACCATTCATCAGCATGTAAAGCCCGATGAACCAGTCTGCATAATATAACCGATAAAAGAACATCAGCTGTTCCATATTCACAAAAGTGATCCCCGCATCACAAAGCCCGATCAGGAAGGAGATCCCCATCGCGTAGAGCGGCGTCAGCTCCTTCTTTCGATAGAAACCTGCGAGGTAAAGCGTCGTTTCCAAAATCACGATGGACACCGCACAGATCAGGATCCCCACCGGCGTCACACGGCCAAAAAGCACCGCCGAGAGCATCCAGCGCATGAGGAAAAAGAGCGCACAGACCCCCGGTCTGCGGAAAAGAACCAGCAGCGAGACCAGAAGCAGGTACTGCACGACCCCTGAGAGAAGGCCCGTCACCAGTCCGGAGAAAGGCCCTAAGAGGACATGCAGGAAATCTCCCAAAAGTGTCACCGGCACGACGACCCCGCCGAAAGCCATCGCCGCAAAGAGCGATACCGTGATATCCCCCTTCGCCCCGATGGAGAGGATGCAGCGCTTCAGTCCGCCGATAGACGCTGCCAGCACGAGAAGAGAAAGGAGGGCAAAGCCGAGCGTCGCAAATCCCACGCTCCGCTTCTTCACGACGGTGAGCGGCAGCTCCGTCACACGCTCTGTCTCTCCGTCAAACAGCGTGAGGCGCAGCGCATAGTCTCCCTCTGCGATCGAGAAAGGATCCACATACAGCGGCACCACAGCGGTCTGCATTTTATGGCCGTTCAAAGAGAGCACTGCCTCACTTCGCATTTTCGTCCGGTCGAGAGACTCTCCTTCACCGGCCGCTGCAATGAGCCCGGGGCGCACCTCTCCCGTCTCCTTGTCTACGAGCTCAGCGCTCAGATGGATCGTCCGCACATCTTTCTTCGGATTTCTCATATCCAGAAGGAGGTACGTATTCGGCTTTGCCGTGAGCGCATCCCAGTCCACACCGCGTCCGCCCGTCAGGCGGTTCTTCATATTCTCCAGTGTCACATCCGGCGTGACGAGCGTATCCTTTTCCTGCCTCGCATCCCGCTCTCCGTCCTCATTCACCGGAAGCAGCACCGACTGGATATACCATGTCTGCGCTGCCTTCTGATCCTGCTCCTCTTCCGCCGGTCCCGCCGAGAAGGAGATCCTCTCCTCTTTCACGCCCTCTTTCGTCCGAAGGGAGACCGGTATCTCGTAGACACCTTCCCCCGCCTCTTCGCTGCATTTCACGGGGACCGCGAGGAACTGCTCACCATAGTCCGCAGGAAGCGTCCAGTGGATACGCACCTCCTGCCCGTCCACCTCCCAGCCGTCTCCGGCCAGTGCCGTGAATCCCTCCGGCAATGCCGCGGTGATCTCGGCGGCTTCCTCTTCATTGCCGAAATTCTGCACGGAAATATAGAGAAGCTGCGTGCTGCCCGCATGCGCCACGCCCGCCTCCTTCGTCAGACTGTAAGGAAACGCCGCACGCAAAAGAGCCTCCCCGCGGCATTCTGCCGGAAGAAGGCTGGTGAAAAGGATGATACAAAGGATAAGAAGAAATCGGAATCTCATAAGAAGCCTCGGGTAGTTGACTGAGTTTTTCATTAGACTATGAAAATTATAGCGGATAGCGGAAAAGTTCGCAAGAAAAAAGGCGGGCCATCCGGCTCGCCTATCCTTCTCTTCTCGATCAGAGCCGCTTTCCCGCTCCGATCAGTACCCATTCACCTGGCTGACGACGCGGAAATGTCCCACATCGAAGGCTTCACAGATGGCATTGTAGAAGGGCCCCATCAGCATGGTGCGGTAGATCTCCGACTTCACGATGATCATCAGACGGCCCTCATCATAGGTCACGCGGATGACACCGTTTTCGATGTATTTGTCAAAATCCTTTTCCGCCATTTTTTCCTTGAGCTTCAGGAGCGCGTCTCTGGTCGGGCCTTCCTGATATTCTTCTCTTTCCGTGACAGGGATCCAGCGGATCTCATAGATCTTGCTGGTATAACCCTTGTCTTCTGCGGAATAACGTTTTCCTTTTTCCATTTCTTCCATGGCTCACACCTGTCCTTTACTAAAATTTTCTATATCTCATATATTATAGCATATCTGAGAATGTGAGATGTAAGACTTTGAGACAAGAAGACATCTGAAGTCTGATGCCTGACATATGAAGCCCTGCCGCCCCCATCTCAAATAACCCCTCTCTCATGCAGACTGACATAGATGCCATCTCCTATGATGACATGATCCAGCACCACCATATCAAGGAGCTTTGCGGCCTTGGCGAAGGTCTTCGTCATCTCGATGTCCTCCTTCGACGGCTCCGGATAGCCGGAAGGATGATTGTGCAGGAGGATGAGACCGTAGGCTTTGTAGCGGATCGCCCACTTCATCGCTTCCTTGATATCGACGGGCGTCTCATTCAGCCCACCGATGGAGACCTCTTTGTAGCCCAGAAGCCGGTTCTTCACATTGACAAAGGCAATGAGGAAATGCTCCTGCGTCTCGTGGCGGAGACGCTCCATGAAAAAGGCAGAGACCTTCTCCGGCGTACTGAAATTCTCCAGTTTTCTTTTATCATATATATAGGTCAGACGCCGCCCGAGCTCGATCGCTGCACAGATGGTGACTGCCTTATCGGGGCCGATGCCTTTGATATCCGTGAGATCCCGCCAGTGAAGATCCTCATAGCCATTGATGCCCACCGTCTGCTCGAGCTGGTCCACGACATCCTGCGCCAGCTGCATGACGGAATACCCCTGCCGCCCCGTTCGCAAAAGGATCGCAACAAGATCCGTCATGCTGGCCATCTTCGGGGATTCCTGAAAACGCTCTCTTGGCTTGTCTTCGCTTCGCATTTCACGGATGAGCATCATCGTATCCTCACTTTACTGAAAATCCGTCATTTACTGGTGACTAGTGACTAGACAGAAAGCCTTCCAGTCTAACATCTCAAAACTTCTCATACAGCCACCACGCGACAAGGATGCCGAGGATGCTGATGAGATTCGGCGCAAAACGGATGCCGAAATGGATCTGCATGATCCCCAGATTCAGGGCGATGTTCTGTATATGGAAGATCTCATAGGTCTCCGTCAGGAAAGGCATGAGGCCGACAAGGTTCGCACTGCCGAGCACCTGTCCCAAGATGCCGCCGATCAAAGCACCGGCGGCTAAAAATAAAAGTAGTGAAAAAAATCCTTTTGAAAATCGCATAGATTCCTCGTTGTTAAAAAATCAGAGGGCGTAGACTGAATGACTATTGACCTGGAGACATAAGACTTATGGTCTCCTAAGTCTATCGTATGATTTCTGACATCTTCCAGTCTCTCAGTCTAAAGTCTCTTAGTCTCCCTAGAACGTACTCCCCATCGCGATCTGTCCGGCGACTTTTTGTGTGAGAGCTTTGCCTACCTCGTCCTGACTGCGATACTGATAAATGACGCGCCAGACGACGCCCTTCCGGAGGAAAATATATTCTTCTACAGAGAGCTCTACATTCTTGCCGCGGGCGGTCTCGATGAAAGAGAAGGAAAGCTGCTGTGCCTTCACATCCCCCAAGGTGATCTCCTTCTGCTGGGATCTCACATTTTTCAGATTGGGATTATCGGCGAGGATGCTCTTCGCCTCTTCCGCCAGCGTTTTTACATCCTTTCCTTCCCCCTCTTTCGTGCCGGTCACAAGGAGCTGCATATTCGCATTGTGTCCTTCTGCGTGGACCGTCTCCGCCTGACGGTCGCCGAGATCGACCTGCCTGCCATTGGAGATCAGCTCAAACGGCGTTGCCACCGTGATGGTCTCGCCGCCACAGTGAATGCGGTTCTTCCCGAAGGGAAACTGATCGTCGATGCTGTTTCCGCAGCCTGCGGGTAGCATGGCGAGCGCCAGAAGGCCCAGAGACAGCGCCCATTTTTTCTGCCAATGATTATACATATATATCATTCCTTTGGTTGTAGTAGCGAGGTCAAACTTCGCTCATTGATTTTTCATATTATATCATAGAGGAGGGCAGATTTCCTGTTTCCGCTCACTTTTGTGATAGAATAGGGAAGACTCAGAGACCGGGAAGCTTCAGACAGCGAGATATCAGATGTCAGGTGCCTTATGCCTAACGTCTGCCATCTGCCGTCTAAAGCCGGATGTCTGCCATCTCAAGATCTTACAATTTCTGAATAAGGAGTCCCCATGTCTACCACCTCTCCCCTCATCGGCATCACAGCCGAGTGGAATCCTTTTCATGCCGGTCATTCCGCCATGATCGATATCATCAAAAAAGCCTATCCGCAAGCCCCCCTCATCGCCATCATGAGCGGTGCTTTCGTGCAGAGGGGCGAGCCTGCCCTTTTTGATAAGTGGACGCGCGCCGGATGGGCCGTCCGCTCCGGCGTGGACGCTGTCTTCGAATTTCCAGCCCTCTACGCCCTTCAGAGCGCAGACCGTTTCTCCTGCCATGCCGCCTCCATGCTCCATGCCATGGGCGTGAACATGATCGCCTTTGGCGCAGAATCTCTCACGAAGGATGAGCTCATAAGCGCTGCCGGCTGGGCGATCTCAGAGGACTACGAGCATCTCCTCCACGAAAGAATTGCGGACGGTCTGTCTTACGGAGAAGCCGCCCATGAAGCGATGGCAGCCGCTTTTCCGTATCTTGCCGACGAGCTTACGAAGCCGAACAATCTTTTGGGATTCCGCTACACGGAGACGATCCTTCGAAAGCACTACGACATGGACATCCTCGTCATTCCTCGGGACATGGAGCATCCCGTCTCCGCGACGAGTGCGCGGCGTGAACTCCTATCTCAAAAAACGACGGCACTTCTTTCTCCTCCGGACGCAAAGCAAGCCGCCCAGCTCATGGAAGAAGGCCACTACACGGATCCCGCCCGCTATGAAGACTGCTGCCACCTCCTCTCCCGCCTGATGCCACGAGAAGCCCTGCAGGCGAGCGGACTTTTCAAAGAAGGACTTGAATACAAATGGGAAAAGGAAAGCCAGCGGATCTCCTATGAAGAAATGCTCGCCGCCACGAAGAGCAAACGCTATCTTCGAAGCAGTCTGAAACGCCTTGGCGCAGAGCTGCTCCTTTCCCCCGCCGCTCTTTCCTCCCCCTTCCTCGCACCGCCCGATCCCTCCTACGCCCGCCTCCTCGCACTCAAGAGAGAAAAGAGTGCCCTCCTCAGAGATCTTCCCCTCCCCATCATCACCAGCACGGCGAAAGCAATGAAAACACTTCCCAAAGAAGCCGCCGCCATGCTCGAGATGGACATCCGCGCCAGCGATGTGCAGTCCTTCTGCCAGAAGGGAAGCAACTACAGGAAGGGCAAAATGGATTTCTATACATCGCCGGTGATCGTGGACTAAAAGACTGGCAGACTGATAGACAGGAAGACTATGAGTCTCTTGGTCTCCTATTTCCTTTTCCTATCGTATTTCTTTCTTTTTTATGTTATAATGTTCAAGATATTTTCAAAAAAATGGAATGATTATACAGGGGAGGAAATGATATGGAAATGAGTGAAGAATGGAGCTGGCCGATCGCCCTGGCCTTCATCCTCTATCTGGCGGGCATGATGTGCATCGGGCTCTATTACTCGAGACAGCAGAAAAATTTATCGTCTTACATTCTGGGGGACCGCAAACTGGGACCATGGCTGACATCCATGAGTGCGGAAGCCTCGGATATGAGCGGCTGGATGCTGATGGGGCTCCCGGGCTATGCGTACCTGCACGGGCTCTCTGCTTTCTGGACAGGCATCGGCCTCATCATCGGTACATGGGCGAACTGGGTCCTCGTCTCCACACGCCTTCGTCACTACACGGAGGTCGCGAATAATTCGCTCACCATCCCGGACTATCTGTCGAACCGCTTCGAAGAAAAGAAGAATGGCCTGCGCCTCATCTGCGCCCTCTTCATCATTCTTTTCTTCATCATTTATACATCCTCCGGATTCGTTGCAGCCGGCAAACTTTTCAATACCATCTTCGGTCTGCCCTACTTCGAGTCCCTTCTGATCGGCGCCTTCGTCGTCGTATTCTACACCTTCCTCGGCGGCTTCTCCGCCGTCGCTCTGACTGACCTCATTCAGGGAACGATGATGTTCTTCACCGTCCTCTATGTACCGGTCGCTGCGGCCATCGCACTGGGCGGCCCCGCTCCGACCATGGATATCCTGGCGAAAGAAGGACCTGACTTCTTCTCCTTCTTCCCGGACTCCACCGGCATGGGCGCTCTTGCCATCATGATGGTCTCCTCCCTCGGCTGGGGGCTCGGCTATTTCGGACAGCCGCATATCCTCGTCAAATTCATGGCGATCTCGGATGCCAAAGACCTGAAAAAATCGACACACATCGCCATGACATGGGTCATCCTGTCTCTCGCCTTCGCCATCGCCATGGGCGTCATCGGCAAGGCATACCTCACGACCCCGCTTGAGAATGCGAATGCAGAGCGCGTCTTCGTCCTGATGGCAGAATCGCTCTCAGCACCTTTCATCACGGGCATCATCTGGTCTGCGATCCTCGCGGCCATCATGAGTACCAGCTCCTCACAGCTGCTCGTCACATCCTCAGCGGTCTCCCGTGACCTCTTCCAGGCCTTCCTCTGCAAGGATGCCTCGGAAAAAACGCTGATCCGCGTCAGCCGTATCTCGGTCCTTCTCGTCTCCTGCATCGCCGTCTACCTCGGCTCGGATCCGAACAGCTATATCTTCTCCATCGTTTCCTACGCATGGGCCGGTTTCGGTGCCTGCTTCGGCGGGACCGTGCTCCTCTCCCTCTACTGGAAACGCATGACGCTCAAAGGCGCCTACGCCGGTGTCATCGTCGGCGGCCTCACCGTTCTCATCTGGAAACAGTTTGCCTGGTTTGACCTCTACGAGCTTGTCCCCGGCTTCTTCTTCTCCGTCATCGCGATCATCGTCGTGAGCCTCATGGATAAGGAGCCGTCTGAAAGCATCAAGAAGACCTTCGAAAAAGCCCTCGCGCTGTCGAAATAAAAATAGAAAAACCGCTGCTGTGAATTTCACGGTAGCGGTTTTTTGCATCCAAGTCTCTGGAAATGCTGATGCAATCAAAGGATCCGTATTTTCCCTAGGGAAATTCGGCTTGCGTTTCTGTCTCTTCCATAGTATAATCGAATCATATCGAAATGAACCTAAGTCAATTTTAAGGAGGATATCATGAAAAAATTTGCACTG
>CAKPUX010000020.1 GCA_934193095.1 uncultured Dialister sp. | reverse complement strand
CCTCGAGCTCGATTTCCTTCTTCGCCAGTTCTTCCGGCGCAAGGTCGGATGCGATGCCTGCGATCGGGAGCGGAAGGAAGGAGATGATCTTGCCATCGATGACGACGACCTGCCCGCCGCCCTGACCGATCAGGGTATTCGCAGCGAGTGCCATGTCTTCGCGGCTCGCACCGGCTACGATGAGGTTGTTGTCATCCGGAGATGCGGTGGTCGCGATGGCGCCTTTATTGAAGGACCATCCGGAGATGAAGCCCTTCGACATATGACCGTGGATGCCGTAGCGCTCGATGACGGAGACCATGGCAACGTCTTTTTCTGCGCTCGGACATACGATGCCGTCTTTCACGTCCAGCTCGACATCTCTTCTCTTTCTCATGAAGGGGCCCACGCTGTGAATGGTCTCGACAAGAGCGGTGCCTTCCTCGATATTCACATGGGTGGCGAAATCATCCGCGGTGAGAAGCGCATGCTTCACGGTATCGGTGAGGGCTCTCTGGCGCGCCGGGATCCGGTAATCGAAACGGTTCTCTCCATGTTCCGTGATGAGCTGGCCTTTGCTGATGACGGTCTCGACCTCAAAAGTGCCTGGCTGGTCGACGAGGAGGATATCGGCGTCTTTGCCTGGCGCAATGGATCCGACGTGGTCATCGATCTGGTAGGCTTCGGCTGCATTGATGGTACCCATCTGGATGGCGGTCATCGGTGCGACACCGGCCTTGATAGCCAGACGGACGATGTGATCGATGTGACCGTGCGCGAGGATGCCGCGTGCGTGGACGTCATCGGAGCAGAAGCTGGTGTGACGCGCCATGCCCGGGCAGCATTCGGTGATGGCGCGAACGTTTTCATTCAGGAATTTGGTGACGGCGGATTCACGGATGATGGTGTGGACGCCTTTTCTAGCCTTTTCCAGGAATTCTTCATGGTCGTAGCTTTCATGGTCGACACGGACGCCGCTCATGAGGTATTCGTTCAGGTTTTTGCCGCGAGCGAGCGGGCTGCAGCCGAAGATCGGACGGTGGCGCTTCTGTGCTTCGACGATGGCATCCAGCGTATCCTGGTCCTTGGTCATGACGGCTTCGCGGACGAGCTCCCAGATGCCGTAGCAGCGGGAGTCCTGATGATATTTCTCATGGTCTTTTGCCGTGACATTGTACGCGATGGTGGACTTCGGGATGGTGTAGGGCGTCTTGTATGGAAGCGCCCAGAAAACCTTCAGCGGGGAGGCATCGATTTCCTTGAAAATATCTTCGAGCCCATCGACACCGATGACGGAAATGTATTCGTCAAGTCCGCTGACGATGCTCGTGGTGCCATGCGGCACGACAGCTTCTGCGAAGC
This sequence comes from uncultured Dialister sp., assembly GCA_934193095.1. Classification (GTDB taxonomy): domain Bacteria; phylum Bacillota; class Negativicutes; order Veillonellales; family Dialisteraceae; genus Dialister. The sequence goes on along the minus strand of CAKPUX010000020.1, from coordinate 34,325 downwards.
GGGTCATGCTCATCTTGCTGCATTCGACATGGACGTGGCAGTCGATGAGCCCCGGAGCGAGGTACTTTCCCTTCGCATCGATGATCTTCGTGTGTTCGTCGATGTAGTCGGAAATATCCTTCTCTACCGCGGTGATCTTGCCTTTGTAAATGGCCACATCGGCCTGATAATATTCACCGGTATTGACATTGATCAGGGTACCACCCATGACCGCCATGTCCGCTTTGATGCGGCCAGCGCCGGCGTCAATGTAGGAAGCGAGCAATTCTCTAGTCAGCATATGATTCTCCTTTGTAAAAACATAAGTTGAACAGGTTCAACAGGTTCAACGGGTTCAACGGGTTCAACGGGTTCTGATGGGAAGGTGGCGGCTACGCCGCAAATATATAGGGCGATGCCAGAAGGTTACTATAGACTGAGAGACTAAGAGACTGACAGACATCAAGTCCCTAATCCCTAGTCACCAGCCACCAGCCACCAGTCCCTTAAAATTTCAGCATCGTCAGTGTCGCAAGCAGGAGGAGGAAAAGGAAGAACATGAGCCAGATGATCCAGTTCAGTTCTTTTCTTCGACCAGCGGCAATCATGACGAGCGGATAGAAAATGAAGCCGAAGGCGATGCCATAGGAAATGTTGAAAGTGAGCGGCATGCCGATGACGACCAGGAAGGACGGGAGCGCGATCTCGAATTCATCCCAGCGGATTTCCTTCAGAGCGGATGCCATAAGGACGCCGACGACGATGAGCGCCGGAGCCGTGACATTCGCCGTGACGACGGCAAGGAGCGGCGAGAAGATCATGCTGACGCCGAAAAGAATCGCGACAACGACCGCTGTGAGGCCCGTGCGCGCCCCCATCGCGATACCGGCAGAGGCTTCGACATACGCTGCCGTCGGGGTCGTCCCCATGACAGCGCCGGCAAGCATGGAGAGAGAGTCTGCCATGAGCGCGCGGCCGATGCGCGGCATCTTGCCATTGTGCATGAAGCCCGCCTGCTGCGCGAGGCCGATGAGCGTGCCTGCGGTATCAAAGAAAGCGACCAGGAAGAAGATGACGACGACGGCCCACATGGTAGGATCCGTCAGGATCGCTCCCATATGCGTCACGCCGACGCCGAAGGTCGGTGCAAGAGACGGCGCCATGGAAATGATGCTGTCCGGCGGTGCAATGACGCCTGTCGCAAGACCCGCAACAGCGGTGATGACGATGCCGTAGAAAATGGAACCGGGGATTTTTCTCGCCATCAGGAGCGCAGTCACAAGGGTCCCAAAGATGGTGAGCCATGTCGTCGGCACTTTGAAGGAACCAATGGAGATGATGGATGCCGGATCGGCGATGACGATGCCGCCGCCCTGCAGGCCGACAAAGGAAATGAAAATACCGATACCGGCTGCCATCGCATATTTCAGATCCTGCGGGATCGCATCAATGATGATTTCACGAATCCTGAAAATGGAAACGACAGTAAAAAGGATGGAGGCAATGAAGACCCCTGCCATCGCCTGCTGCCATGGCATCCCCATGGCAAGAACGACGGAGTAGGTAAAGAAAGCATTGTCGCCAAGCCCCGGCGCGATGGAAATCGGGTAATTCGCAAGGAATCCCATGAGAAGGCAGCCAAAAATCGCAGAAAGCGCCGTAGCCGTGAAGACCGCCCCTGCGTCCATCCCGGCATCCCCCAGGATCTGGGGATTCACAAATAAAATATAAGCCATTGAGACAAAGGTCGTGAGTCCGGCCAGGCATTCTCTCTTGACCGTCGTCTTGTTCTCGGTCAGATGAAACAGCCGGTCCAGCAGACCGTGAGATGTAGTATCAGACATTTTGGATGAATCAACCTCTCTTGGTAATGTAATGGGGAGTGGGGTCAGGGAAACGCAGGGATTTGTAGCTAGGGATTAGGCATTAGGAGTGACTAGTGACTGGTCATTCTCTCGTACCGTCATTTCGAGCGCAAGCGAGAAATCTTTGTCATTCGCGGTCAAATGAACGATGTCAGGAAATGCTCAAACGGGAAGCCTGTTATTTGCAGACCTTCGGGCATCGCCCTATTTATACTCCGCGGCGCTTCATTATTTTTTTGCGCCGCACCACCATTCCTAATTCCTCATTCCTAATTCCTCATTCGAGCAAAGCTTTCATACGTAATCTAAGGACGGCACGTCCCCATGGGCTAACCCTTAATGCGTTCTCGCGTATTCTTCGAGCTCAGCGATGTAGATCGCCTTCTGCTCTTCGCTGATCCAGCTGGCTTCGAAGGAATTTCTGGCAAGCTGAACGACCTGTTCTTTGGTGAGGTCAAACTGGCGGGCCAGCTCATAGTAGTTCTTGCTGATATAGCCGCCGAAGTATGCCGGGTCATCCGAATTGATGCAGATCTTCGCCCCCTTTTCGAGGAGCTCTTTGATTTCTGGGCCCTTCATTTCCGGACGAACGAAGGAATTCGACAGCGGGCAGGAGGTGAAGCCGATCTGATGCTTCACGGCATAGTCAACGAGATCCGGATCTTCGACAATGTTCGTGCCGTGATCGATACGTTCTACGCCGATGACTTCCAAAAGGTCACGGATATGCTCAATGGAGTCCTTCTGGTCGATATCCGCATGAGCCGTGAGACGCAGTCCGGCCTTTTCCGCTTCGACGAAGACAGGGAAGAATTTCATCGGAGGATTGTTGTGCTCATCCGAGTCGAGACCGACACCGATGAACATATCCTTGTACGGCAGGGCTTCTTCGAGCGTCTTTCTGGCAGACTCTCTGGAGAGGTCGCGCAGGAAGCACATGATGAGACGAGCATCAATGTTCATCGCACGCGCATCGACCGTCGCACGGTAGAGACCTTTGATGAAAGTTTCAAATGCGATGCCGCGGCTGGTGTGTGCCTGCGGGTCGAAGAAAATTTCTACATGACGGACATTTTCTTCCTTCGCATGTTTCAGATAGGCCATCGCCAGGTCGTAGAAATCGTCTTCCGTCTGAAGTACGTTCATCGCAGGATAGTACACCGCGAGGAAAGACGCCAGATCGTCATACTGGTAGGACTTTCTGACTTCTTCGATGGTGGACTGTCCGATATCCACATGGTTCTTCTGGGCGAGCGCGAGCTTCAGCTCCGGTTCCAGACTTCCTTCGATATGCAGGTGCAGCTCTGCCTTCGGCATACCCTGTACAAATTCCATAGTCACTTCGTTTGCCATGATGATTCCTCCTCAGCAAAAACAGCTTTTGATCGATACCATCAAAAAACCTGCCTCCGCATGGATGAATCATGCGCCATAACAAACACTGGCGTTTCAGCTCGCTAAGCTTTCACTTGTCGAGAAATTCATTCACACAGAGACAGGTCTCTTTGCATGTATCATTTTACGATGTCATTATAGCATGAAAAGGCAGGCGTTGTATAGAAAAAATGAAATAAAAAATACGCTTGAAAATTTCAAGCGTATCGGGTGAATAAGCACGGGCCATGCCCGGAAGCGGCATGTAAGTCATCAGTCACCAATCACTAGTCACCAGTCACTAGTCACTAGTCACTAGTCACCCCAAGCCTACTTCATCAAGCCTTCGATTTCTTCGAAGAATTTTGCCTTCATGCGATAACCAACGATGCGGCCTTTTTCTTCGCCGTCTTTATACAGGATAAAGGTCGGCACGCCGACGAGGGAAAAGCCTTCGGCAAGTTCCTCATGCTCATCGACTTCCATGCGCACCACTTGGATTTCCCCGGAAAAACGTTCTTCCAGTGCCTGCACAGCGGGTGCCATGACCTGGCAGGGACGGCACCAAGCCGCCCAAAGCCATAGAAGCACATAGCCTTTTTTCTCCGCGACGAGATGGTCCATGTCAGCGGCGGAGTGAATATCTTCGATCATTATCAAATTTTCCTTTCATTCACGGGATGGCAAATGCCAGCGAACCGCTGACTCCATCGGAGAATCAGCGTATTCCTAAAGCCACCAGTCACAAGTATTGGATTTGTCAACTTTTGGACTTAGTTAGAAGTGAGAAGTGTTGGAAGGGGTGCAAAATTCATATAGCGCCCCAATCCCTCATTATATAAAACAGCTTGTTCGCTATTTAAATAAAACTCCTCGGCGCCTCCAAATTTTATGCGCCGCACCTTCACTCCTCACTCCTAACTTCTCACTCCTAACTTGATTCGAAAATCGACTTAAATGTCAGTTATTCAGAAAACACAATACTAGTCCCCATCCCCCAGTATGCTGTATCCTTCTCTCATCAAGGCTCCATTGGCTTCGACGATAACATCATGATGAACGATAGCCTGAAGACGCTCCTGCATATCTTTCGCCTGAAGGAGCCCTGCCACTTCTTTTTCGCAGCGGATGAGGATGCCACTGCGGAAAGGCGCACGGCTTTTCTGCCGCTCCAGATCCTCTATGATCTGCTGGGCCACCGATTCTGCCGAAAGGATGCGGCCCTGTCCGTGACAGAGCGGGCAGGTCTCATAGTAATTCTGCCAAAGGCGATGGACGGTACGTTTCCTCGTCATCTCGACAAGGCCCAGCGAAGTCATGCCGCAGACGACAGTCTTCACACGGTCTTTCCGTACTTCTTCTTTCAAAAGCTCGACCAGACGGGCTTCCTGCGATTTCTTTTCCATATCGATGAAATCAATGAGAATGATGCCGCCGATCCCGCGCAGGCGGATCTGGCGGGCGATCTCTTTCACGGCGGACTGATTCAGAAGAAAGGCCAGCTCCCCGTGAGGCATATTTCCCCGGAAGGAGCCGGAATTCACATCGATCGCAGTCAGTGCTTCCGTGTAGTCGATGACGAGCGAGCCGCCGGATGGGAGCGGTACTTCGCGGTCGAAGAGTGCTTTCATCTGTTCATCGACATGGTAAGCATGAAAGAGCGGCTCCTTTCCTTCATAGCAGCGGATCTTTTCTGCCGGAAATCCCTCTCCTTCCGCCAGCTGCTTCAAGCGCTGAAAGGTCGGCCTGTCATCAGTGATCAGACTTTCGACATCCGGCGTCATGTAGTCACGCAGACTTTTCACCGCGAGGTCGCCGTCGCGATACAGGAGCTTGGGCGCCTTCTCCACCTTGAAGCGGCGGCTGACAATCTCTCCGACGGCAGAAAGCGCAGAGAGATCGCGCCGAAGCTCCTCCGTCTCTGCCTTTTCTGCTGCCGTGCGCACGATGGCTCCCATACCGGAAGGACAGATCGAGCGCGCCATAGCCCGAAGCGATGCACGTTTCTCTTCGCTGCGTATCTTCTTGGAAATCCCGATATAGTCCGTTGCAAGGAGCGCCACCGCATATTTTCCCGCGAAGGAAATCTTCTCCGTCAAGAGCGGGCCTTTCGTCTCGGTGCTGTCTTTCTCCACCTGCACGAGAACAGAGGCTCCCTCGGTATGCGGCTCTTTGGACAGGATATCTTTCGTGCGGAGGAATCCGTTCTTGCCGATACCGATATCGACAAACATCCCATTGATCGAAGGCACGACATTCCGGATGACGCCCTTGTACACGCGCCCCACCAGATCCGTTTCCTCTGCTTTTTCGATGGAAATATCCGAAAGCACGCCCTCATCCAGGACAGCAAGCACCTTTTCCTCTTCTGTCACATGGAGCAGTATCTGTTTCATTTCTTCTTGACCCACGCATCAAAGACACCGGGATCGAAAGGCGTCTTTCTCTCCCCCTCTTCCTTCCGATACGTCCCGGTACGCGAGCAGATGAAAGCGTCCGGCGTCCACGGAAGGCCGAAGGACTCGGCAAGCATCTTCCATACATCCTTAGGCTGCACCGTACCTGTATTGCTGCGGATGAGAGAGAAGGTGAGATACGCTCTTTCCCCCTCGATACGGACCTTCATCGGCTCCATGATCATCGGCTTTACATCCATCTCACGGACTTTTTTCGGCGTGACACGCTGGTAGATGAAGGATGGAAGCGCATTGAAACGGGCTATCGCCTCTTTTGCCGCTTCGGCATCAGCCCCCTCCGTCACAGGACCTTCCATTTCATAAGCGTCTTCATTGAAAAAAGCTACGAATTTCGGCCATTCCTGTGCCGCTTCTTCGATGTGGTAAATGGTCATGCCCTTTGGCATCTCGCGCTGCATATGCTCCTTCACTTCTTCGACGGGCATATCCTTTTCGAGTTTGATCTCCATATAGAGCGGATCCGCTGTGACCCCCACGGCCAGCGCCGAGTCAAGGGAAATTTTCATATGTGGATTGAAGCCTTCCGAGAAGGCGATCGGGATCCCTGAACGAACCACCACGCGCTCCATGGTACGCAGGTAGTCCAGATGTCCCAGGAAACGGATCTCTTCCCCTTTGGTAATCGCTAAAAACAGTCTCTTCATGACGTCTCCTCTTTTGTTAATGCCTAGGGAAACGCTGATTAAATCGCAGAGTCCGATTTGGCATGTATTTTCATGCAATGCTTCGTCATAACCCTCCTTAAATAGCTCGCTATTCGCGGCGGCTTATTCCTCGCCTTGCATGAAAATACAAGAGCCAAGTCGGACAACGATTTAATCAGTGTTTCCCTAGAATGTATCTATGAAATTATACAATATTTGCGCGGGCAGGGAAAGGGGTTCAGGGTTAGCCCATGGGACGTGCCGTTCCTTGAGCGCGGATGAAAGCTCGACCCGAATGAGGAATTAGGAATGAGGAATTAGGAATGGTGGTGGCGGCTTCGCCGCGAATATATATGGGGCGATGCCCGAAAGTCGTATTTAAGTCACCAGTCACTAATCCCTGCATTCCAAATGGAAGAACTACCACAAACGAAAAAGATTCCCACTTCGGTCAGAATGACGATACGGGAATACTGACATGTTCAAACTCGCAGCGCTGTAAGCCGCACCACAACCTTGAACCCGGCAACCTGAACCCATCTCTCCAATAAAAAAACGGAATGACCCAAACGATCATTCCGCCTCCTCCTATTTCTTTTTCCCTACCATACACGATGGACAGATATCACTCAGAAAGCAAGTCTCGCAGGCAGGCTTCCTCGCCGTACACACGCGGCGACCATGCCAGATGAGCCAGTGGTGTGCAGCGGACCAGTCCTTCTTCGGAATGGCCTTCATGAGCCCCTTCTCCACCTCTATGGGCGTCGTACCTACAGCCAGCTTCAGCCGGTTCGCCACGCGAAAGACATGCGTATCGACCGCAATGGCAGGATATCCCCACGCGACAGAGCGGACGACATTCGCCGTCTTTCGTCCGACACCGGGCAGCTTCACCAGCTCATCGAAATCCTGTGGCACTTCGCTGCCATAGTTTTGGATTAACATGTGACACATGCCGAGCAGGTTCTTCGCTTTCGCCTTATAGAGGCCGCAGTCCCGGATCTCATTTTCCAGCTCCTCCTGACGGAGCGCTCCCATCTTCTCTGGACTTGCAAGCCGCGGGAAAATGCGGCCGGTGATGACATTCACCCGCTTATCCGTACACTGCGCTGACAGGATCACCGCCACCAACAGCGTAAAAGGGCTGGTAAAATGAAGCATCGTACCATCGTCATGGTATACCTCAGAGAGACGCTTCAGCTGCTCTTCTTTGATTTTTTTCGTAACTCGCATCTGTTCACTTTCTTTCATCACTGACCGGGAATGGGACAAGTATGGCCGGTCACTGAAATTTGATCCATGGTTCATCTTGTTTAGGAAACGCGGATCCCATCATGATCAGATCCGCGTTTCTTGAAAAAGCACTGCCCGAAACCTACTGCCTCAGCAAGTATTCATGAGCCGAGAGTGCCGCCGCTGCGCCTTCCCCGGCAGCAATGATGACCTGTTTGTAGGGAGAGTCTGTCACGTCCCCTGCTGCAAAGAAGCCTGCTACATTCGTACATCCACCCTTGTCTGTCACGATCTCACCAGCTGCATTTTTTCTGACATCCGCAGGAACGCACTGGTTATTCGGCAAACCTCCCGCCTCGACGAAGACCCCCTGCACCGAGAGCTCTCTTGTCACACCGTCAGCGCGATCCTTCACGACCAGCCCCGTGACTTTCTTCTCGCCTTTCACTTCTTCCGGTGTATACCCCAGAAGTATCTCTACATTGGAAAGCCCCTCAAGGCGACGTGCAATGATCTCCGAAGCACGGATGCGGCTTCGGACCACGAGGTAGACCTTGTTCGCCAGACGTGACAGCTCGATCGCGGCCTGCACCGCACTGTCTCCCCCGCCGACGACTGCCGTGTCTTTCTTCCGATAGAAAGGACCGTCGCAGGTCGCGCAGTAGCTGACGCCACGGCCGGTATATTCCATTTCGCCGGGAATATCGAGTGTGCGGCTGCGTTTTCCTGCCGTCACGATCAGGGTTCTTCCCGTAAGCACCTTGCCATCATCAAGATGCACCAGAAAATGTCCCGCGCTGTCTTTTTCTGTGGAAAGAACGCCGGCAAAGACAAAGTCTACCGGATACTCTTTCGCATGGGCTTCCATCTTGTCTGCCAGCTCAAAGCCGGAAATATGCGGCAGCCCCAGATAGTTCTCGATTTCTCCCGTGAGAAGCATCTGCCCGCCGATGTCCGTCGATACGATCTGTACAGAAAGCTCCTTGCGCGCAGCATAGAGCGCTGCATTCAGGCCCGCCGGGCCTGCTCCGATAATGATCACATCTGTCATAGGTATCCTCCTCTTTCTCTATATCGAAATTTATCGTTATATAGATTATAGCGTAAACAAGAAGATTTGGCAAATGAAGGAAAGGTTCATGGTTCAGGGTTGTGGTGGCGGCTTCGCCGCAAGTATATGAGGCGATGCCCGAGAGTGGTATTCAAGTCACAAGTCACTCGAGGTTCCTAATCCCTAGCCACTAGTTACTCATGACTACAATGCCAGCTCATGGCATCGCCACTATATACTCCGCGGCGCTTCTCTATTTTTATGCGCCGCGCCAACCCCGTTGAACCTTCTGAACCTACAGAACCCGTTGAACCCTCATCCCTTTTCTGCCTGATGCACGACAAGCTGCGGGAAGGGGATATCGATCCCCGCTGCATCGAAGGCCTCCTTCACGCGGATGTAAAGATCATTCTGCGCATCGAAGTATTTCGCACGTTCTACGGCAGCGCGGACATAGATGCGGATGGAGGAGTCAGCCATGCCGCTCACATAGATGGTGAGCTTTTCCTTATCGACCACATACGCATCCTCTGTGAATATCTTTTTGAGGAGCTCCACACAGGATTTCAGATCCGTGTCATAGCCGACATCGAAGGTCATCTCCAGATTTCTGGTATCATAGGCAGAAAAATTCTTGATGACGCTGCTCGTCAGAGAGGAATTCGGGATGACGATGCGCTGATTTCCCAGCGTCGAAAGCATGGTGTACATGATGCTGATCTCCGTCACTGTGCCCTGATTCGAGGCGACCTGGATGTAGTCACCCACACGGAAGGGGCGGAAGATGAGAATGAAAATGCCGGAGGCTACATTGCCGATATTATCCTTGAGCCCAAGACCGATCGCCAGACCCACGCCGCCGAAAGCAGCCGCGAGAGTCCCTGTACCGACGCCTGCCGTTCCCAGGGCGACCAGTACGACGATGGCCAGACAGAAGAAGAAAATGATCTCTTCAATAAAGGTCTTTGCTGACGGATCCACGTCGCTCTTCTCCAGAATGTGCGCGACCGCACGGCGGATGTAGCGGCAGATGATGTAGCCGATGATGAAAATGATGAGTGCTTCAAGGAAATCGATCCCGCGCGTCATGGCGAGTTCCTTCAGTCCATTCATGAAGCGGGTGGTGATGCTGAGCTCGTCTGTGACGACCTTCGTGACAACATTGGGTTCCATAGGTATTCTCCTTTACTCTTGATCGCTGGTAGTCGTTTTTCTCATTGTACCACAATTTTGAGATGCAAGGTTAGCCCACGGGGCGACTCGTCCACTGATTGCGCGCAAAAGAGGTTCAGCGGGTTCTATGGGTTCAAAAGGTTCAAAGGGGTTGGTGCGGCGCATAAAAATCAGAAGCGCCGCGGAGTATAAATAATGGCAATACTCGAAAGTGGCATAAGTCACTAGTCACCAGTCACCAGTCACTTGGAGCGCAAATCCCTGCTTTCAAACTTAGCCAGCCTGGACCCATTAACCTTCCCTTGTCATTCTCTTCTAAATAGTCTATGATGGTATGCAACTATCCTTAGGAGGAAAATGATGAAAAAAAATGGTGCCGCCATGGCGGCTTTGGCAGAGGCCTTTCCACTGACACTCCCCATTTTCGCGGGATTCTGGTTTCTTGCCTTTGCTTACGGTTTCTATATGAATACACTCGGCTTCTCCTGGGTCTATCCCATGGCAATGGCCGCGATCATTTTCGGCGGCTCTTTGGAATTCGTCACGATCTCCATGCTGCTTTCTTCCTTTGCCCCGATCGAGACATTCGTCGTCGCCTTCACCGTACAGGCACGTCACCTCTTCTACGGGATCCCGATGCTGGAAAAATACGCCGGCACCGGCTGGAAGAAGCCCTTCCTTATTTATATGATGTGTGATGAGACATTCGCGCTGAACTACTCTGCCACCATCCCCTACTCGATCGACAAAGGCTGGTTCTACTTCTGGGTCTCTCTCTTAAATTTCCTGTACTGGTGCTCAGGTGCAGCGATCGGCGGTCTCTTAGGCGGCCTTATTTCCTTTGATACGAAAGGTCTTTCTTTCGTCATGACGACCATGTTCCTCGTTATCTTCCTTGAGCAGTGGATGAAAGAGAAGAAGCACTACACTGCCCTCATCGGACTCTCTTCCTCCATCGGCAGCCTTCTTCTTTTCGGAAAAGAGAATTTCATCCTGCCCGCCATGGGCCTCATGCTCCTCATCATGACATTGTATCGTAAACCATTGGAAAAGAAAGGAGGCTTCTGATGAGCCCGCTTCCCTTCTGGCAGCAGTGCGTCGTCATCGCACTCTGCTCTCTCGCCTCCATGCTTTCTCGCTCCCTTCCTTTTCTCCTTTTTAAGCCCGGGGCATCCCTTCCCTCCTACATCCGTTATCTGGGGAAAGCGCTGCCGTCTGCTGTCTTCGCACTCCTCGTCGTGTACTGCCTGAAGGATGTTTCTTTGCTGTCAGGAAATCACGGTATCCCGGAAGCCATCGCCCTCCTTGTGACCACGCTGCTCCACCTCTGGAAGCGGCAAATGATGCTCTCCATGGCCGCCGGCACGATCCTTTACATGGGACTTGTGCAGTATGTGTTTCCTTGAAGGGGGCTGAGACTCCCTCCTGGGCATCCCCCATGTACCTTGGGGTCTCTTTATTCTCATGTCATGCAAAAAGCGCCTCGATCCTTTCGAATCGAGGCGCTTTCACTTTGGTGACCGGTATGGGATTCGAACCCATACTCTCTGCGCTGAGAACGCAGCGTCTTAACCGTTTGACTAACCGGCCATGTGCAAATAATTATACACGACACGGGTAGAAATTGCAAGAGGGAAAAAAGAAAAAATGCAGAAATATCTGCCTCCGGGGAAACGCGAGATCCCATCATAATGATTGGATCCGTATTCACCCGGAGGCCTCATGGATTCATGACGAAAAAATTCTGCGAGGAGAGGCGCAGAACCTGTAAATCCGGCATCCTCTTACGCTTCTCTCTTCTTATCCGCTTTATTTTTTTCATACAGGACAAGAAGCCCCTTCAGTGTCAGCATCGGATCCACGATGTCGATGGTCTTCGAAGACTTCGCGATGAGAGTGGCAAGACCGCCGGTCGCAATGACCTTGACATTTTTCTCATTCAGTTCCTCTTTGATGCGGTTCACGATCTCATCGATCTGTCCGACGAAACCGTAATAGATCCCTGCCTGCATCGCGGAAACGGTATTGCGGCAAATGATGCTCGGCGTCTTGACCAGCTCGATGCGCGGAAGCTTCGAAGCTCTCTGGAAGAGGGCTTCCATGGAGATCCCGATGCCCGGTGCGACAGCACCGCCCAGATAGTTGCCCTTGGTGTCTAAGACACAGAACGTAGTCGCAGTACCCATGTCGATGATGATCAGAGGGCATTTGTACTCATCCACGGCTGCTACGGCATTCACGATACGGTCAGCCCCAAGCTCTTTCGGGTTATCATAGAGGATATTCAGCCCTGTCTTGATGCCAGGTCCCACAAGGATCGGCTTGGTATGGAAGTAGCGCTGAGACATCGTTTCCAGAATAGGAATGATCGGAGGGACGACAGTAGAAATGATGATATCTTCTACCTCTTTGAAGCTGAGACCAGTCAATTGGAAAAGATTGCCCAGCAGTGCAGCGTATCCATCCGCGGTCTGGAGGGTATCAGTTGCTACCCTCCAGTGACGGATCAATTTTCTATCCTTATATACACCACAGACGATATTCGTATTTCCTACATCAAAAGCAAGAAGCATGTGCATCTCCTCCAAGTGAATGGCGCGTAGCCAATAATTTCAAGGGGTATTCTTGTCCTTCTGAAATCTTCCCCCTTGTTACCATGTGTATAATGCAACAAAGTTTCCATTCTGTCAAGGGAAAAATGATTATTCTGATATGAATGAAAAATCCCATGCAGAAAGAGTTATGAATAAAAAAGGCGGGATGAGGGATACGAAGTGATGCTTGGCTGGCAGCAAGAAGGTCTGATACCGAGTCCAAAATAAAACGTCTCACCTCAAAATGAGATGAAACGTTTTTAAGGACACCCCGCTTCTGCGATGAGATCAATACATTTTTACACGATCAATGCTCTAAGGACGGATAGAATCCTGCCTGATGCAGCGCCTGACGGATGCGGGTACCGGCAAGGACACCCAGAATGACTTTGATGAGATCAAATGCGATGAAGGGGAAGACCGTCATGGTGAGCGCCGTCCACAGCGGCATGTCTTTGTCAAGGCCGTACTGGAAATAGCCCATGAACCATACCGTCCCCAGAGCATAGCAGCAGACAAGACCGGCCAGTGCGCAGGCGATCTGGCGCACGAAGTGTCCCTTCTGTGCCAGGCGGAAGCCCGAGAGCCAGGCCATGACGACGAAGCCCAGATAGTAGCCGCCGACCGGAGAAAGGAAGATGCCGATGCCAGCCTTCCCCATGGTAAGGATCGGGATACCAAGCATCCCAAGGAGAAGCCATAGTCCGATGGAGATCGCGCCCCACTTCCGTCCCAGTACACCGCCGGCCAGCGCACAGACGAAGCTCTGCAGCGTGATCGGCACAGCACCGATGGGGAATGTAAACTGTGACAGGATCGCCATAATGCCCGCAAATAAAGCGGCACTGATCATATCATGCATATGTCCTTTTTCCAAAGGAAAGACCTTCTTTCGTGAATGAGGAATAAGGGTTCAGGGTTCAGCGGGTTCTATAGGTAGGGCGGGGGTGGTGCGGCGCATAAAAACCAGAAGCGCCGCAGAATTTTGATAGCGCTTCGCGCCGTCGTCATTTCGAGCGTAGCCGAGAAATATCTATTGCAGTAAGCTCATTGCCTGATGTGAGACAGCACCAAGACACCGTTTTTCCTCAGCACATACACGCTGATTTTCTGTAGTGCAGTAAAGATCCCTCGGCTACGCTCGGGATGACGATGCCAGAGAACCCCAGTCACTAGTTACCAGTCACTCCTAATCCCTAGCCACTCCCGCTCCCCAGCCACTCATCCCTGCTTTCAAACTTGTGGTGGCGGCTCAGCCGCAAATAGAAAAAGGAACGATACGAGAATGCCACTATTTCTGAACTCGCGGCGCTCCCATATTATTTTGCGCCGCCCCTCGCTCACCCCATTGCCCCTTCAGAACCCGTTTGTTTTTCACCACTTACCTACCAACCGCACTTATCGTTTCGGGAGCGGCGCATCGATCGGGCGGATGGAGACATCGCCTGCGATGACACGCTCGACCTTTTCACCGGTATCGACAAGGAGACAGCCATCCTTATCGATGTCGACCGCCTTGCCGGTATAGTTTTCCTCGCCCATGATAACGCGGACATCCTGACCTAAGGTAATGGAGAGAGCTTTCCAGTCCTCAAGCACCTTGTCAAAGCCCTGTGTCTGTGCGATCTCGTACTCCTTCTCCAGCTCCGCCAGAATGGCAGCTAGGAGATCCTTACGGGAAACATCGATCCCCTCTGCCAGGAAAGAGGTGGCACTTTCACGGAAGAGCTCCGGGAATTCGCTTTTCTTCATCCCCGTATTGATACCGGCACCGATGATGATGTAGTCGATCTTTTCCATGGAGGCAGACATTTCCGTCAGGATGCCGACCAGCTTCTTACCGTGATAAAGAATATCATTCGGCCACTTGATGCCCGCGTCCTGAAGCCCCAGACGGCGGATCCCACGGCAGACACCCACGGCTGCCATCAGCGTACATTTGGACGCTTCCAGCGGGAAGAATTTCGGACGGAGAATCAGCGTAAACCAGATCCCTTTCGCAAAGGGGCAGTAGAAGGAGCGCGTGAGACGTCCGCGACCGCCCGTCTGTTCCTCCGCTACGACGATGGTCCCCTCTTCTGCGCCCTCGCGCGCGATCTTCTTCGCTTCTTCATTCGTCGATGTGGTGCTGGAGAGATAGACCACGTGACGGCCAAAGGTCTCCGTGTGCAGCGCGCTGTCGATTTCCAGCGGTGTCAAAAGATTTGGCGCATAGATCAGTCGATAGCCCTTGCGCGTGCTGGACTCGAAAATATACCCGCGTTCTTTTAAAATATTGATGTGTTTCCAGATGGCCGTCCGCGACACATGCAGATCCCGGGAGATCTGCTCGCCGGAGATAAACTGACCATTGGCTTTGCGGAAATAATCCAGAATTTCGTTTCGCATAGAAATGCCCCCTATACAGGAAATGTTTGGTTTATTATTTTTCCTTATTATAATCAGTTGTAAACCATTGGTCAACTATTTTATAAAGCAAGATTGACATTAGAAACAGGTTCAGGGTTAGCCCTTGGGGCGTCCTGCCCCTTGATTACGTTTGAAAGCCTCTCGCTTGCTACTAATCCCTAATCACTAATCACTAATCACTAGTCACTAGTCACTAGTCACCAGTCACCAGGAATAAGAAAAGGCTAAGCCATCCCATGATAGCTTAGCCTTTTCTCATTATTTCGTATTTCCTTCCATCTGTTTGAATGCTTCCTGCATCTTGATGTTCCGGATCACTTTCTGCCCATCCTCGCTTCGAAGGTACGTCAGCGTAGTCTTCGGTACCATGCGATAAACGGTCTCCCAGTCATCTGCCGCGAGAGCGCGGCGCACCGAGGATGCGGAAACGATCTGATCGCCCTTCTGCTCTCTGGGAATGACTTTGAGTTCGATCCCGTTTTCAGCGAAGACCTCACGCATTGCTTGATTGTAGGCCAGCGTGGTCTTGTCGGTCGGTTCTTCGCCCACGAAGCGGACGGTGATATTCAACGCAGGTGCGATGCGGGTAGCAAAGATGGTCGCATCCAGTTTCGTCTGCGCAGCGAGCTCATCCGTGCCTTTGATGAAGTAGGTCGGGAAGGTTGCATTGGAAATGATGAAATCCCCGCCGGAAATGACTTCGACACCCTTCATATCCTTCACGCCCTGCTTGATGAGAGTGAATCGGTTCGAGAAGGGGAAGACGCTCCTATCTTCCTGCACGGCAAAGATGATGACTTCATCACAGTTGTTATGCGCGTACTCGACAAGGCTTCTGTGTCCCAAGGTGAAAGGATTGCAGTTCATGACGATCGCACCGCGGTTCTTCCCTTCCCCGCTGCCCAGAAAGGTACGCACGCGCGCGAGATAGTCCTCGAGTGTATCTGTACCTGACTCCAAAAGCGCTGCATACGGCTCAGCGACAGCCACGCACTTGAAGCCCATGTGTTCAAAGACCGGTACATTCTTCGGCTTTGTGAAGATCTGATTTCCATTGATCCCACGGCGGTTGGATTCCCCCTGCAGGTTTCTGATGATGCGGTGGGTCAGACCTTTTCGCTGATAATCGCTGCTGATCGCAATATCTCGCATGACGCGCCCGCCGAGCGAACCGGTACCGATGAGCTTGCCATCATCAAAAAGTCCCATGGTATAGTCAATGATCCCCGTAAAAGTCAGATCAAAGCCTTTCAGGAATTCGACAACTTTTGCTTTTTCTTCAGGATCGGTCAGGAATATTTCACGTTCGGTAATCATATTGAGGTCCTCCTATAGGAAATCGCAGCCATGCCGCAAGTAGAAATAGTCTTCTATTTCGTGTTCCCATTATAACATATGAGCGGATGTATGTATAACTGATTTAGATGAATTTATCTATTTTAGAGATTGGTTATTAGGGTTCAGGGTTATGGGTTCGGGGTTCAGGGTTATGGTGGCAGCTTCGCTGCAAAATATATATTTGCGGCGGAGCCGCCACCTTCATTCCTAATTCCCAATTCCTAATTCTTAATTCGAGCAAAGCTTTCAAACGGAATCAAAGGGGCAGCACGCCCCATGGGCTAAACCTGAAGTTTGAAAGCAGGAATGATTGGCTAGGGATTAGGGATTAGGAATTAGAAGCAAGCGGTGATTGAAACAGCGCAGTTAGCACGCTGACCGTTCTGCAAGGAGGATCTCTCGACTACGCTCGAGATGACGACGAGAAGCGCTATCAAAACTTTGCGGCGCCTTTGATTTTTATGCGCCGCACCTTCCCCGCTGAACCCGTAGAACCTACAGAACCCGCTGAACCTCTTTTGCACGCAATCAAAGGGCGACCCGCCCCACGGGCTAACCCTGAACCCAAAACAAAAACGGTTACACCGCCAGCTGGCGGTGTAACCGTTTCCCTTACTATGTTCAATTTCCGATCTTCTTTGCCATCCACTCCATGGCTTCGCCAAGGATGTAGAGGGAGCCGCAGATGATGACGACATCGCCATCTTTGGCTTCTTTCTGTGCCGCATCCAGTGCTTTCGTGACAGACGGCTCTGCCGTATGCACGGCTGCGATCTTCTGCTCATCGATCATGGCAGCGATCTCTTCCGGCTTTCTGGTGCGCGGTGTCGGTGCTTCCGTCAGGAATACACGGTCACCCTTGCGGATGAGGAGCTGGATGACGGTCTCCGTATCCTTGTCCTGAAGAGAAGTGAAGACGAGGACGCGGCGCTTGTCCGGGTACTGTTCCTCGATCGCTTCCTTCAGCGCTTCAGCGCCCGCCGGATTGTGTGCGCCGTCCATGACGAACGGGATACCGCCCAGATCATGGATCTCAAAGCGGCCCTTCCACTGGGCACGAGCGAGGCCTTCACGCAGATCGTTCTCATTGACTCTCTCGTCCTGCTTCATGATGAGCGTGAGCGCCATGGTCGCGACAGCGGCATTGACTGCCTGATGCGCGCCGACGAAAGGCACGAAGAGGAGACAGTTTTCGAGTTCCTTAGGCATGTCCTTTCGCTTGACGACGACGACCTGTCCGTGGCCGTACTTGCTGCGGGTATCGATCTCAAAGTCTCTTCCGTAGAAATACAGGCGCGCTTTCTTATCATGCGCTTCTTTTTTCAGCTGTTTCAGCGGCACATGCTGGGCTGCTGTGACGACAGGAATGCCCTCTTTGATGATGCCGGCCTTCTGATGCGCGATTTCTTCCAGATTCTTGCCGAGGTATTTCTCGTGGTCCATCGCTACATTCGTGATGACGGAAACGACCGGGATGATGACATTCGTCGAGTCGTAGAGCCCGCCCATACCGACCTCCATGACAGCGTAGTCGACCTTCTGTTCTTTGAAATACCAGAACGCCATAGCCGTCAGGAGTTCAAATTCAGTCGGAGCTTCGACGCCGTCAGCAATGGCTTTTTCCGCCGCCTCGCGGACAACGGTCGCAGCCTTCGCGAAGTCTTCCTTCGAAATATCGTGACCTGCGATGTGGATGCGTTCGGTATATTCGATGAGGTGCGGGGAAATGTAGCGGCCGACTTTGAGAGTCGCATTTTCCAGCACGCTGGTGATCATGGCCACCACGCTGCCCTTGCCGTTCGTACCGGTGACATGGATGACTTTGTAAGCCTTTTCCGGATGATCCAGACGTTCAAGGATGGCTTCGATGCGTTCGAGGCCCGGCTTGATCCCGAAGGACGCCGCCGCTTCCAGATAAGCGATAGATTCTTCGTAATTCATGATTTCTCCTTATGAGTATCGTAAGTGGCTGGGGATTAGGGATGAGGAGCGGCTGGCGGCTGGTGACTGATTCCACCTTCGGGCATCGCCCATTTATATCGCGGCAAAGCCGCCACCAGCACTCCTAAGAGTTTTTCAAAAGCCCGCCCCTACATTAGCCAAGCTGTTCCAAGAACTGCAGACGTTCGTCCAAAGACTTCATCTTTTCTTCGAAGGTCGCCAGCTTTTCTTTTTCCTTCGCTACGACAGCCTCCGGTGCCTTGGCGAGGAAGCCCTGATTGGAGAGCTTGCCGGACGTGCGGGCGATATCTTTGGCCAGAGCATCTTTCGCCTTCTGGATCTTTTCCTTTTCCTTCGCCGTGTCGATGAGGCCTTTGAGCTCGAGGTAGACTTCAAGACCTGTGACGACAGCCGCATTTGCATTTTCCGGCTTTGCCGCATCTGCTGAAAGGAGCTTCATGCCTTCAACATGGCCGAGTTTTTCGAAGTATTCCTTATTGTTTTCAAGGCAGGCTTTGAGGTCATCACGAAGGACAGCGATCTGGATATGGCAGGCTTTATTCGGGGTGACACCCGCTTCGGCACGCATGTTGCGGACCGCCTTGATGCAGTCCATGATGCGATCGAACTGTTCTGCTTCGGTCGGGAAACGGAGCGCCTCGTCCGCCTTCGGCCACGGAGCTCTTGCCAGCGTTTCGCCTTCATGCGGCAGATGCTGCCAGAGGTGTTCCGTGATGAATGGCATGAATGGATGGAGCAGTGCCAGCATGCGGGTCAGGGTGTATACGAGGACATACTGGGTAACTTTTCTATCCGTATTGTGCTGGCCATAGAGACGGCCCTTCGCCGTTTCGATGTACCAGTCACAGAAATAGTTCCATGCGAAGTTGTAGATGCTGTCTGCCGCTTCACCGAGTTCATACTTGTCAAGGTTCGTGCCTACATAGTCTTCGGTGTAGGCGAGACGGTCGAGGATCCACTTGTCGGCGAGCGTCAGCTGTTCCTTGGTCGGGACGAAATCCTTGTCATAGTCATCTAGGTTCATCAGGGTGAACTTGGTCGCATTCCAGAGCTTGTTGGCGAAGTTTCTATTTCCTTCGACACGTTCATAGTAGAAACGCATATCATTACCTGGGGTGTTGCCGGTCACCAGGGTGAAGCGGAGCGCATCTGCGCCGTACTTTTCGATGACTTCAAGAGGATCGATGCCGTTACCGAGGGATTTGGACATCTTACGTCCCTGAGAGTCGCGGACAAGGCCGTGGATGAAGACGTATTTGAATGGGATCTCCTTCATGAATTCCATGGACATGAACATCATGCGGGCTACCCAGAAGAAGATGATGTCGTAGCCGGTGACCATGGTGGAAGTCGGATACCACTGCTTCAGCGTCGGTGTCTGATCCGGCCAGCCCATCGTGGAGAATGGCCAAAGCGCGGAGGAGAACCAGGTATCAAGGACATCCGGATCCTGATGGATATGCTGGCTGTGACACTTCGGGCATTCTGTGAGGTCGGTGCGGGATGCAGAGACAGCGCCGCAGTCATCGCAGTACCAGACCGGGATACGATGCCCCCACCAAAGCTGGCGGGAAATGCACCAGTCATGGATGTTCGACAGCCACTGGATATATGTTTTCGAGAAACGTTCCGGGACGAACTTGGTCTTACCAGAGGTAACAGCTTCCATAGCAGGACCGGCAAGCGGTTTCATCTTGACGAACCACTGCTTGGTGGTCATCGGTTCGACGACGGTCTTGCAACGGGAGCAGTGACCGACCGCATGCTTTGTTTCTTCGATCTTGACGAGAAGACCGGCTTCCTTGAGATCAGCAATGATGGCTTTTCTCGCTTCGTAGCGATCCATGCCGACATACTTGCCTGCCTTTTCATTCATCGTACCATCTTTGTTCATGATGACGATGGTCTCGAGCTGATGTCTCTGGCCGACCTCAAAGTCATTCGGGTCATGCGCCGGTGTGATCTTTACGCAGCCGGTACCATAAGCCATATCAACGTATTCATCGGCAATGATCGGGATTTCACGGCCGGTGCCAGGAAGTGCGACCTTCTTGCCGACGAGATCCTTGTAGCGTTCATCTTCCGGATTCACAGCGACAGCGGTATCGCCTGGGATGGTTTCCGGACGGGTGGTCGCAATCTGGATGTATTTTCCCTCTTCCCCAGCGATCGGGTAATTGAAGTACCAGAGATGTCCGACTTCATCTTCATGTTCGACTTCGATGTCGGATAGAGCCGTCTGGCAGCGCGGACACCAGTTCGTGATGCGGAAGCCCTGATAGATCAGGCCTTTTTCATAGAGGGAAACGAAAACCTCACGAACGGCACGCGCACAGATATCATCCATGGTGAAGCGTTCACGGGACCAGTCGCAGGAAGAGCCGAGGCGGCGGATCTGCAGACCGATGCGGTTGCCGAATTTTTCCTTCCACTGCCATACACGTTCCAAGAATTTTTCACGGCCGAGGTCATATTTATTGAGACCTTCTTCAGCGATCTGCTTTTCGACCTTGACCTGCGTTGCGATGCCGGCATGATCTTTGCCCGGCAGCCACAGGACATTGTAGCCCTGCATTCTCTTGTAACGGATCAGAATATCCTGCAGGGTATTGTCGAGCGCATGCCCCATGTGCAGCTGGCCGGTGACATTTGGCGGCGGCAGCACGATGCTGTACGGTTCTTTTTCAGAATCTGGTTCATCATGGAATACACCATGATCTTCCCAGAAATTATACCATTTCTGTTCGATCTGACTGGGATCGTATTTTCCCAGATCTTTCATGTCTTCTGCCATATCGTTCACTCCTACAATAAAAAAATCTCCTTCATCCACATAGGACGAAAGAGTGCTTCCGCGGTACCACCTAAATAATCAGTAACTGATCGCTCATTCGCGCGTAACGTGCGCCGCGGACAGATCTCGCTGTCAGCTCCGGGGTGACCCGCTGTTTCCTTCCTGCCGCCTTTCCAGCCCCGGCGGCTCTCTGTGAGAAATTTCCCAGCTTCTTCCCATCTTTGCTTGTACATATACGTTAGTATGATAGCAGGATTTAAAGCAAAATGCAAGAGGAAAATGGGAAAGGCTGGCGGGTTCAAGGTTAGCCTCTGGGGCGTACTGCCCTTTGATTCCGTTTGAAATCTTCGCTTGAATGAGAAATTAGAAATGGTGGTGCGGCGCATAAAATAATGAAGCGCCGCGGAATTTTGATAGTGCTTCGCGCTGTCGTCATCCCGAGCGTAGCCGAGGGATCTTTCTTGCGCTGCGGTCAGTATCACATAAGCACCGGTACGAAAACGACGCCTTGGCGCTGCGTATTTCTACTTTCACACATCCTTCGTTTAGCGGTCTGCAAGAAAGATTTCTCGCTTCGCTCGAAATGACGATACGAGAGTCTCATGTCTCCTAGTCACTAGTCACTCCTAATCCCAAATCCCTAGCCACTCATCCCTGCTTTCAAACTTCAGGGGTCAGGGTTAGCCCACGGACGTGTCGCTCTTTGATTCCGTTGGAAAGCTTCACTTGAACGAGAAATGAGAAATGGTGGTGGCGGCTCCGCCGCAAATATATATTTTGCAGCGAAGCTGCCACCACAACCTTGAACCCATCAACCTGAACCCTGAACCCATTATATGATTTTCCTCTCCCTATAGATCACGCATGCAGCGAGGAAAAAGCAGAAGGCTGTCGACCAGAAGACCATACCATAGCCCCACTGCATAGCGATGGCGCCCGACGCCATGGGGCCGGCGACATTGCCCATAAGAGCGAAACTGGTCGAGAAGCCCACCACCATCGTACGCTTTTCCGCCGGCACCGCCGAGGCAAGGATGGTATTTGCGAGCGGCATGATCATCCCGAGGGAGAAGCCGGTGAGTCCGCGCATGAAGCCCAGCGTCCAGACCTCCGGCATCAGGTACTGGAGGATGAAGTTCACGCCTGTCACAAGAGACGCAATGATGAGGATCCTCGGCATAGAGATCCGCCGCGCAAGGCGCGAGACATTCAGAGAAGAGGTGACGCTCGTGGCGCCTGCGATGAAGATGATGATCCCGACGATCGTCGCGACCGCCATGGCATCTCCACCCATCATTTCCTTGATATAGAGCGGGAGGATCGGACCGATCCCTGTCATACCGCAATTGCAGAGAAACTGCAGCATGACCATCAGCCGGACGACGGGATTCTTCATAAAGTAGGAAAGCTGCTTCACGAAAGATTCCCGCTCCCTCGCCTGTTCCTGTCCGATCTGCTTTGGCACCATCAGACGCACCGCCGCGAGGCAGAAAAATGACAGAGCGCAAAAGATGATAAAGGGCATGCGATAGCCCAGAGTATCGGCGATCATGCCGCCTACGAGAGGCCCGAACATGACTCCCATGACCATGGATGCCTGAAAGACACCCATCGCCCACGTCAGCTGCTTCTTTGGCGTCACATTCATGACGAGAGACATGCCGACAGCGACAAAGCCGCCGGACATGCCCTGGATCATGCGGAGGATCAGAAGCTCTACGGGCGATCGTGTGAAATACATCAAAGCAATGACCACGCCCAAGATGAAGAGGATCATGGACAGCGCAAAACGCGGCCCCCGGCGATCGGCCTGCATGGACCAGAAAGGCGCCGCGATCGCGACGAAGAAGGGCGTGACACCCGAAATCAGCCCTGACCAAAACGCCGCTTCTCCCGAGTCCGTGACGCCCAGCTCAGATGTCAGAAAGAGCGGAATGAAGGCAATGACGCCGATGATCGAGATTCCTGTCCCGATCTGTATCGCTGCCATGGTATACACGATTCGTTTCCAGTTTTGCATAGTATCAATGCCTCTTGAAAAAGTGACTAGGGACTAGGGACTAGGGACTAGGGATTAGGGATTAGGGATTAGGGATTAAACATCTAATGACTCACGTCCGATGTCTAGTCACTAGTCACCAGTCACTAGCTACCAGCCCTCATCACGCCCTGATTCTCTCAATCAGTTTCGTTGTCGAGTATCCATCGACGAAGGAGAGAATCTCCACGCGCCCGGCGTACTCTCTTCCGGCGACTTCTTCCACCTTGTAGTCCCCGCCTTTGACAAGGATATCCGGCTTCAGATGAGACAGGAGCTCGGTCGGGGTGTCCTCCCCAAAAATCACGACGCCGTCCACGCTGCGAAGGGCAGAGAGCATGAGCGCACGGTCGTTTTCTCCATTCACTGGGCGCGACTCTCCTTTGAGCCGCTTCACCGATGCATCCGAATTCAGCCCTACGATCAAGTGGTCGCCCAGCGATGCCGCCTGCGCGAGGTAGGTGATGTGACCGCGGTGGAGCATGTCAAAACATCCATTCGTAAATACGACGATCTCGCCCCGCGCTTTCCATGCTGCGATCTGCGCTTCCGCTTCTTCCCACGTAAAGACGCGCTGCTTCATAAGTTCCCTTGTGTGTTCTTCTCTATCATTCATCCTGTCTTTTCCTTTCTATCTCTCTTTGATCCTCCAAGCTGCCTCTGCCATATCTGCGAAGCGCTCATACCCCTTCTCATTCGGATGGAGACCATCATAGTACCATGCATCCTCCAGAGGGAACGCATGGGAAAAATCGATCAGGCACACGTTGCTCTCCTTTGCAAGCTCTTGTAAGAAATCCCCATATGCTGCAAGATCCAGCTGATTCCTTTCATAGACAGCTTCGCTCTGCCATCCGCTCCAGATGCTCTCCTTCGTCGCAAGCGGCGGGATGCCGATCGTGAGCGGCACCTTTCCGGAAATCCGTGACAGCCGCTCTGTCAGACGCCCCTCCAGAGAGGAGAGACGAAAACCGCAGAGGATATCATTCGTTCCACCCATGAAGAAGAAGCCTTCTTGACCGGATGTGAGCGCGGCAGTGCCTTCCAGTGCGTCCAGAATGTCTTCTGTGAGTGCGCCGAGGCTCGCGTGATTGGTCCAGTTTATCTCCGGATGGCGCTTTGCAACCACCTCCACCCAGCCCGCGCCCGGGGCTGCGCCGTAGCCTGCCGTCAGGCTGTCGCCGAAGCAATGAATGGTGTGAATATCATCTGTATCCCAATGCATGAGAGCTTCCGCCTTTCCTGTGTATTTGTCTCTAGTATAGCATAAATGGATGAGATGAGAGGGGACAACCCTTGATCCGAAATGATGGCAAGTGAAGCGAAAGCACGCTCCCTACCCCTTCATCGTTGATGATCGTCTTGGCTAAATGGCATTGCCTTCCCCGCCTGTCCATGGATCACCCAGGAAAGGCCCACTCAAAGGAGGAGGTCAGCTGAAAAACATGACTTTCAAAAACGCAATGCCTGCCAGCAAAAAGAGCCACGAGCACAAGGCTCGAGGCTCTTTTTTTACTTACGATCATCAGTCTTCAGTGACGACTTTTTTCGTTCTCTTGAACCCATGAATGTGTTCAATCACAACGAAGAGCATCGGAACGATGAAGATCTGGAAAATGGTGGCGGAAAGCACACCGAATACAACGGCAATCCCCATTTCAGAGCGGGAATTTGCACCCGCACCGGTCGAGAGAGCCAGCGGGATGTTACCGACAATGAAAGCAAGAGATGTCATCAGGATCGGACGGAGACGGATCTTCGATGCTTCGACAGCCGCCTGAAGCGCTTCCATCCCGTGATCGGTACGGACTTTCGCGTACTCGACAATCAGGATGGCGTTCTTCGCGGCCAGTCCGATGATGGTTAAAAGACCGATCTGGAAGTAAATGTCGTTATATACATGGAATGCCATGGCTGCCAGGCTCGCACCAAAGAAACCAGTCGGTATCCCGAAGATGACCGTGAATGGAACCTTCCAGCTTTCATAGAGAGCTGCCAAAGACAGGAATACGAAGAGCATGCCGAGCGAGAGTGCATATACCGTCTTACCGCTCGCTTCACGTTCCTGGGCGGAGGATTCGACGAATTCGAAACCATAACCATTCGGAAGGACCTGATTGGCGGTTTCTTCGAGCGCATCGAGCGCCTGCCCGGAGGAGTATCCATCCTTCTGCTGCCCGCCGACCTTGACGGCCGGGAAATTATCGTAACGAGTGATGACAGAAACGGCATTGGATTTCTTCGGAGTGATGAAGGTGGAGATCGGCACCATATTGCCCTTATTGTCGCGCACCGTCAGGAACTTGTTGTCCCCCGGGTTCGTGCGGTACTGGGTATCCGCCTGTGCGACGACCTTGAAGTTACGGCCATAAATGGTAAAATCATTGATCTGGACAGAGCCATAGTAGGCCTGAAGGGCGGTGAAGATATCCCCGACAGCCACACCATTTCGCTGTGCTTTTTCTCGATCAATATCATAATTGTAGGATGGTGTATCGCTGCGGAAGGTGGTGTAGGCCATCTGAATTTCCGGACGCTGGTTGGCAGCACCGAGGAATTCTCCGACGACACGCTGGAATTCTTCATCCGATGCGCCGCTTTTGTTCATGATGTAAAGGCTGAAGCCGCCGGAGGAGCCAAGGCCCGGGATCGGAGGCGGATTCAGCGCCATCAGAGATACCTCCGGATGGGTCGCCCCATATGCCATGGCTTTGCCCATAATGGCATTGATCTGTTCGTTTGGCGCTTTGCGTTCATCCCACGGTTTCAGTTTGATGAAGGAAAGACCCGCATTTGGTTTCTGCCCGCTGGACAAAATATCAAAGCCGGTGACGCCCTGCGACTGTTCGATCGCCGGATCCTTCCCCATATAATCAAGGTATTCGGTGATCGCTGCATTCGTTCTGACATTGACAGAGCCTTCCGGCAGAGAGAACGCCGTGATGAAGAAGCCATTATCTTCCTGCGGAAGGAATGCTGTCGGAAGCTTGAAGAAAATACCGAAAGCTGCGACCGTGATGACGACAAGAACAAGGATCGGAGCAGCGATCGCATGTCCCATCTTCTGCAGGATCGCCCCATAGATCTCTACCATACGATCGAAACCGTCATTGAAGGTATCCCAGAATCGATCGAGGAAGTTTTTCCTATTCTGCTTCTTCGGCGGTTTCAGAAGACCGGCACAAAGAGCCGGAGTCAGAGACAGCGCGACGAAAGCAGAAATCAGGACAGAGACAGCGATGGTGAGAGCAAACTGTTTGTACAGGATACCCATGATCCCGCCAAGGAAAGCAACCGGTACGAAAACCGCAGCCAGAACGACCGCGACGCCGATAACCGGGCTCTGTACCTTCTGCATCGCAGCGACAGTCGCTTCTTTCGGTCCGAGGTTGTTATAGCGCATTTCATACTCGACGGCTTCGATGACGACGATTGCATCATCGACGACCAGCCCGATAGCCAGGACCATTGCGAAAAGCGTCAGGGTATTGATGGTGAATCCGAGAAGCAGGAAGGAGGCAAAGGTACCGAAGAGCGATACCGGAACCGCGATCATCGGGATGAGCGTGGATCTCCAGTTCTGCAGGAAAATGTACACGATCAGTGCTACGATGAGGAGCGCTTCGACGAAGGTATGCATGACTTCCTTGATGGAGGCATAGATGAAGTCCGTGTTATCCGCGCAGATGACATAGGTCATGTCATCCGGGAAGCTCTTCGCATCTTCTTTCAGCTTCTCCTTGATCGCCCCCAGAGTTTCGAGCGCATTCGCATCATCGGTCAGAGAGAAGGCAAGGATCGCCGACTCATGTCCCGCCGCACGGGAAATGAAGCTGTAGTCCTTTGCACCAAGCTCGATACGGGCCACATCCTTCAGACGAAGCATGGAGCCGTCATCATTGGTACGAAGTACGATATCGCCAAATTCCTTCTCCGTCACAAGACGGCCCTTCGCCGTGATGATGTACTGGAAGGAGGCATTCTGATCGACCGGAGCGCTGGAAATGTTGCCGGCCGCGATCTGCTTATTCTGCGCAGAAACGGCAGCAATGACCTCGCTCGCGGTGATCTTGTTCTGCGACATCTTCGTCGGATCCATCCAGATGCGCATCGCAAAGTCAGAACCAAATTCCTGTACGTTGCCGACGCCCTTGATGGACTTCAGCTCATCCAGGTAGTTCATGGAGAAATAGTTCTTCAGGAAGACGTCATCGTACGTGCCATTCGGCGAGAGCAGGCCGACGACAAGTGCCATGTCCCCCGAAGATTTCTTCGTGGTGACGCCGATGGAACGGACTGTATCAGGAAGCCCTGCATCGGCAGCCGTGACGCCATTCTGTACACGGATGGTCGCCATATCCGAGTCCGTCCCCGTCAGGAACTGGACCGAGAGCGAATAGGAGCCATTCGAGTTCGATGTCGAAGACATATTATCGAAGCCTTCGGCACCGACGACATTCTTTTCTATGACCTCAGCCACCGTCTGCGCTACGACCTCAGAGTCAGCGCCCGGATAGGTCGCATGGACAGAGACCTGCGGCGGCGTGATCTTCGGATAGCGGTCAATCGGCAGTGAGAAAATACAGAGTGCCCCGGCGATCGTGATGACAAGAGCCACGACGATAGCAAAGATAGGGCGTTTAATAAAGAAATTTGCCATAGCTCCTCCCCTTATTTCTTAGCATCTGTCGTGCCATGCTGCGCAGAAACGGCCTTGATCGCCGCCTGTTCCAAGGCCTCGCGTGTGGTTTCTTCCGGAGCGACTGCCTGTCCGACACGGACTTTATTCTGGCCTTCGACGATGATCTCATCATTTTCATCGATGCCGCTTTCAATGATGGTATAGATGCCATAGGTCGCACCGAGTTTGACTGCCTTCTGCTGGACCTTGCCATCGACGACGACATCAAGCATATCGCGGTTCAGGAGCTGTACTAGTGCCTTGGTCGGTACCAAAATGCTGCCCTTGGCGATTTCTGCATCAGAAACAACAGTCGCATACATCCCCGGTACGAGTAGGTTATCCGGATTTGCATAGGCTGCCTTCATGGTCAGCTGCCCGCCGGTCAGCCCCGGATTAATCTGGACAATCTTGCCGGTCTCCTGATAAATGGAGCCATCAGCAAGGCGAAGCTTCAGGGTATCCCCGAGCGTCTCCGTGCCACTCTTATTCTTGGTGAGCGAAAGGTATTCGCTCTCCGACATATCAAACTGAACATACAGCGGATCTGCCGAGGAAATCGTGACGAGCGGCGTCTGTCCTGCCGAAGCGAAGGTGCCGATATTCACATCATCCATGGAGAGCGTCCCGGTGAAAGGAGCTGTCACGATGGTATCGGAGAGATTATCCGATGCGATCGCTGCCTGCGACTGGGCTGCTTCGACGACGGCCTGATAGGACTCTGTCGCTGCCTTCTGTGCATCATAGGCCTGACGGGAAATCGCCCCCGTCGCAATCAGCTGCTCATAGCGGGCCAGATCGCGCTTCGCATTTTCATAGGTAGCCGAAGCCTGTGCGACCTGCGCCTGTGCCGCAGCCAGAGAGGAGGAATAGGTGCGTGTATCGAGGCGGAAGAGCGGCTGCCCTTCTGTGACATGGTCACCGCCTTTGACGTATTTTTCCATGACTGTACCGGATACTTTCGAGCGAACCGGCACTTCCTGCAAGGCCATGATGGAGCCGGCATACTCTCTCTGGATCGGCGTGTCCGACTTGAACGGTTTGAAAGTCGTGACCTTCATCGCCTGCTGCTGCCCCTGCTGCTGTTTGGCTGACCCGCATCCGCCGGTCATCATGCCGGCAGAAAGCAAAAAGCCTGCCGCCATGGCAGCTGCTAAAAACTTTTTATACTTCATACTCTGCCCCCTTACACATATCGCCTTCATCGTGCGATACTGTAGAAATCGCTAGTAATCGAATATAGAATATAATAGCAAAAAGTTGACTGTAAGTCAAGAAGGGGATTGAAAGATTCAGTGTTAACCCCGGGGACGTTTTGTCCCTTGATTGCGTGCGAAAGATGTTCCGCAGGTTCTATAGGTTCAAGAGGTTCAACAGGGATGGTGCGGCGCATAATACTATGGAAGCGCCGCGAAATATAAATAGAGCGATGCCCGAAAGTCGTATTCAAGTCACGAGTCACTAGTTACCAGTCACTCAAAGCGCCTAATCCCTAGCCACTAATCCCTAATCCCTGCTTTCAAACTTCAGGGTTAACCCCGGGGACGTGCTGCCCTTTGATTCCGTTTGAAAGCTTCGCTTGAATGAGAAATTAGGAATAAAGGTGGCGGCTTCGCCGCAATTTTAGGGAAACACTGATTCAATCGTTGTCAGATTTAATCAGCGTTTCCTTAGATAATGGGATTCTCGTATCGTCATTTCGAGCGTAGTCGAGAAATCTTTCTTGCTCTGCGGTAATCAGCAGTCATTTGCCATGCAGAAAAGTACGCCTGGGTGCTCTATTTCGCGGCTATCCCGCACTCGATGTTGACCGGTCTGCAAGAAAGATCCCTCCACTTCGGTCGGGATGACAGCGCAAGAGTAGCTGCCGTCACCAGTCACTAGTCCCCAGTCACCAACTCCACCGGCACCTTCACGACGGCCTTGCGGAGCTGGCAGCTGCCGCTCTCTCCCTGGCAGAGCGGGCGATGAAGGTCTTCTGGGAAGAAGACTGCGAAACGGCCTGTCTCAAAGTACACCTTCGATTCGCCTTTGGGCGAAGACTCATAGAAATAGAGGTCACGCTCCGGATGGCTCTCGATGCATTCTCCCGCTTCGAAAATCGTCTCCACGCCGAGCCATTCTTCTTCACCTTCCACTTCGTACTGGATGTCGATCATTTTCTTGTGACCTTCAAGCTTTCTATCCGCCGCCGGCTCGGTCGCAGGCGACTCTACGCCCATGTCGCAGCCATTGATCTTGTACTTTCCGTCAGGCACCGCAGTGAAATCGAATGCCGCGACTTCTTTCAGGCACTCGTAGATGAATGTCGGCAGCTGTTTTTTGTAGTTTTCTAAATGTTTGATATCTCCGGTAATCATAGTGTTTCTCCTTTTCTTATTTGTTAATGTTCGCTGTGAGCGGCTCACTACATGCATATCTCGCGTTCAGAAAACATGCACTTTTTCTTTTCTTTTTTCCGCCCCTATAGCATATATTTTACTCTTTTCTTCTTTCATATGCCAACAGTCATTTTTCTTGATAAAATCGATGTTTCCAACGCTCATTCAGTGAGATTTTGAATTTCCATTCCGTAAGATTTCGAGTTTTCATTCATACAGATTTCATGTTTTCATTCAGTGAAATTTGAAAACGCGTTTCACGAAATAGATCCTTCGACTCCCTCTTTACCGTGCGGAACCTCCTTCCCATGTATCTCCCTATACCCGCTAGGGAAACACTGATTAAATCGTTGTCAGATTTTCTCTTGGATTTTTACGCATAGCAAGGAATAACTTGACGCGAATAGCGAGCTATTTAAGGAAGGTTATGACGAAGCTATGTATAAAAATTCTTGTAGAATCTGACTCTGCGATTGAATCAGCTTTTCCCAATGGAACAGGAAGGATAGAGGACGGCGCCCGCCCACAATAAAACCGCCCTCTTTTCAGAGAGCGGTTTCCAAAGAATACCAATCAAAACTGGATCGCAACCTTACCGAGGACATGATCCACAGGTACGGGTCCGATGAAGCGGCTGTCCGAGCTGTGGTTCCGGTTGTCTCCCATGACGAAGACCGTACCTTCCGGCACTGTATAGGAGCCGTCCATAGAGAATTCCATCGGTTCATTGATGTATGGTTCTTCCAGCTTCTCGCCATTGCGCCATACATGGCCTTCCTTGAATGCCAGCGTGTCACCGCCCTTGCCGATGACGCGCTTCACCCAGACGTTGTGCTCACGGCTCGAGCGATCAAAGATGGCGATGTAGTTCTTCATCGGTTCTTCCAGATCATCCATCCAGGAGCGTTCGCGATGCGTACGGCTGTCGATGATGACGATATCCCCATACTCCGGCGTCTCGCGGAAAACGTGGCTGATCTTCGATACGATGAGGTATTCGCCATTATTCAGCGTCGGGTACATCGACTGCCCCGATACCTTCGTCGGGACGAAGAGGAAAATATGAATGATCATGGCGATGAAAAGCGCCACGACGATGGAATAAATCCAGTCAAAAAGTTCGTGCATGAATGTATGTCTCCTTATTATGTCTCCTTATTATAAGTGAGCAGATAACAGGGATCGAGAGATAGCAGATGTCAGCCTTTGCCCTATTTTCCCCTCGGGCATCGCCCATCTTTGATCGGCAGCGGAGCCGCCGCTATTCTCATTCCCCTTTTTGTTTCTAATGAATCAAAAGATCCACAGGCAATTTTCTTGGAATGACCGCAGATTTTTCATAAGCAACGCCCCTATTGTACACCATTCTAGGCGAGTGGTCTAGGGAATAAAGTGACTAGTAGCTAGTGACTAGGGACTAGCTACTAGGGATTAGCCTCCGTACTTCTCGTGTCGCCAAGCCCCTCATCAAAATCTCTGCGGCGCTTTTACTGCGTCGCACCTTCACTCCTCACGTCTCACTAGAAGAGAGAAGCCGCTTATCCCCAGTTCATATGAAAACGCAATACCAGTCACCAGTCACCAGTCACTCCAATAGATTCATCGACCGTTTTCCTGAGTGTACACAATGCTGCATACAATTCCTTAAACGGCCGGTCTTCATCCTCTTCCGGTACCCAACGGAAGAATTTATCACCGAATCTAAGCTCCGCACGGGTGAGGCGCTTGATGGGACCATACTTCTCTCTTTCATACGCATTCGTCTGGACGGTCGTCGACTTCGTGTCAGTCACAAACTGCTTCTGCGGAAGCTGGTAAAGAAACGCGATTTCCTTCGCGAAAGTCTCCATCACGTCCCGTGACAGCACCGCCTCCTTCTTGACAGGGACGCCGCTTCGCCAGTCATAGCGCACGCAGACCCCATTTCCAAAATCAAAAGCGTAGTCAAACTGCCCGCCCTTTTCTACGAGATAGCCATCGGTGATGGAGAAGCGGAAGCTCCCCTGCAGGATGTCCTCAATGGCTTCCTTCTCGCTGATCTCCTTCTTCTTCAGCTGATCATAGATACCTTCACCAGATCCGGCCGCCTTGACCAGCTCATCAAATTGATATTTTGCCACAATGTATCTCCTTATATTCATAGACCTTCATTTTTACTTTCCTTTGGGAGCGAAAAAAGAGGGCAGAGCGTATCCGATGTATAGACCACCGCCATATATTCATTTCTCGCTGGTCACGCCTGCGTACCTTTTTCATTCATGGTATAATAATACCATATAAATATGTCACGCAGTAGCGTTTCTTCTACCGCGTTGAATGATCTGTCATGCGGCGCTTTCATGCTTTGACGCGCCGCTTCTCTGTTTTTCATTTCTCATTCTCAAACGGGGGCTTTCCATTGCACTATCATAAAAGAATCGGCGCGCTGGCTATGGCATTCCTGATCGCAGGCGGACTCGCTTCGATCGATGCGCGCACCATCCTGCTTGTACCGCAGGATGACCGTCCCGTCTCTCTTGACTACACGGTTTCCACCGCAGAAAAGGCCGGCTACACGGTGCTGACGCCGCCGAAAGGCTATCTTTCCGGGAAGAATTATCAGGGCAGCCCTGATCAGGTCTGGCGCTGGGTCGAGCAGCACATGAGAGAGGCCGATGCGGCGGTGATTTCTACGGACACCATCATCTACGGCGGTCTTGTCGACTCCAGAAAGCACAACGAATCGCTCGATACGCTGATGGCACGGGAAAACCGTATCCAGCGGCTTCACCGCATGTATCCGAATGTGCCGATCTATGCTTTCGGCACCATCATGAGAACGCCGTATGCTTCAAACAGCGGTGTCGAGCCCTACTACTACGCCAAGTATGGTCACGACCTCTATGTACTCTCCGGCCTGCAGGACAAGATGGATCTAGGCACACTCACAAAGGATGAGGCGGCGGAAATGCTGTCCCTGAAGCTCTCCATCCCGTCCGAATATCTGCAGGACTGGTTCAAGCGCCGCACAAAGAACCATGCGATCAATCGCCTGCTCCTAAAAGATACCAAGAGCGGCATCTTTGCCTATTTCTGTGAGGGGCATGATGATAACAGCACGAACTCCCAGTCCGCCATGGAAGCACGGTATCTGGGAAAGGAAAGTGCGAAGCTGTCTCCCAAAGTCTATGGCTCCTTCCCGGGAGCAGACCAGCTTGCCCTGCTCCTCATCGCACGCTATCACAATGACGTGAATCACCTCACGCCGAGCTTCACCTCCATCTATCCCTTAGGCCGCGCAGAGGATACGGTCCCAAGCTATGAAAGCCAGCCCATCGGAAAAACCATCGCTGAGCATGTAGAAGCCGTCGGCGGCATCATGGATCCCAAAGGCCGCCCCAACATCGTACTCGCCGTGAATACCCCCCTTTCCTCCACAGGGGAGTCCGGCCAGTTTTCCAATTACGGCATGATGAAGCCTTCCACCACGGAATTCATGAATCAGGTGAAAGCCGTCATCGATAAGGGCATTCCCGTCTCCATGGTGGACGTCTACTTCGCCAATGGCTCGGACAATACGCTCATGAGCCTCATGAAGCAGCATGATCTTCTCTACAAGGTCGCCGCCTACAATGGATGGAACACAGCCTCCAACACGATCGGCTATGCCATCGCTCAGGCCATCCTCGCGCCGGACATGAGCGAGACAGATCACCGTGATATGCTGACCGAGCAATACATCGACAACTGGGCATATCAGGCAAACGTCAGGAAGAACATCAACCGCCTGACAGAGCTCGAAGGGACGAATTACATCCCCACCCCGGCCATGAAAGAGGAAATGATCGCCGAGGTGCAGGACTTTGCCAAACGGAAAATGGGACTTGACCCGGCGACGATCTCCGCCGATTTCCCATGGGGACGCCTCTTTGAGATCGATGCCATGGTCTCGCCCACACCGAAATACACCGTCTACCTGACCGCTGCAGAGAAACAGCGCCGCGCGGAAGAAGCAGCCAAGAAGGCTGCCGAGGAAGCGGCTAAGAAAAAAGCTGCCTTGGAGGCTGCGAAAAAGAAAGCCGATGTCAAAGCGAAAACCGCCGGAAGCTCAGACACTGCGATCGCTCCGGAACAGCCATCACCGGAAACCACTTCTTCCGAAAATGACAGCGATGATGTATCGACCATCATCGTTTATAAATAAGAAAAGGGGCTGTGAAGAAATGAATCCTCATTTCTTCACAGCCCCTTTTTACTTTGCTTTCATTTGGTTCAGGGTTCAAGGTTCAAGGTTCAGGGCTCTCGTGGCGGCTTCGCCGCCTTTTTTTAGAAGATGGTATTCTCGTATCGCAG
>CAKPUX010000019.1 GCA_934193095.1 uncultured Dialister sp. | reverse complement strand
TAATGCTATTAAGTTAAGGAAATCGTTAGCTACGTAACGTCTTGCTTCCCCCTTCGGGGGAAGTGCCGAAGGCAATAGGGGCATGCTAGCGGTATAGCGTGCTATGTTGAATAGTCCGATGCTATTGATATCCCAACACTTTCATGCAATACCGCTAAGTAGCCCCCTCATCTCACTTCGTTCGAAATGGCGTCTCACTGGATTTTCGCGTCGCTTCACTCCTAAAAATCCAGTTCGCTTGCACAAGCCCTTCGGGCAGCTCCCCCGATGGGGAGCCAAGAACGTTCTTCCGCTTAACTTAATAGCATTACCCGCAGGGGCGGATAGAGTGACTATGGTATGAAAGACAGCCGAGATAAGGTTTCCCGGTCACTCCTATGAGAGCTGCAAGTCCCCGCGGCAGATTGAAAGCGAAAATGAGATGATCGTTATTTCACATCGCCTTTTCTTCTTATTTAATGAATCCGACCTCTTTGCTGATACGTTCGATTTCTTTTCCTTTTCTCTTGTTGTATTCCACTTTCATTTCTTCGAAGTAGTTTCTTCCATACGAATCGATAGATACGATCAGCGGGCCGAATTCTTTGACATGGCAGTGCCAGAGAGTTTCCGGCATGCCCAGATCCTTCCACTGGGCTTCGACGATTTCCTCGACCTCTTTGGCAGCGACGACGGCATTGCCCGCAGGGAATACGCAGTGGATCGCACCAAATTCCTTACAGCCGCGCTCGGTATTTTCGCGCATGCCACCTTTGCCTACGATGACGCGGACGCCGGTCGTTTTGATGAATTCATACTCGAATTTCTCCATACGCATGGATGTGGTCGGACCGACAGAGACCATTTCATAAGTCCCGTCATCATGAGGTCGAATGATCGGTCCGGCATGGAGGATGGCCTCGTCTCTGACATCGACAGGGATCTCCCGTCCTTCTTCGACGACGCGGCGATGAGCCACGTCACGACAGGTGGTAAGATCCCCGGAGAGATACACAATGTCTCCGATATGAATATCTTTCAGATCTTCTCTGGAAATCGGAGTAACCAGGATTTTTTTATCTTCTTTCACGATGACAGCCATGATAGTCTCCCTTCCTTATTTCTCTTCATATACGAAATGGCTATGGGTATCGGTGGTAAAGTTCAGGTCTTTATCGAAAATGATATGACCGCGGCGATGGCTCCAGCAGCCTACATTCAGCGCACAGCCGATGACGGATGGATGGCGTGCCGTATTCTCGATATGGACACCCATGACAGAGTAGTGCCCGCCCATGCCCTGCGGTCCAAGGCCGAGTGCATTGATGCCATCTTCTAAGAGCTTCTCCATCTTGGCAGCTCTTGGATTGTCGCTGTGGCTGTCTACCGGCCGCATGAGGGCTTTCTTGGAGTTCAGCGCTGCTGTCTCGACAGAGGTGCCGACACCGATACCGATCAGGAGCGGCGGGCAGGCATTGAGGCCATAAGAAGTCATGCGGTCCATGACAAATTTCACAATACCTTCATAGCCTTCGCCAGGCATCAGCACGGTCGCACAGCCGGGAAGCGAGCAGCCGCCGCCGGACAGGTAGGTGTATATCTCACACTGATCCGAATGGGGGATGATATCCCACCAGACAGTCGGCGTCCCCTTGCCGACATTCTTGCCTGTATTGTATTCATCGAAAGTCTCAACCGAGTTGTGGCGAAGCGGCGTCTCAAAGGTCGCTTGAATGGTGGCTTCGCGCAGCAGGTCTTCCAGTTCATTGATATAAGGAAATGCGGTGCCGCAGCGTACCCAATACTGCGGGACACCCGTATCCTGACAGGACGGGCGCTGCAGCTCTTCGGCGAGCCTCTGATTTCTAAACATCGTGCGATAAATGACCTTCGCAAGCGGATGGTCCTCTTTGTCGCGCAGTTCTTCCAGTTTCGCGATCACATCATCCGGCAAACGGATGGCGGTATGTCCCAGAAAATGAGCCATGACATCGGTCAGTTTTTCTACTCCAGTTTTCATTTGGATCCTCCTTCGATCAGCTGCCAGTTTTTCGCGTCTCAGCTGACCCTTTTACTTTATAGGAAGCTCTCACCGCTCCCCTTGACTGTCTGCAGTATAGTCCTCTTTCAGATAAAAATAAATTTCTGAATATTGAAGTTAGCTTCAGAAAAAACTATACTAAAAAGAAATGAAGGTTCAGGGTTCAGGTTGATGGGTTCAGGGTTGTGGTGGCAGCATTCCCCTTATGAGGAAGGGGGACCGCGCCAGCGGTGCTCGGGTGCTTACGTGAGTGTCACTATGTTTGCAGACGCATTTTCCATTTTGCTCATCTGTCTTTCATGCCGCAGGTACCCTATCCGCCCCTTCGGGGCACCTTCCCCTTGAGGGGAAGGCTAAACCGGTGCGCGAAGCCGCCACCTTCATTCCTCATTCGAGAAGCGCTTTCATCCACAATCAAAAGGGGCGCTACGCCCTACGGGCTCCCCCCCAATTTTCCCAAAGGAGTCTTCCCATGACCTTACAGCAGCTCACTTATTTCTGCGCCGTCTGCCGTTATCACAGCATCGTCCGCGCGGCGAAAGCCCTCTACATTTCCCAGCCGACGATTTCCACCGCCATCCATGAGCTGGAGAAAGAGTTCCACATTTCCCTTTTCCTTCACACGCCGAACCGCATCCACCTGACGGAAGAAGGCGCCGCTTTTTATGAAAGAGCCAATGACCTCCTACAGCGCGCGAGGAATATGCAGGAGGAATTCAGTCAAGCCGCACTCTCCGTGCGTCCCATCCGTGTCGGCATTCCTCCGATCCTGTCCACCATCTTCCTTCCCGCGCTCTCTGATGCCTTCGAAGCGGTATGTCCAGTCCCGCTCGAGCTCTCCGAATGCGCCTCCCACCGCGCCGCCGAGCTCGTACAGGAGGAAAAACTGGACATCCTTTTGGGGAATCTCGATATATATAATCTGGAGCAGTACCACTACTATACGATGAAAGAGGATCACTATGTCTACTGCGTTTCCAAAAATCACCCCCTCTCGCATCTGACATCCGTCAGCCTGCCTGCCCTTTCTGAGGAAACGCTGCTCCTCTTCCACATGGACTCGGTACAGACACTCACCATCACCGCCGCCTTCCGCGCCCTCGGCCTCACGCCGCACGTGAAGCTCTACCTCAGCCAGCTGACGACGATGATGAACTATCTGGAAAGCGGCCGCTGCGGTGCCTTTCTCTACTCGTCCATTCCCATCGATGAGGAGCGTTTCGTCCGCATACCGGTCACGCCGGAAATCAGCACCAAGTTTGGCATCCTCTGGAAGAAGGGCATCTTTCTCCCTCATGGGCTCGAAGAGTTTATCCGTTTTGTGAAAAGAAGGTATGTGAGGTGACTGGTGACTATGGAAACGCTTCGTCCCCCTCTTCCTTACACCGCTCGATTTCAGAAATCAGGCTTCAGACGGATGTGCCACAGCCCCCTTCCCCAATCGTTGTATAATAGTAGAGTATAAATAAAGGAGGCCCTCATGAATACCAAAGAAACCATAGACGCCATTCTCGCTGAGACAGGCAAAGCCGTCCTGGGCAAGGACGATGTACTCCGCCGTATACTGACCGCCATCTTGGCAGGCGGCCATATCCTGATCGATGACATCCCCGGCGTGGGCAAGACGACCATGGCCGTCGCCTTCACCCGCACACTCGGGCTTGACTACAAGCGTATGCAGTTCACCCCCGATGTCCTGCCCTCGGATATCACGGGATTTTCCATGTATGACAAAGTTTCCGGCAGCTTTCGCTACGTGGCCGGCAGCGCGATGACGAATTTCTTCCTCGCCGATGAGATCAACCGTGCCTCTCCGAAGACACAGTCCGCGCTCCTCGAAGTCATGCAGGAAGGACGCCTCTCGGTCGACGGCAAGACCTACACCGTCCCGCAGCCTTTCATCGTCATGGCGACGCAGAATCCTTTCGGCTCCTCCGGCACACAGGAGCTCCCCGAGTCGCAGACCGACCGCTTCATGATCCGCATCACCGTCGGCTATCCGTCCCGTGAGAACGAGATCGAGATCCTGAAGGGCAGCCGCCGGAGCGCCGCTCTGTCCCTCAGCGCCGTCATCACGCCCGACGACCTTCTTACCCTTAGAAAACAAGCCGCAGAGGTCCATGTCGAAGACAGCCTCTTCGCCTACATGGTGGATATCGCTGCTGCTACCAGAGAAAGCCATGACATCTCGCTCGGTATCTCTCCGCGCGGCACGATGGCGCTTTCCGCCATGACCCGCGCCCATGCCCTCATGGAGGGCAGAACTTACGCGACCCCGGATGATGTCCTCGCCGTCGCCCCCTACACCCTCTCCCACCGTATCACCCTTTCCGGCGATGCCCGCTTTGCCGGAAAGACTGCCGCGAGCGTGCTCGATGATATTTTGAAATCCGTCCCCATGCCGGAGCTGGTGTAATAGCGGTTGACTGGGGACTAGTGACTGGTGACTAGGGATTAGTAGCTAGGGATTAGGTTTGCGATACGAGAAAACCGCTAGTTTCAAACCTCCGCGCATTTATATTTTATGCGATGCACCATCATTCCACGTTTCCTTGAATTTTGAAAGCCAGAATGCGGAACGGGGTGCGACAACATTGTTCTCGTATCGCCCCATATATATTTGCGGCGAAGCCGCCACCTTCATTCCTCATTCCTAATTTTCTTGAACCCTGAACCCTGAACCCCTTTAAAGCAGTGTACATCTTATGAACTATCTATCTTATCTCTTTCTTGTCATCATCGCCCTTCTCTTGATGATCCTCTACGACTTATACGCAGCCTTCCTGCTCGCCGCCACGCTCCTTCTGGTGCCGCTCTTTGCGCTTGCGCTGGGATATGCGACGCGCCGATCGGTATCGGTGACGTTTTCTGCCCCGCAGCGCACACAGAGAGGAGCGGCCGCCGAAGTATGCCTCACCGCCAAAGGCCGCTTCCTCCCCCTTGTCTCTTCGCTCACGGCAACGATAGCAGGAAAGGAATACGACAGCTATGAAACAGAGAAGGATGAAACACGCTTCTATTTCCGGATAGACACCGCGCATGCGGGACGCATCACGCTTCCCGCTCCCCGCCTTTCCTGGAAAGACCCGTTCGGACTTTTCCATTTCCAAAAAGACACAAAAACCGCCACGCTCCTCGTCCTGCCCCGTCCGATGGGCGACTACGCACATACGCTGAAGAGTCTCCTTCGCCTCTCCGGCAGTGAAGAGGTGGAATACTTCGGCGCGACGCCCTACCAGCCGGGAGATAATCCCCGCCTCATCAACTGGAAGGTCACGGCCCGCACAGAGGATGTCTATGTCCGCGACCGCATGCCCGCAGACGATGCGCGCCTTATCCTCGCGGCAGACTATGAAGAGAATGATGCACTGCGGGATCTTCTCGCCGATGCGCTCCTTTCCTGCGGCCTCGCTCTCACGGCAGCGCATATGCCATTTCGTTTCGCCTGGATGACGATCCATGGCGAGGAGATCATCACCTCCGTCAAGGACAAGGCCGGCTGGGAAGAGGCTGTCGCCGAGTTCCTCCTCGCCGGTGGTGAGAATGCGCTGAAGACCAGCCACCTCTCGCCCCTCCTTCCGATCTGCTACCTGACAGGCAATCCCGCACCCGCCGTCTCGCCTGTCCTGCACCCCTCCATCTGGTGCGTGCGTGAGGCCAAGGGCGCTGCCCTTTCCGGAAAAGCCGCCATTGCCCGCGCGCTGGGAGGTGAAGCATGATGACACGCCTCCTCTCTTCTCTCGGCGCCTTCGGTGCTTCTTATGCACTCTTCTCCTACTTCGGTAGCGGTGCGCTTCCGTATGCGATCTGCGCTGCGTTCCTTGCGCCTCTTCTTTCTTTCGCTCTTTCCAGACTGCCCGATCGTCACCGGCTGCCGCTTCTTGCGCTCCTTGCCCTCCTCCTTCTCTCGCTCCCGCTCCTTATGAGAGATACCTTCCTTTCGAGCCTCCTCTCTGCGCTCATTCCTCTCGTCGGTACGCTCAAAGAGCCATATGACATTGACATGACTGCACCGCTTGCGAAAGCCATCGCAAGCCCGGCTCTTGCCAAAGGGTGGCTCACCTGCCTTCTCTCCCTCTTCTTTACGGCCGGCGCATGGTCGAAAGCGGCCCGCGCTATGGCAGCGCTTCTTTCCTTTTTCCTCATTCTCTTCGGCTTCTACTTCGGCGTGAACCCGCCCGCTCTCGCCATTCTCTGCTGCGCCTCCTACGGCCTTTCCGTCTTTGCCTCTCTCAAAAACCACGGACTCGGCATGCCGGAGATCCCCACCCTCGCTCTGACCCTGCTTCTGGGCGCAGGGCTTCTCCTCGCGCTCCCGGAAAGCCGGTATGAGCAGCCGGCAATCTTCTCCCATATGCAGGAGAAGATCATCGGCTGGACGGACCCCTATGACCCGATCTTCCACGCCGGCAATGCCTACACGGGCATGATGAAGGGCGCCGCCGGACATCAGCGCCTCGGCAGCAGTGCCAGCATCCGCTATACCGGCCGCGTCATCGCAGACATCGAAGCGGCAAGCGATAAGCACCTCTACATTCGAAGCTGGACCGGCGGCCTCTACGAAGACAGCCGCTGGAAAGACTTCCCGGACAGCACCTACGATGGGACAGAAGCCCTCTTCGCCAAGAACCAGGGCGAATGGTACGACCAGGGGGCCTGGCTCATGGAGGTCGCTGCCAGAAATCCGTCGATCTCCCAAAAGCTCTTGAACTACACAAAAGAAAATGACCTTTCCGCCTTCAAGAAGCCCTTCACCCTCGCTGCCCTCTACGAAAAGAGCCGCTTCCTGCTCCTCCCCTATGATGCCGACTTCGGCGGTCCCTACTTCCAGTATGACCGCTCGCCGATCTCCCGCGAGGGCAAGGCCTACAGCACCGACGTATGGGAGTTCCCTGCCGGTGCGCTCCTCTCGATGATGGCCCGCGAATCCATCCAAGACCCCTACTACACGACCTATCTTGAAGCGGAAAAGCGTTACCGCCGCTTCGTCTACGCGCACTACCTCACCATTCCGGAAGAAACACGCGACGCCATCGCCTCGCTGGGCAAGATCGAGCCCGCACAAAGCCTTTCCGAGAAACGCGCACGCATCGACGCCATCCGCCATTACTTGGAAACGAACTACACCTATACGAAAAATCCGGGTAGAACGCCCGCGGATAAAGATTTTATCTCCTACTTCCTGACCGAAAGCAGGAAGGGCTACTGCACCTCCTTTGCCTCTGCCGCCGTCATGCTGCTCCGCGCCTCGGGCATCCCTGCCCGCTATGCAGTCGGTCTTTCCGTAGACAGGGAAGATCTCCAAAACGCCCCCCTGACGAAGGAAGGGCTTCACGCCCTCTCCGTCAATGATCACCACGCCCACGCCTGGGTCGAAGTCTATGTCGATGGCCTCGGCTGGCGTCCCTGTGAAATGACCCCGGGCAAAAAGGGAGTAGAGAATCCCTTCCCCATCCCGCCTGACAAGCAGAAAAATGAACAGGGCGCGCCGGATAAACCGGCCGACGAGAAGAACACTCGTGAGGAAGCACCGAAAGAGCAGCCGCCTACGCCGCAGCAGCCACAACAGCAACCGCACCAGCA
Source organism: uncultured Dialister sp. (assembly GCA_934193095.1). Lineage (GTDB taxonomy): Bacteria > Bacillota > Negativicutes > Veillonellales > Dialisteraceae > Dialister. Next base: position 28,644 of record CAKPUX010000019.1, on the reverse strand, counting down.
ACCAGAGCAGCAGCCGCAGGGACAGCCCCCGCTCTCCCAGCCGAGGACGCCGGACGCCCCCGTTTCCCGCCCGCTTCTCCCGATGCTGCTCGCCTTCCTGCTCGTGCTTGCACTTCTTTCCGCCTATCCGCTCTACCGCATGACAGCCGCCTCCCGCCTCCTCGCCAAAGCACTCGCCGATGACGCCCACTTCAAGCGCCTCATCGCCTACGCGGACCGCCTCGCCCACTGGGCCGGCCTTCCGATTCGCGGCTCCTACGAAGACAGAAAATCCGCCTATGCCAAAGATCCGCGCTTTGCTGACTTTGTCCCCATGCTGACCCGCCTCGTCGCCGCTCGCTTCTCCGGAAACCCCCTCACCAATGAGGAAAAGAAAATCATCCTCTCTATCGTGAAGCAGACAAGGGCTCGCTGTCTGTCCGGTCTCTCGACCTGGGAAAAATGGAAATTCCACTGGAAGAAATTGTGATCTGACAAGAATCCGACAGTAAGAATTGCAGAATACACCCCGCCATGCTAAAAAGTGCTGTGAAAATAGGACTCCATTTTCACAGCACTTTTTTGGTTGGGCTCATCATCCCTTTGATGACACCATCTGCCGTATGCAAAACAAGCCGGCTCCCTGCTCACTTAGGCGCAGCCGCTCCCCCGACCACATCCCGAAGCGACTCGATGGTGAAGTCCATGAACTTGTCACGGATGCTCCATGCCGGGCTTTTCATGCGGCAACCGAAAGAAATGCGGTACGCCGTCTCAGGCAGGGGAATATGCACCATGTCCGCTTTTCGGGTATCCAGCAGGGTGTGATGCAGCAGATTCTTCGGCGCAAACAAAGCGCCCACGCCTAAGAGGCAGAGATCGATCAACGTACCCATGTTATCCGAACGGACAACGATCTGCGGCGTGAAGGGTGCCGCGGCGAGGTATCGAGCTTCGACAGCGCCCGCTATATTATGGGGATTCGTGGTGATGAAAGGACAGGCAGCCAACCGGCTCATATCCGATAATCGCGTGTCTTCCAATTCTCGGATGTCTGCCTCGGTCATGCCCGTGGTTTCTTTGAGCAGTTTTCTGGACACGAGAAAGCTGATCTCTTCCTGATAGATGGTCTTCACATCGATGCCGGGCGGAGCCTCCGTGAAATGGGCGATGGCGAGATCGATGTCTCCTTCCTGCAGCTGTTTCGTGAGACCTTCGTTGCTCCCTTCCACCAGGTCAAAGGTGACTTTGGGATGTTTCTCCCGAAAAGCAGCGATGAGCGTCGGCAGCAGATCACGTTCACGGACGAAGCCGACCCCGATTGTGAGATTGCCGGCTTCTTCATTCGCGATGTCTTTCAGCGTGCGGGAGAGGGCTTCTTCTCCGCGGGTGAACTGCAGGGCATAGGCATAGAAGACTTTGCCCGCATCAGTAAGCTCGAGCGGCACATGGCGTATGAGAAATTTCATGCCCCATTCTTTTTCAAGGGCGGCCACGTTCGCAGAGAGGGTCTGCTGCGTCAGATGCAGCTTTTCCGCCGCGCGTGTAAAGTTCTTCTCCCGCGCCAACATGATGAAGTAATTCAAAGATTGAAAGTTCATGCAGCCTCCTTTTATCACAAATATCTTTTGTGATCTCTACCGTATGAAACAATTAGACTTGGTTCTTTACTCGCATTATACTATGTGCAGAACGCGGGAACAAGAGATATCCCAAGAAATAGTTATTTACAGAAAGAAGGAACACCTTATGAAAAAGAATATCAATAAAGAAGTCCTTGCCGGTCTTACAAAACTCTCTGAAGAAAACAGTCTCTTCGGCTACCTGGCTGCCAAAAGAATGTACCGCGCGGACTGCGTCTGCCATCTTGTGAAACTCCCCTTTGATTTCAAAAAATGGTGATCCAGCACTGCCTGCACCTCGGGCATTGTTTATACACCTGCAGCAAAAACTTTCCGGAGACATTTCCCATACCGATTTCTCCGGAAGGAAAGGCTCCTTCCCTAGAAGGGAGGGAACCGCGAAAGGGGATCTCGCTGCCGGCCATCTCCGATGAGGGCGAAAGCCCTCATTTCCAGGCTGCGCAGACAGCGGACTCTCTCCCTGATCCCACCTGACACATCCATATCGCCATCCAAAGGCTGCGAAATCTTTCCGTGGCCTTTGGATTTGGTCGATTTTCCCCTTTACCCCTCTCTAAAAAGAAGAGATCCTAAAAAGCGCAGGCGCCTTTCACCGCCCCTTTTCTCTGCAAGGCGTCCGTTGTATACTAAGTAGGTACATATAAAAACAGGGCAACAATCCATTGGGTAAGGACGGATGAACATGGTACTTTTAGAAATCTTATGGAATGATATATTTCCCCTCTTTGTCTTCATCGGCTGCGGCTGGTTTCTGGACAGTAAATTCAAGCTCGACATCTCCACGTACACGAAACTCACCATCTATGTAGTGCTTCCGTGCTTCGTGTTTTTCAGCATGTATAAATACCAGCCGTCGCCTGCTGATCTGGCGCTGCTCCCAGCGGGACTCATTCTGCTCGCGCTTTCCTACGTGATCTCTCAGGGGATTTCCCATTTCTTTACAGGAAATCCGATCAAGTGGTCTGACTTTTCGGCGGTCTCCACCTTTTCCAATGCCGGCCACCTCGGTGCCGCGCTGGTGGTTCTCGTCTTCAGCCACGCGCCCTTCGCCCTTGGCGGAGAGAAGCCCTGCCTGGATGAAGCCATGGGGAACATGGCTCTGCTCATGATCCTCATGAATATCGCCGCGAACACATGGGGCGCTGCACTGATCCGAAGAAAGCAGGAAAGTCTCAAAAACCTCTTTCTGATGGTCTTCAAAGCGCCTGTCCTCTATGCCGCCCTGCTCGCAGTCCTGATCCGCATGAGCGGCTTCTCTCTCGAAGGCACCTTCGTCTATCCGGTGCTGCACCACTTCACCGGCGCCTTCATCGTGCTTGTCACCATCACCATCGGCGTACAGCTTCACCGCACGCATCGGGTGCGTCTCAATGGATTCATGACCGCCACTGCGACGTTAAAGCTCATCCTTTCGCCGCTCCTCGCGTTGCTTCTGATCTCCCTTTTCGGCACATTCTCACCGATCGCTTCCCAAGTCTTTCTCATTTACGCTGCGATCCCCTCCTCCATCATGCTGGTGCTCTACGGCGCAGAGTATAGAGAACATCCAGCGCTCCTGACACAGGCAGTCATCCTGAGTATTCTGGCCAGCGTCTTCACCCTGCCGCTTGTCATTTACCTCGCAGGAATGCTTTTCCCGGTTCATCTGTAAGGAGGCAGCGTCATGGCATTTTTACAAATCATTTCTGATAATATCCTTCCGCTTCTGGTCTTCGTAGCCATCGGCTATTTCTTGGATCGCCGCTTCACGCTCGATGTCACATCCCTCACGAAGCTCACATTCTACATTGTCCTGCCGAGCTTTATCTTCTATAGCATCTATGTAGCGAAAATTGACCTCACGATGCTGAATGTCTTCCTCATGTCTTTTGTGCAGATGTTCCTCATCGGATTCATCGCCTGGCTGGCAGGGAAAATGCGGGGCATGAGCGTCGCGAAGACGGAAGCCCTGAAAAACGGCACCATGTTCTCCAATAACGGAAACATCGGCATCGCACTCATCGCTCTGGTCTTCGGCAACGCGCCCTACCTCATCGATGGAGAGGCGCCCTATCTCGCAGAGGCCAGCGCCTGCGCGACCATCATGCTCGTACAGATGAATATGTCCCTCAATACCTTGGGACTCTATCAGGCAGGAAAAGGGAAGCTGACACCGCGCGACGCACTCTCCGTCGTCTTCCATATGCCTGTCATCTATACATTGGTCACGGTCTTTGCCATCAAATTTTCCGGGTTTGACATGACACAGCTCTTCATTTGGCCGGTCTTTGAAAATTGTGCGAATGCACTGGTCGCCATCGTCATGATCGCCCTCGGCATGCAGATCCACAGAAGCACCATTTCCTTTGGCGACCTCGATGCCTGGATCGGCTGCTTCATCCGCCTCATCGTCGGCCCCATCTGCGGTTACTTTATGATCCAGGTCTGCGCCCTCATCGGCATCCATTTCTCTCCGGTCATCAATCAGACCATCCTCATCATGTCTTCTGTCCCCGCCCCCGTAAACTCCGTCCTCTATGCCGTTGAATTTCACAACTGCGAAGACTTTGCGACCGAGCTGGTCATGATGAGTACCTTTCTCTCCTGCATCACCATGACCAGCGTCATATACCTGGCGCGTGTCCTGTTCCCGATCGTGATCTGATGAAATGGCCGTGAGCCGGTTGTCCGGGTTGACTGCACGCAAAAAGCGCGTCATTTTCAAGAAAGAGAATGACGTGCTTTTTGAATGGCTGCTAAGCGTCAGCGCTTGGATCGGAAAAGACTCAGCCCCCATTCCTCCTGCCCTCATGCATGAGCTGCCCCTTCGCCCGCATTCTCCACCTCCATCACGGCTTCCCCTTTACTTTTTCGAGAAAATGCGATATACTATGAAACATCATCTATGGCGGTGTAGCCAAGCGCTAAGGCGTGGGGCCTGCAAGCCCCTTATCCCCGTGTTCAACTCCGGGCACCGCCTCCAACCATCACACTCCTGCACTTGCAGGAGTTTTTTTCTGCAGAAACGGGCTATCTTTGATAATTTCAAAGATAGCCCGTTTCTGCAAAATGGCCTAGTCTGCGATAGTGAAAGCATCGGCATCCGTATAGCCATAGTGGTAGTTGCCCTCCCATTTTCTAACGAAACGCACACGCTCTCAGACCGCATCCCCCGCCTTCTGCTTCTGCCGGCTGCGATGATGTGTATCCTGGTCGATTCCCTTCGGCTTGAAGACCATCAGCATGATCGAACCGGCAACAATTAGTGCACCGCCCAACCATGATGCAGGCGCCATGATTTCATCCCAAAAAGCCCAGCCAAAAATGACATGAAACAAGATTTCACTATACATCAAAAAGGAAACGACCAGCGAATTGACATGCTGAAACGCCCATGTCATAAACATCTGCGCCGATAAGGCAAAAAGCCCCAGCCCAATAACAAAGAACCAGTCTCTCCCCTGCGGCAAGATCCATGACTCATTCCCAGAAATCGACACCCCGACAAGAATGCTGAAAATCTGAAAATAAAAAACAATTTCTGTATTTGAGCGAAATCCTTTCTCTGCAAGACAGCTGATCACCACGTAAGCAGCTGCAGAAAAAAAGCCGCCGCCGATTCCAAAAAGCGTATACATATTAAATGCATTGAAATTCCAGATCTGCACCACGCAAAGGGTCCCGATCGCAATGGAAAGCATCCCAGGAATCGCTTGACGGGGAAGTTTTTCTTTCAAAAAAATCGGAGACAGGAGACACATAAAGAAGGCAGCGAGCTGTGAGAGGATTTGTGAATCCCCCAGCGTCAGCCCTTCTATAGACAAAAAATAAAAAAAGAGTGCAATGCTACCAAAAAGCCCTCGAAGGCATAACATGCACTTATGCTTCCCTGAAAAGAAATGCTCCTTCGTCTGCAGGCAGAGGAGCGGAATAAAGAAAAGTCCTACGATCCCGCGAAAGAGCGTCATCTCTCCTGATGGCATCTCCGGTAGCCACTTGGCACAGGCTGACATGAAGGTGAAGGAGAGCGAGGCCAGTATCGTTGTCACGACCCCCATGGTAATGCTGCTGCGTTTTCGTTTCTTCGACCTCAAAGCCATTTTTAACCGTTTGAACGGCTGATATATTACCCTCGGTTGTTCCATCAAATCTGCCTCTTTTCTTTCCGCTTTCTTGATTATAATGTTTGTATGAGAGCTGATTCAATGGACAATTTGTAATTTATGTGCTTTATTGTTCACTTTATTCCATTTGTATTGGAAGCAAATAAGCAAGACCTGCATGACTTCCCATAAAAAAAGAGGTCATCTTTGACTTCATCAAAGATGACCTCTTTTTATCCCTAGGGAAACACTGATTCAATCGTTGTCAGATTTTACTCTTGAATTTTTATGCATGGCGAGGAATAACCTGACGCGAATAGTGAGCTATTTAAGGAAGGCTATGACGAAGCTATGTATAAAAATTCTTGTAAAATCTGACTCTGCGATTGAATCAGCGTTTCCCTAGTCCTTCGGAACCGGACCATATTTATTTTTCTTATTCTGCCCCGGGAAGAAAGAAAGCAGAATGACCGCTGCCATGAAGATCACCGCGATCGTCCGTGTGGCTGTGAGCTGCGAGCCTAGGTACTCTCCTCCCAGCTGATTGATAGCAAAAAGGATGGCGAAGAAGATCCAGTAATAGATATGCGAAAGCCCCAGATCCGACATACGCCGCATAGCAAGACTGATGAGAGAAATGAAGCAGAGCGTCCCTAAAATCAGGAACATCATGATGTAGAAATTCATATCCCCCACAAAAAGCTCAGGCTTGAAGCAGGTGAAGGCGAACATGAAGGCAGCCGGAATGCCGACGGTGAGCATCTTCGGGATATAGGATCTGCGGCTGATACGGCCTACCGGATCAAAGAACGTGGAAAAGAGACGCCCCAAAGGCCCCTTCGCCTGTTTCTTTTCTTCCGCTTCGATGGCTGCCTGATCAGAGAGCGCTTTCGCTGCTTCGCTGTCCATGAGAGCGATCGTGAAGCTCTTGTCTCCCTTGGCGGGGCGTGTCACAAAGATAGAGGTCACGGTATCTGCGAAAATATCCATTGCACTCGACGCCTGCGCTTCGCCCGCTTCCGCCGTCAGCGCCTGCATCAGCGCTTCTCTCTTCTCCGACGGAAGTTCCACGTAAATCGAAACGACCTTCTTCCGGTAAATGCAGACGCCCGTGAGGGAAATCTCTTCCCCATAGAAAGAGGCCTTCTCATTGCCTTCCGAAAGAGAATAGAATGCAATGTTCTTATCTTCGTCCTGGCTCTCCTCGGTGCAGGTAAAGTGATGTGAAATCATCTTCAGCGAGTCTCCGAGCCGGAGCGCACCGATCTTTCTCGTCTTTCTCTTCTTCGTCCCTGTGACCACCTTGCCCGCGGTCTCAGAAATATCCGGGATATCAAAATTCATTGCCATAGCTTTCACCTGTTTTCTAAAAGATTTTAGGAAACGCTGATTCAATCGCAGAGTCAGCATTTCCGTTACTTTACCTATTATACCTTCTCGCAGGGAGGAAGGGAATAAAAAAAGAAGCCGCTCCGGAGAGCAGCCTCTTTTTCATTTCGTATTAGTCCACCAGGGCAATGATGACCTGAGGAGCGTTATCGCCGAGACGAGCTTCTACCTTGACAATGCGGGTATAGCCGCCATTGCGTTCAGTATAATTCTTAGCGATTTCGTCAAACAGTTTCTTTGTAACAGCTTTATCCATGATGTAAGCTTCAGCCTGACGACGAGCATGCAGATCGCCTCTCTTAGCGAGGGTGATCATCTTGTCTGCGACGTGGCGAAGTTCTTTGGCCTTAGCTTCCGTGGTGGTGATGCGGCCATACTGGAAAAGAGAAGTTACGAGACTGCGCAGCAGAGCCTTGCGAGCACCGCTGATTCTTCTGAGTCTACTACGTGCCATTTCTTTCCTCCTATAAAACTATCAATCCTTGGCGTTTCCATCCTTCAGACCAATTCCGAGGCCTTTGAAGTTTGTCAGTTTTTCTTTAATTTCATCTACCGATTTTTTACCAAGGTTGCGTACACGAGTCAATTCATCTTCTGTCTTATCCATCAGTTCGCCGATGGTATTGATCTCGGCTCTCTTCAGGCAATTGAATGCACGAACGGACAGTTCAAGATCATCGATCGGGAGTTCGCGAATCTTATCGATCTCGCTTCCCTCTACGCTGACATCAGTGTCCTGTGCTTCATCAGAAACAGCCGGGACTCTATTGTCCTGTGCGTCTCCGATGTTCAGGAAATTCGTGAAGCAGCTGATCAGGATGTCGGCAGCCGTTGCGACAGCATCGTCTGCATTGACGGATCCATCCGTATCCAGTTCGAGAGTCAGCTTGTCGTAGTCCATTTCATTTCCTACGCGGGTATCGCTGACGTTGTAGTTGCATTTAATGACAGGAGAATAAATGGAGTCGATCGGAATGACGCCGATGACGTCTTCCTCTCTTTTGTTCTTGGTGAAAGGAACATAGCCATGTCCACGATTGATGGTCATTTCCATGCCCAGATGAGCATCGGAATCCAGTGTGCAAATGACGAGATCCTTGTTGAGAACATCAATTTCTGCCGGCAACTTCATGTCGCCAGCATGGAAAATACCTTCTTCAGTGATATCGATACGAACTGTCATCGGGAAGACGGCTTCTTCGTGTGCGATGAAGCGGATCTTCTTCAGGTTCAGAATCATATCGGTTACATCTTCTTTGACGCCGTTGATAGTGGAAAATTCATGAAGCACGCCGTCGATTTTGATAGACGTAATAGCCACACCGTCTAAAGATGAAAGCAACACGCGTCTTAAACTGTTTCCCAGAGTAATGCCATAGCCTCTTTCGAGCGGTTCACACTCGAACTTGCCATGACGCTTATCATCGCTGAGTTCCACAGTCTTAATTGTGAAGCTTGTATTTTCGATCATCCGAAAGTCCTCCTTCTGCGCCTTGCAGCGCCAAAATGATACGCAAAGGGGTAATCCTTATACTCTTCTGCGTTTCGGAGGACGGCAGCCATTGTGCGGAATTGGGGTGACGTCCTTAATGCTGCTGACTTCGATGCCTGCTGCCTGCAGTGCACGAATAGCAGCTTCACGGCCTGCGCCCGGTCCTTTGACGAAAACGTCAGCGGAACGCATTCCCTGATCAATAGCAACTTTAGCAGCCTGTTCAGCTGCCATCTGTGCTGCGAATGGTGTGCTCTTACGAGAGCCTTTGAATCCGAGTCCGCCAGCGGATGCCCAAGCGATGGTATTGCCGTTGGAATCAGTAATCGTTACGATCGTGTTGTTGAAAGTAGAACGAATATGAGCTGCACCGGATTCTACATGTTTTCTTTCTTTTCTTTTAGCTTTGCTTTTTACCGTAGCCATGTTATCCCTCCTTCAACATTATTTCTTAGTCGCAGTCTTTTTGCCTGCGATGGTCTTCTTCGGACCTTTACGGGTACGAGCATTGGTCTTTGTGCGCTGTCCACGGGTCGGGAGTCCTGCACGATGACGTCTGCCTCTGTAAGAACCGATTTCTACCAGACGTTTAATGTTGAGGGATTCTTCTCTACGAAGGTCACCTTCGACTTTATAATCAGCGAGTACGCCGCGGATCTTTGCTACATCATCTTCAGACAGATCTCTGACGCGGATGTCAGCATCAATTCCTGCTTTGCTTAAAATTTCTTTGGAAAGAGTGGGGCCAATTCCATAAATATAAGTTAAGCCGATCTCAACGCGCTTATCTCTTGGTAAGTCTACACCAGCTATACGTGCCATCTACTCTTTAACCTCCTTTTAATTAACCTTGTCTCTGCTTATGTTTCGGATTTTCACAAATGACCATTACACGGCCTTTGCGTTTGATGATCTTGCACTTGTCGCACATCTTTTTGACGGACGGTCTGACCTTCATCTTGGTTCCTCCTTGCTTACTTGTAACGATAGGTAATCCTGCCGTGCTCTAAATCGTAGGGCGTCAATTCTACTGTTACTTTATCCCCTGGCAGGATGCGGATGAAATTCATACGCATTTTGCCGGAAATCGTAGCCAGCACAATATGTCCGCCGTTTTCCAATTTGACACGGAACATGGCGTTTGGAAGTTTTTCTACTACTTTGCCTTCGACTTCAATAACGTCTGCCTTGCTCATGAGAGCCTCCTTTGGCTTATCATATGCTGACCGCCTGTAACAATGGAATCAATGGCGCAGCGTCAGAATTTTTGGACCATCTTTGGTAATGGTAATGGTGTGTTCGATATGAGCCGACGGTTTACCGTCTGCTGTCACGACGCCCCATCCATCACGAAGGGAGATGATGTCCGGACTGCCCATGGTGATCATGGGTTCAATACAGATGCACATGCCTTCTTCCAGACGTGGTCCATGTCCTGGTGTACCGTAGTTTGGAACTTCCGGATCTTCATGCATACCGATTCCGATGCCGTGACCTACATATTCACGAAGTACTCCATAGCCATAGGGCTTCACGTAGCTTTCGACAGCGTGACCGATGTCGCCTACGGTATTGCCTATTACGGCCTGCTTGATGCCAGCAAAGAGTGCACCTTCGGTGGCGGAAATCAGCTGGAGGTTTTTCTTGTTTGTATGTCCTACCGGAACAGTGATACAGGAGTCACCCATGTAACCATTTAATTGTACCACAAGATCAATAGAAATGATATCACCTTTTTTAAGAATTTTTCTTCTCGAAGGGATTCCGTGGACAACAGTATCGTTAACAGAGGCACAGATGGTGGCAGGGAAGCCTTCATAGCCTTTGCAGGCCGGGATCCCGCCTCTGTCTCGGATAAATTTTTCAGCCAGTTCATCGAGTTCATAGGTACTCATCCCCGGCTTTACGGCTTTTTCAAGCATAGAGAGAGTATCCGCAGTCAGTCTCCCAGCTGCGGAAATTTTCTCTACCTCTTCAGGTGTATAAACGGTGATCATTTGGAAGCCTTCTTCAAAGCATCCTGGATGTCGGCATATACCTCATCCATGCTCTGATCTCCGTTGATTTCATAGTAGCGGCCGCTGACCTTGTAGTAGTCGATCAGTGGTTTTGTGGACTTGTCATAGACATTGAGTCTTTCTCCCACTGTCTTCTCATTGTCATCAGCACGCTGATACAGTTCGCCGCCGCAGTTGTCGCATACGCCTTCGACCTTTGGCTGACGGAAAAGTTTATGGAAGGAAGCACCGCATTTTCTGCACACCAGTCTGCCGCTGACTCTCTTCACCAGGTCATCTCTGTTAGCTTTGATGCCGATGACGGCGGTGAGCTGAATTCCGAGTTCATGGAGAATGGCATCGAGTGCAGATGCCTGTGCCGTGGTACGCGGGAAGCCGTCAAGAATCCAGCCCTTCTGGCAGTCTTCCTGAGCGAGTCTTTCCTTGACGATACCAACAGTTACGCTGTCCGGTACAAGGTCGCCCTTGTCCATGTAGCTTTTTGCTTCCTTACCAAGAGCAGTTCCTGATTTCACGGCTGCACGGAACATGTCGCCGGTGGAAATCTGGGGGATGCCGTAATCGCGAATGAGTCTTTCTGCCTGAGTGCCTTTGCCTGCACCTGGAGGTCCCATCAATAAGATATACATATCCCTTACTCCTTTAGGAAAAAGGCTTTATTTGATAAAGCCCTGATAGTTTCTTGTGACCATATAGGACTGTGCCTGTCTCATGGTATCGAGGGCTACGCCGACGATAATGAGAAGGGAGGTACCGCCGAAGTACACGCCCTGGATGCCTGTTATGTTTCCGATGAAATTCGGAAGAATCGCCACAAAGGCAAGGAATACAGCCCCGGTCAGGGTGATTCTGGACAATACCTTATCTACATACATCATGGTCGGCTGACCTGGACGGATGCCAGGGATGAAGCCGCCATACTTCTTCATGTTATCTGCAAGATCTTTGATATTGACAGAGATCGCGGTATAGAAATACGTGAAGATAAAAATGAGGAAGCCGTAGCAGATGGTATTTGGCCAAGTGCCCCATCCAAAGAAATTGCCGACAGCCTGTACCCAGCCGATATGAACGAACTGAGCCAGAGTGACGGGAAGCATGAGAATGGAAGAAGCGAAGATGATCGGAATGACGCCCGCCTGATTCACTTTGAGCGGCAGGTAGGTGGAATGTCCGCCATACATTCTGCGTCCAATGACACGCTTTGCATACTGGATAGGAATTCTGCGCTGTCCTTCATTGACTTCGATGACCATGAGGATCATGACAAGAGCAATGACTAGGAACAGAAGCAGCTGGAATGGAGAAATGGTGCCGACCTTCAGGTAATCGACCACTGTGGAAATAGCCTGCGGGAAGCGGGCTACGATACCGCAGAAGATGATGAGGGAAATACCATTACCGATCCCGTGTTCCGTAATTTTTTCGCCGATCCACATGAGAAGGCAGGTGCCAGCCGTAAGGACGACGATAACGAATACAAAATACAGCCAGCTGTTATCGACAAGGGCATTGTTGATGCGCAGGGCATAGGTCATGCCGAATGCCTGTACAGCTGCGAGGAAAATCGTGAAGTATCTGGTGACCTTCTGGATTTTCTTGAAGCCTTCCTGTCCGTCCTTTCTCCATTCTTCGAGTGTCGGAATGACGGCTGTCAGGAGCTGCATAATGATGGAAGAGTTGATGTACGGGGTGATACTCATGGCAAAAATAGAGAATTTGCTGAGCGCACCACCGGAGAAGAGATCCAAGAAGCCGAAGAGGTTTCCGGATGTAAACAGACTTTCAATGACAGAAGCGTCAACTCCCGGTACCGGGATATGGACTCCCAGTCGGAAGATGACGAACATCATGAAGGTGAAGAGGATGCGATCTTTGAGTTCTTTGTTGGCAAAAAGGTTTGCGATCACAGACCCCATATTAGATCACCTCTACTTTTCCACCTGCTGCTTCGATTTTCTGCTGAGCGCCTTTGGTGAAGCCCTGAGCTCTTACGGTAAGAGCCTTGGAGAGTTCACCGCTTCCCAGAACACGTACACCATCGAGAACGTTCTTCAGAATACCTGCTTCAACGAGAGCGACCGGATCAACAACAGCATTGTCTTCGAAACGGTTCAGCTGTTCAACGTTAACTTCGGAGTATTCTTTAGCGAAAATATTTTTGAAGCCGCGCTTTGGAAGACGACGGTACAGAGGCATCTGGCCGCCTTCAAATCCCGGACGTACGCCGCCGCCGGTTCTAGCGTTCTGGCCTTTCGCACCGCGGGTGGACTGTTTGCCCATGCCGCTGCCGAGGCCTCTGCCTACACGACGACGAACTCTTGTGGAACCTTCAGCTGGTTTCAGTTCATGAAGTTTCATTAGTGCACCTCCTTCTTATTTATTCTGCTTCTTTGCAGTCAACCAGATGACGGACAGAGTGAATCATGCCCTTAATCTGTGGGGTAAGTTCTTTTTCAACAGAGGAGTGGGTCTTTTTGAGTCCCAGAGCCTTGATGGTAGCGACATGTTCCGGTCTGGAGCCGATGACGCTCTTTTTCAGTGTAACGATAACTTTCATGTGGGGCCCCCTTAGTTGTAAATTTCATCAACGGTCTTGCCACGAAGTGCTGCAACAGTTTCAACATTTTCGAGTTTAGCGAGGCCGTCCATGGTAGCTCTTACCATGTTGATCGGATTGGAGGAACCCAGGGACTTTGTCAGGATGTTGCGGATACCTGCCATAGCGAGTACGCTTCTGACCGGGCCGCCTGCTTTGACGCCGGTACCTTCGGCAGCAGGTTTCATGATGACTTTGCCAGCACCATAGATGCCGAGCATCGGATGAGGAATCGTACCGTTCTTGAGAGCAACGGTGATCATATTCTTCTTGGCATCTTCGACGCCTTTACGGATAGCTTCCGGAACTTCAGCAGCTTTGCCGAGGCCTGCGCCTACTTTGCCTTTGCCATCGCCGACTACTACTACTGCAGCAAAGGAAAAACGACGGCCGCCTTTTACGACTTTAGCAACGCGGTTAATGAAAACAACGTTTTCCTGTAAGTCGGATTCCTGTTTTTCAAATCTTGGCATGTGTTTTCTCCTTTACCTTAAAATTTCAAGCCAGCTTCGCGAGCGCCATCAGCCAGAGCCTGGACTCTGCCGTGATAGATGTAGCCGCCGCGATCGAATACGACGTTTTCGATGCCCTTTTCCAGAGCTCTCTTTGCTACCAGCGCACCGACTGCTTTTGCAGCTTCTGCGTTGCCGCCGTATGGGAATTCAGCTTTAATTTCTTTGTCTAAGGTATTTGCGGATACCAGCGTTACGCCAGCTTCATCATCGATGATCTGTGCGTAGATGTTAGCCAGGGAACGGAAAACATTGAGACGCGGGCAAGCGGCAGTACCGGAGATTTTCTTACGAAGACGCAGATGACGGCGAATAACCGCATTTCTGCTTGCATTTTTACGCATAGTTCTTTACCTCCTGTCTTACTTTGTTGCGCCGGTCTTACCAGCCTTACGGCGTACGTATTCACCGGAGTAACGGATACCTTTGCCTTTGTAAGGTTCAGGCTGGCGCCAAGCGCGGATTTCTGCAGCGATCTGTCCAACCTTTTCCTTATCGCAGCCAGATACCACGATAACAACAGAAGACGGGGTGGAAATGGTGATGCCTTCCGGTGGAGTTACGATAACCGGATGGGAGAAGCCGAGAGCCAGTTTCAGGTTCTTGCCCTGCATCTGTGCATTGTAGCCGACGCCCTGGATTTCCAGCTTCTTTTCAAAACCTTCCGTAACACCTACTACCATGTTATGAATGAGGGTACGGTTGAGTCCGTGCAGGGAACGGTTTTTGATATCGTCGTTCGGACGGGTAACGAGGATCTCGTTGCCTTCCATCTGAACTCCGATCTCTTCATTCAGTGTACGGGTGAGTGTGCCTTTCGGACCTTTTACGGTGACTGTATGGCCGTCAATCTTGACTTCCACACCTGCCGGTACCGTAATCGGTTTTCTGCCAATTCTGGACATATTTTACCTCCAACGATTACCAGACAAACGCAAGAACTTCGCCGCCAAGACCAGCTTTACGAGCTGCTTTGTCGGTCATAACGCCCTTGGATGTGGAAATAATAGCGATACCAAGTCCGCCGAGTACCTTCGGCAGTTCATCTTTGCCTGCATATACGCGCAGACCCGGTTTGGAAATTCTCTTCAGACCTTTGATGACCTTTTCACGGTTTGCGCCGTATTTCAGAGCTACGCGCAGTTCCGGATGTCCTTCGACTTCGATCTGTTCAACGCTTTTTACAAAGCCTTCGTCTTTTAAAATAGCCAGCACAGCAGCCTTCATTTTAGAAGCAGGCATATCTACTTTATCATGATATGCATCGTTCGCATTACGAATACGGGTAAGCATATCCGCAATCGGATCGGTTGTTACCATTATTTATCCTCCTCCCGAAATCTTACCAGCTGGCTTTTTTAATACCCGGAATTTCTCCGCGGTAAGCCAAATCACGGAACTGGTTACGGCAGATTCCGAATTTACGCATGAAGCCGTGGGGACGGCCAGTCAGTTTGCAACGGTTGTGCAGGCGTGTTGGGGAAGCGTTGCGCGGGAGCTTGGAAAGAGCTTCCCAGTCGCCGGCTTCTTTCAGAGCCTGACGCTTTTCAGCGTATTTAAGAACTGCGAGTTCTCTTTTCTTCTCGCGTTCCAGCATAGACTTCTTTGCCATGTTGTCCTCCTGGTTATTTCTTGAACGGCATGCCGAACTGACGGAGAAGTTCACGTGCTTCTTCATCGGTCTTAGCCGTTGTTACTACAATGATATCCATGCCACGGATGCGGTCGATCTTTTCATAGTCGACTTCCGGGAAAATCAGCTGTTCTTTTACGCCGAATGCATAGTTTCCGCGGCCGTCGAAGCTCTGGTCGCTGATGCCACGGAAGTCACGTACGCGTGGAAGAGCGATGTTGATCAGACGATCGAGGAATTCGTACATTCTGTCACCACGAAGGGTAACTTTGCAGCCGAGCGGCATTCCTTCACGGATCTTCCATGCAGCCAGGGATTTATGGGCTTTGCAGATCATCGGCTGCTGGCCGGTGATCGCTGCGAGATCGGATGCTGCAGCGTCTACTGCTTTGCTGTTTTCGGTTGCTTCGCCTACACCGATGTTGATGACGATTTTATCCAGCTTCGGGATTTCCATGTCATTCTTGTAGCCGAATTTTTCGCGCATGGTGTTTTTAATCTGCGCTTTGTATAAGTCGTTTAATCTGGACACTTGTTATCCTCCTTCCCGCTTAGGCTTTGTCAATAATAGCGCCGCTCTTGACAGCTGCTCTGACGTAAGTTCCGTCTTTCTGCTGAACTTTCTTGACGCGGGTCGGTTTCTTTGTTTCCGGATCCAGGATCATGACTTTGGAAGCATAGAGCGGAGCTTCTTTCTCGATGATGCCGCCCTTCGGGTTTGCCTGGCTCGGTTTGGTGTGTCTTTTGATCATGTTGACGCCTTCAACGACAACACGGCCTTCCTTCGGCATAGCAGCTTTGACTTTGCCCTGCTTGCCTTTATCTTTGCCGGAAATGACTACAACGGTGTCACCGGTCTTTACATGCAGTTTCTGACTCATTCGTTTGCCTCCCTATTAGAGCACTTCCGGAGCCAGGGAAACGATCTTCATGAAATCTTTTTCACGGAGTTCTCTTGCTACCGGTCCAAAAATACGTGTTCCTACCGGGCTCTTGTCATCTTTTACGATAACGACTGCGTTTTCGTCAAAACGGATATGGGATCCGTCGCTGCGGCTTACACCGCTAACGGAACGAACTACAACAGCTTTTACTACCTGGCCCTTCTTAACAACGCCGCCGGGGGTTGCATCTTTGACCGTACAAACTACAATATCACCGATATTGCCGCTTTTACGGAAGGAACCACCCAGAACTTTGATGACCAGGACGTTCTTAGCACCGGTATTATCTGCAACGTTGAGTCTGCTTTCCTGCTGAATCATCGTGCCTATCCTCCTATATTAATCTTTGTATATCAGTTCTGACGGGCAACGATTTTTTCAACTCTCCAACGCTTGTCATGAGACAGCGGGCGGGTTTCGACGATGCGTACGGTATCACCGACACGGCATTCGTTGTTTTCGTCATGCGCTTTGAACTTTGTTGTGGTATTAATCGATTTTTTGTAGAGCTTGTGGGGAACTTTGCGTTCTACAGCAACAACTACGGTTTTATCCATCTTGTCGCTGACAACAATTCCCTGGCGCACCTTGCGCAACTTTCTTTCTTCTGCCACGTTGAGATCCTCCTTTGGATAAACCGTTATGCCTTCTTGGCAGCCTTCAATTCTTCTTCGCGCTGTACAGTCTTGATGCGAGCGATGGTCTTCTTTACTTCACGAATACGCATCGGGTTTTCAAGCTGTCCTGTAGCGAGCTGAAAACGGAGGTTAAACAGTTCTTCCTTTAAGCCGGCAACCTTTTCAGTTAATTCGGCAGTGCTCAGGTTACGAATTTCATTGACCTTCATTTTATTCACCTGCCACTTCTTGACCTTTAACTACAAATTTTGTCTTGATTGGCAGCTTGTGGCCTGCAAGGCGCATTGCTTCCTTTGCAGCTTCCATGGAGATGCCACCCATTTCGAACATCACGCGGCCCGGTTTAACTACGGCTACCCAGTATTCAACTGCGCCTTTACCGGAACCCTGACGGGTACCAATTGGTTTAGCAGAAACCGGTTTGTCTGGGAAAATCTTGATCCAGACCTTGCCGCCACGTTTGGTGTAACGGGTCATGGCAATACGGGCTGCTTCGATCTGACGGCTGGTAATCCAGGACGGTTCGGTGGCTACCAGACCAAATTCACCGTAAGTAACGGTGTTTCCACGATGTGCTTTGCCTTTCATACGGCCGCGGAACTGTTTACGATATTTTGTACGCTTTGGAATTAACATCAGGAATCACTCCTTTCAGAGTTTTTCGGTCTACGTTCTCTGCGATCGCCACGACGGCCGCCTCTTCTGCCGCCTTCATGACGGTTGTTTCTATCTTTGCTGGTGCGGACGTTTTCGTTTTCGTCTACTACCTGGCCAGGAGCGAGTTCGCCTTTGTAAATCCATACTTTAATGCCGATAGCACCGTAGGTGGTATGGGCAGTGGTGACACCGTAATCAATGTTTGCACGGAGAGTCTGCAGCGGGATGGAGCCTTCGCGGTAGCTTTCGCTTCTAGCGATTTCAGCACCGCCCAGACGGCCGGAAACGGTAACTTTGATACCCTTGGCACCAGCGCGCATGGTTCTGCCGACGCACTGTTTTACAGCACGGCGGAAGCCGATACGTCTTTCAAGCTGGGAAGCGATGTTTTCGCCGACCAGGATAGCGCTCATGTCAGTGGATTTGATTTCCAGGATGTCGATGTCGACTTCTTTGTCGGTAACAGCAGCGAGAGCTTTTTTGATGTCCTCGATGCCTGTGCCGCCACGGCCGATGACCATGCCCGGTTTAGCGGTATAAATCGCAAGCTTTACACGGCCGCTTACGCGTTTAATGCCAATTTTGGAAATGCCTGCTGCGAACAGGTGCTTCTTTAAGAACTGGCGGATTTTGGCATCTTCCACAAGCAGTGCAGCATAATCTTTTTCTGCAAACCATTTGGAATCCCAGTCATCGATCACGCCTACACGCATTCCATGCGGATTAACTTTCTGACCCAAAACGTTTCCCTCCTTCGATTACTCTTTTTCAGAAACTTTTACCGTCAGTGTGCTGGTACGTTTCATAATCCCGAAAGCCTGTCCACGGGAGCGTGGATGTACGCGCTTCATAATCGGGCCTGCATCTACAAAAATTGTGGAGATGTAGAGTTTGTCAATGTTCATGTCGTTGTTGTTTTCTGCGTTGGCCATAGCGCTTCTCAGTGTCTTTTCGACAACGATGGAAGCTGCTTTATGGGTGTTGCGCAGGATAGAGATAGCTTCTCCCGCTTTCTTGCCGCGGACAAGGTTCGCTACGATGCGGACCTTACGGGGAGAAATGCGGATATTTCTTGAAATTGCCTGAACTTCCATTTTATTCCTCCCTGGTTATTTCTTCTCGGTCTTGTTATGACCCTTGAAGGTACGGGTCGGAGCGAATTCGCCAAGTTTATGACCGACCATATCTTCAGTGACATAAACCGGTACATGCTTTCTTCCGTCGTGAACAGCGATGGTGTGACCAACGAAGCTCGGCAGGATGGTAGAAGCACGGGACCAGGTTTTTACAATTTTCTTATCGTTAGCTGCGTTCAGCGCATCGATCTTCTTTACGAGAGAGAAAGCGACGAACGGGCCTTTTTTTACGGATCTGGACACTTTTACTCCTCCTTATCTTACTTGCGTCTCTTAACGATCAGTTTGGTAGACGCTTTTCTGCTGTGTCTGGTCTTCACGCCGTAAGCCGGTTTGCCCCACGGGGTAACTGGACGCTTACGTCCGACAGGAGCTTTACCTTCGCCGCCGCCATGCGGATGGTCATTCGGGTTCATGACAACGCCGCGGTTAGCCGGACGAACGCCGAGCCAGCGGTTTCTGCCTGCTTTGCCGAGGGTAATGTTTTCGTGATCTTCGTTGCCGATAGCACCGATGGTAGCACGGCAGCGAATGTGAACTTTTCTAAGTTCGCCAGACGGCAGACGGAGAAGTGCATAGTCGCCTTCCTTAGCCATCAGCTGAGCGCTTGCGCCGGCAGAACGGACCATCTGGCCGCCTTTGCCGATCTTCAGTTCTACGTTGTGAACGATGGTACCAAGAGGAATGTTGGTGAATGGGAGGCAGTTGCCGACTTTAATATCGGATTCCGGACCGCTGGTGACTACATCGCCGACCTTCAGACCTTTCGGAGCGAGGATGTAGCGTTTTTCACCATCTGCATACTGCAGCAGTGCGATGCGGCAGGTACGGTTTGGATCGTATTCAATGGTTGCGACTTTAGCCGGAACGCCATCTTTATTTCTCTTGAAATCGATGATTCTGTACTGACGTTTATGTCCGCCGCCCTGGTGACGAACGGTGGTCTTACCGGAGCCATTACGACCGCCATGATTGTGAACAGGAGCCAGAAGGGATTTTTCTGGGGTATCTGTTGTAATTTCCTCAAAGGTGGAAACGGTCATCTGACGGCGTCCGGGAGTGTACGGTTTAAATGATTTGTATGCCATTTATATTACTCCTCCTTACGCTTCGAAGAGCTCAATTGTTTCGCCCGGTTTGAGGGTAACAATTGCTTTCTTCCAATCACTGCGACGACCCTGGGTGCGGCCCAGACGTTTCATCTTGCCTTCATAACGCATGGTGTTCACAGCCTGAACTTTAACTTTGAAGATCTGTTCTACAGCCTGGCGGATCTCCACCTTGGTAGCAGCGAGCGGTACACGGAATGTGTACTTGCGTTCTTCCATGAGAGCTGTAGTTTTTTCGGTAACGAGCGGTTTAATGAGGATGTCACGTGCGTCCATTATGCGAGTACCTCCTCAATTTTCTTAACAGCTTCCTGAGTCAGGAAAAGTTTGCCGGTGTTTACGATATCGTAGATGTTGAGTCCGTTCGGTGCGTAAGCTTTGACGCCCGGAATGTTTCTAGCGGACAGAACAGTGTTCTGGCAAAGAGCGCCGCCGTCAACGATGACAGCTTTGCCTTCTGCCTGGAAAGCAGCCAGCATTTTGACTACTTCTTTGGTCTTCGGTGCTTCGAAGTTTACTGCGTCGAGAACGACGAGTTCGTTAGCACGGAGTTTTTCAGACAGTGCAGATCTTACAGCCAGCTGACGTGCCTTTCTCGGCATATCTTTGGCATGGCTTCTCGGGGTCGGTCCGAATACGGTACCACCGCCGACCCACAGTGGGGAGCGGATGGATCCGACTCTGGCACGGCCGGTGCCCTTCTGTTTCCAAGGCTTCTTGCCGCCGCCGCGTACAAGGCCTCTGGTTTTGGTGGCATGTGTGCCGAGGCGTTCATTGGCCATCTGGCGCACCACTGCCTGATGAATAACAGCTTCGTTGTAGTCTACACCAAAGACGCTGTCATTCAGCTCTATTTCACCGGCAGCTTCGCCGGCTACATTATACAGCTTTACTTTCGGCATTGAGATGTTCCTCCCTAATCAGAACAATTTTCTGTTGTTCCAGACAATATTATTTTACAGGCTTTACGGTTTCCTGTACCATGACGAGGCTTCCCTTAGCACCTGGGATCCCGCCTTTGACAAGCATAAGATTACGGGCAGTATCAACTCTTACTACCTGAAGATGCTGTACGGTCACACGTACGCCGCCGAGCTGACCAGGCATCTTCTTGCCTTTGAATACTTTTCCGCCGCCGCCGGACATACGAGCACCGAGGGATGCTGTCTGACGATGGTTCTTGGAGCCGTGGGATTCAGGTCCACGCTGGTGGTTATGACGTTTGATCGTGCCGGCGAAACCTTTGCCGCGGCTGGTGCCAATAACGTCGATAATCTCGCCTTCTGCGAAGATATCAGCAGCCAGAGTTTGGCCTACTGTGTAAGACGGCTTTTCAGCGAGTCTATATTCACGCAGATATTTAACTGGGTCGATACCAGCTTTTTCAAACTGACCCTTTACAGGTTTTGTCAAATGTTTTTCTTTGACAGCGCCGTAGCCGAGCTGTACTGCGTTGTATCCGTCGGATTCAACAGTTTTAACAGCTGCTACCACGTTTGGCAGAACTTCAATAACGCTTACCGGAATCAGGTCGCCGTTTTCAGCGAACACCTGAGACATTCCTAATTTTGTTCCCAAAATAGCCTTAGACATCTTTGCACCTCCTTACAGTTTAATTTCAATGCTGACGCCAGCTGGGAGTTCCAGTCTCATCAGCGCATCCGCGGTCTTCTTGGACGGATCGAGGATGTCAATGAGTCTCTTGTGGATACGCATTTCGAACTGTTCACGGCTGTCTTTGTTGACATGTGGGGAACGAAGAATGGTGTACACATTCCGTTCGGTCGGGAGCGGAATCGGACCGGAGACTCTGGAGCCTGTTCTTTTTGCAGTCTCCGCGATCTTCGCTGCGCTCTGATCAACTGCTTTGTGATCATAGCCTTTCAGACGAATTCTGATTTTTTCCTGTTTCGACATTAGATAAACCTCCTACGTTCATTTCATGAATGAACTGCTCCGTGGAAATTCCCCTGCTCAGCAGGCCACCTTCCACTTCATAGTTTGTTCTGAACACTCTTTTGCCTTGCGCCCTCGCACAAAGGTACCAGACGTTCAGCTTTTCTATAATACTATTTTTCGGCACTGAAATCAAGCATTTTATACAAAATTTATTTTTGCTGATTTTTAGTGAAATTCTTCGGTATTTACTGACTTTTCTGTAGTTTATTTTCTTTATTTTCACATGGCCACGCCGCCGTGCGTATACTCTGATTTCTAAAACTTTCATAAATTCGTAAAACCGCCATGTAGTATGCCGTCTTTCAGCCTAAAAAATGCGACGCGGACGCAAATTTCCATCCGATCTTCGATCACCATCCACTTTTTACATCGGTGTTACACCGGTCACATACCGTCTTGGCGCATTCCGTAAAAATTATATGAAAGGAGGTCTTATAGGGACATATGTTTATCTCGCATTTCAAAAGCCTTTCAGGGAAAGCCCGTCATCAGGGACTTCTCACTCACGATCGAGAGGGAAGCTTCACGACAGAAATGGGAAAACGGCTGCCACAAAGATCCTCCGCTGGCGATGCCGCCCGCCTCTGTGCTCGTTACCATCTACCTTCTTCTCGGGATGGTGCAGAATGCCATTACGACCCACAAAAGCGACTCACTCGTAGGCGGCAACAGCAAGCGGATAACGCTCCCTCCTCTCTCATCAAGCTGCGTGGGTTCGGACTCTCGGCGGGTCATTTCACCCTCTCTCACTACGCCGAACTTTTCAGTGAGACGGAGAATGATGCCCTCTCCGCCATCGAAAGCAGCCTTTCCCTTGGCATTGCGAGCGTCACTCTCTGCGCCATACAGGGGACGCTCATCGTGCTTCCTATGCGAAAACACGAAAAGAATCGCAAGATACGCGAAGCCGCAAGTCTTCTCTCGGAAATGCGCCCCGGCATCGTCCTTGTCATCGACATCATGCTCTTTGGGAGTGACATCTGCTCCCTACTCCCACTGTACAACACCATGGCGATCCTCGTCATCACCTACGCCATCCTCTTCCTTCCCTGCACCGCAGAGTACGTCATCTCCGCCTGATACCTGACTGCCCGTCCCCAATCACCACTTTCAAGCACACAAAAAAACTCCCCCTTGCGGGAGAGTTTTTTCATTCAGCGGATGCTGAAATTATTTTGCGATCTTAGCTACAACGCCTGCACCTACGGTACGGCCGCCTTCACGGATAGCGAAACGCTGGCCTTCTTCCATAGCGATCGGGGTGATGAGCTTAACGCTCATTTCTACGTTATCGCCAGGCATGCACATTTCAGTGCCTTCCGGCAGCTGGATGTCGCCGGTTACGTCGGTGGTTCTGAAGAAGAACTGCGGACGATAGCCGTTGAAGAACGGGGTATGACGGCCGCCTTCATCTTTGGTCAGTACGTATACCTGAGCGGTGAATTCAGTGTGCGGCTGAACGGTGCCCGGTTTTGCGAGGACCTGGCCACGAACGATGTCTTTACGGTCGATACCACGGAGCAGAGCGCCGATGTTATCACCAGCCATTGCCTGGTCAAGGGTCTTTCTGAACATTTCTACGCCGGTAACGACGGTAGCGGTCGGTTTATCCTGCAGGCCGACGATTTCAGCGGTGTCGCCGACTTTGACAGTACCACGTTCTACACGGCCGGTAGCAACGGTGCCACGACCGGTGATGGTGAATACGTCTTCGACTGGCATCAGGAATGGTTTGTCGGTGTCACGTTCCGGGGTCGGGATGTAAGCATCGACTTCAGCCATCAGATCACGGATCTTCTGTTCATCAGCTGCGTTGCCGTTCAGAGCGCCGAGAGCGGAGCCGACAACGATCGGGGTGTCATCGCCTGGATAATCGTAGGAGGAGAGCAGGTCTCTGATTTCCATTTCTACGAGATCGATCAGTTCCGGATCGTCGACCTGATCAGCTTTGTTCAGGAATACAACGATAGCCGGTACGCCGACCTGTTTAGCCAGAAGGATGTGTTCGCGGGTCTGCGGCATCGGGCCGTCAGCTGCGGATACGACGAGGATAGCGCCGTCCATCTGTGCTGCGCCGGTGATCATGTTCTTGACATAGTCAGCATGCCCTGGGCAGTCTACGTGTGCGTAGTGACGGGTAGCGGTTTCATATTCTACAGTGGAGGTATTGATGGTGATACCACGAGCTCTTTCTTCCGGTGCTTTATCGATGGAAGCGTAGTCGAGGAAGTTTGCTTTGCCTTCTTCAGCCAGAACTTTGGTGATAGCAGCGGTCAGGGTCGTTTTACCATGATCGACGTGGCCGATGGTGCCGATGTTAACATGCGGCTTGGTTCTTTCGTAATGAGCTTTTGCCATTTTGAGGTCTCCTTAATAAAATTTTATTTCTTTCCGAGTCTTTCTTCAGTGATCTGCTGAGAAATAGCTTTCGGAACTTCTTCATAATGATCGAAGGTCATGGTGAAGGTGCCGCGGCCCTGGGTAGAGCTGCGCAGGCCGGTCGCATAGCCGAACATTTCGGACAGCGGAACGAAGCCTTTGATTCTGGATTCGCCGTTTTCGGTTTCCATGCCTTCGATACGTCCACGACGGGAGTTCAGGCCACCGATAACGTCGCCCATGTATTCTTCCGGTACGTCTACTTCGACTGCCATGTATGGTTCGAGGAGAACTGGATCAGCTTTCTTCGCGCCATCCTTGAATGCCATGGAGCCTGCCACTTTGAATGCCATTTCGGAGGAGTCGACATCATGATAGGAACCATCATAAACGGTAACTTTGATGTCTACCATCGGATAGCCAGCAACAACGCCGTCTTCCATAGCTGCTTCTACGCCGGTCTGGATTGGGTTGATGAATTCTTTCGGAATGACGCCGCCAACGACAGCATTTTCGAATTCAAAGCCTTTGCCTGGTTCCATCGGTTCGAGGCGCAGCCAGCAGTGACCATACTGACCATGACCACCGGTCTGACGGATGAATTTACCTTCGGATTCAACGGATTTACGGATGGTTTCACGGTAAGCGACCTGCGGTTTGCCTACGGTGCAATCTACGTTAAATTCACGTCTCATACGATCGACGATGATGTCGAGGTGGAGTTCGCCCATGCCGGAGATGATGGTCTGGTTGGATTCCGGATCAGTGTGTACTTTGAAGGTCGGATCTTCTTCTGCCAGTCTCTGAAGAGCATTGCCCATCTTTTCCTGGTCAGCTTTGGTCTTTGGTTCAACAGCAACGGAAATAACCGGATCCGGGAATTCCATTTTTTCAAGGATGATCGGATGATCTACATCGCAGAGGGTATCGCCGGTGGTGACATCCTTGAAGCCGACTGCTGCAGCGATATCGCCGGAGTAAGCGCAATCGATTTCTTTACGATGGTTTGCATGCATCTGAAGGATACGGCCAACGCGTTCTTTCTTTCCTTTGGTGGAGTTCAGAACGTAGGTGCCCTGGTTCATGATACCGGAGTATACACGGAAGAATGCCAGTTTACCAACGAATGGGTCAGCCATGATCTTGAATGCGAGCGATGCCATTGGTGCGCTGTCAGATGCTTCGCGAGTGACTTCCTCGCCGTCAAGGGTAGTACCTTTGACCGGAGGAACATCCAGCGGAGATGGCAGGTAGTCAAGGACAGCATCGAGCAGCATCTGGATGCCTTTGTTTTTGTATGCGGAACCGCAGAATACAGGGAACAGTTTGCAGTCCAATACCTGCTGACGGAGGGAAGCTTTGACTTCTTCCAAAGTCAGTTCCTGGCCGTCCAGGTATTTTTCCATCAGTTCATCACTGCCTTCAGCAGCAGTTTCGATGATCTGTTCGCGGAGTTCTTCAACCTGGTCAGCGAGATCGGCCGGTACGTCTTCGACATGGTACTGTTTGCCGTCATCGCTGTCATAAATTTCAGCCTGTCTGGTCAGCAGATCAACGATACCGGAGAAGGTATCCTGAGCGCCGATCGGGAGCTGCATTGGAATAGCTCTTGCATGGAGGCGGGTATCCATGGTTTTTACCGCATGGAGGAAATCAGCACCGACGGTATCCATCTTGTTGATGAATGCGATACGCGGTACATGATAGTGGTCTGCCTGTCTCCAAACGGTTTCAGACTGGGTCTGAACGCCGTCTTTCGCACTGAATACTGCTACGGAGCCATCGAGTACGCGCAGAGAACGTTCAACTTCTACAGTGAAGTCTACGTGCCCTGGGGTATCGATGATGTTTACGCGGTAGCCTTTCCAGTGGCAGGTGGTAGCAGCGGAGGTAATGGTAATACCACGTTCCTGTTCCTGTTCCATCCAGTCCATGGTAGCAGCGCCATCGTGAACTTCACCGATCTTATGGTTTACACCGGTATAATACAGGATACGTTCCGTGGTTGTGGTCTTACCTGCATCGATGTGCGCCATGATGCCGATGTTTCTTGTTTTTTCAAGCGGAAATTCTCTGCCCACGATTTTTTCTCCTTATTAAAATTACCAGCGGTAATGAGCGAAAGCCTTGTTTGCTTCAGCCATTTTATGGGTATCTTCCTTCTTCTTTACAGCAGCACCAGTGTTGTTGAAAGCGTCCATCAGTTCACCTGCAAGACGTTCTTCCATGGTACGTTCGCTGCGCAGACGGGCATAGTTGACCATCCAGCGGATACCCAGAGTCAGACGACGGTCTGCTCTTACTTCTACCGGTACCTGGTAGTTTGCGCCGCCGACACGACGAGCACGAACTTCCAGAACTGGCATTACGTTGTTCAGAGCCTGTTCGAAAATTTCGATCGGTTCTTTGTTGAGCTTGCTGTGGCAGATGTCAAATGCGCCATATACAATGGATTCTGCGACACCCTTCTTGCCGTCAAGCATTACTTTATTGATGAAACGAGTGACTGTCTTGTTTCCATACACGGGATCCGGCAGCACGTCACGTTTCGGAACAGCACCTTTTCTCGGCATTGTTAGTTCCTCCTTATATAGATGTTAGTTGATCACATAAAACTTGGTTGACAGGAAATCTTATTTCTTGTCTTTCTTAGCACCGTATTTGGAACGGGACTGCTGACGTCCAGATACACCTACGGTATCGAGAGCGCCACGGATGATGTGGTAACGAACACCTGGAAGATCCTTAACACGGCCGCCTCTGATGAGGACTACGCTATGTTCCTGCAGGTTGTGGCCTTCACCAGGAATGTAAGCAGAAACTTCGATTCCGTTGGTCAGGCGTACACGAGCTACTTTACGAAGAGCGGAGTTTGGCTTTTTCGGGGTAGCGGTGTAAACTCTTGTGCAGACGCCACGTTTCTGTGGGGACTGTTTCAGAGCCGGGGTCTTCGCTTTGACTGCCAGGGTCTGGCGGCCTTTACGAACCAGCTGATTGATTGTCGGCAAAATGGGCACCTCCTTTCTATAAGGGTAAATTTATAATTGATCCAATAAGGCATAGCCTTGCTGGATATTACCGGGGATCTTTAAGAAACGCGGATGAGATCAGCGTTTCTTCAGGACAGCGGCAGCAGCGGCTTTCACTTTGATGCCACACGCGCGGCCGATCTCCTTCTTGGTGAATTCCTGAATGGCGGGAATGTCTGACGCCTGACACGCAGAAAGGAGCGGAGCAGAGATCCGTTCATCACAGTCTGAAGCGATAAATACAGCAGAGGCTTCCCTCTTCTCGATTGCTCGTTCTGTTTCCTTCATTCCTACTACAAAGTCCGAATCTTTCAATTCTTCCAGTGTCATACGTTCTCACCTGCTTTTCAGCACACTAAATCCACGCAACATTGGAATTATATCATTGAAGACCTCCGATGTCAATGATTTTTTATCCTATTTTTCTTAGTGTTTATGGGCAACTTTTTTACCACGTTCCCGTGCGTATCATAATGCATTATTTTTATACTTTTTTGTGATTGTTCATGCATAAATGGATGGGGCAAGGTCAGCCCCTGAACGCGTGTGAAAGAGGTGCAAAGGGGTCGGTGCGGCGCATCAAATCATGGAAACGCCGCAGAGTTTTATATAAGCCACCAGCAAACTTGCATATACAAACCAAGGGGATGGAGGCGCTCTATGAATGGTGCGCCGCCTCCAACACGCCTCACTGCCTCGTTTTCATTTTTAAGATCCCCATCACTTCCTCCATCGTCTCTGCGACATGGAGATTTCCCCACTCTGATGGCTCAATGAATCCCGCCTCTTCCCATGCCTTTATCTGCGCGAGAAGGCCATCGTAGATGTGTTCGATATTGCAAATGATGATGGGCGGCTGCGCGAAGGGATCCCCATAAATATGACGCTGGTTCGCTGTATCCGCCAATTCTTCAAGCGTGCCGATACCGCCTGGGAGAATGATGAACGCATCCCCCATTTCGATCATCCTCTGCTTGCGAACAGTCATGTCAGGCACCTCAATGAGCGTGGTCAGGCCGCGGTGCGCCTGTTCCTTCGCGATGAACACCTCGGGAATGATGCCTGTCACTTCTCCGCCTGCTGCCATCGCCGCGTCCGCACAGATGCCCATGAGGCCGACCGTGCCGCCGCCGTAGATCATACGGAAATGATTCTTTCCCAATGCCTCTCCCAGCTCACCCGCAAAGGCCGCGTAGGCAGGATCATTTCCGAAATGGGAGCCGCAGTAAACGACTACATTCTTATATGTCATGTGTATGCCTCCTTTTCTGTATTGTAGCATAATGGCTTCTGAAGGTTCAAAAGGTTTCGCGGGTCCGCTTTGGGTGAATGCCGCAGCGCTTTTGTCTCCAAACAAAAAGGCGATGTAAAATAACGATCATCTCATTTTCGCGTTCCATCTGCCGCGGGGGACTTGCAGCTCTCATAGGAGTGACCGGGAAACCT
>CAKPUX010000018.1 GCA_934193095.1 uncultured Dialister sp. | reverse complement strand
CTTTCCCTAAGGAGGCAAAATGAAAACACATCGCGGCTTCCTCATGGTCTGGGCACTCGCAGGGATCACGGTCATCCTGATCCTTGCCGGCAGCGTCGCGCTGACGCTTTTGCAGGCGATGCGCCGGGAGGTCAGGATGGAGATCGCGACCGATGAAGCGCTCATTGTACAGGAAGCGCTGGAGCAGGGGAAAGCGGCGGTGCGCTTTGGTACGCCGCTTTCCATCTCAAAAGGAGACGTGGTAAGGAATGGGAGAACGTACCGCGTAGATCTCCATCAGGAAGAGACCGCAGTAGAGGGAGCCGCCGTCATCCGTCTTTCCTGTGAAGTCACACATGAAAGCGGGGAGACCTACCGAGCCGAGACGCTGGTGGATCGGTGATTGATAGTTGGGGACTAGTGACTAGTGGCTAGTGACTGGGGATTGGGTTTCAAAGAACTCCTCCCAGCTGAGCAGCCCCTTACGATGAAAGTCGGCCGTCAGGTTCAATGGGTTCAATGGGTTCAGAGGGGGTGGAAGGGACGCACAATTCATATAGCGTCCCAATACCCCATATATCACTTCGCGGCGCTTCTGATTTTTATGCGCCGCACCACCCCCGTAGAACCTATAGAACCCGTAGAACCTACAGAACCCGCTAAACCTCTTTCGCGAAGGGTCAAAGGGCAGAACGTCCCACGGACTCACCCCGCGCCTTGCACCTTATATGCGACATGTTATAATAAAGAGAAATCAATGCAAAGGTGGGATTTCTTTGTTGAAAAAAGTACTCATGACCATGGCGCTCTGCGCCGCCAGTGTCATGCCTTTGGTTTCCGATGCGAAGGACAATGCGGGCGCCCAGCTCCTTGCTCAGGCGGTAGCGACGCAAGGAAAAGCGGAAGACACGCTGAAGAGACCGGCGTTCGAGGACAAGCGGATCGAGATCAATCTGGCGAGCCGCCTTCTCACCCTGTATCAGGGAGACGTCGGCATCCGCATGTATCCTGTCGCACCGGGCAAGCCGGATTCTCCGACACCGACCGGGCGGCGCAAGGTGGTCGATATGGAGATCAATCCGACCTGGGTCGATCCGGATGATCCGAAGACCGAGGTGCCGTCGGGGCCGGACTGTCCGCTTGGCTACCGCTGGATCGGGATCGGCGGTAATTATGGGATCCATGGGACGAATGTGCCGTCCTCCATCGGCGGCTACGCATCCCATGGCTGTGTTCGCATGTACGAGAAGGATGTCGAAGACCTCTTCGATCACATCGTGAAGGGGATCCCTGTCGACATCAAGTATGAACGTGTCGTGGCAGAGATGGATCCGGACAAAACCGTTGTTTACTACGTATACCCTGACGGCTATGGGCGAGAGCCGCTCGAGATCTCTGATGTCAGAAAGAAGCTGGCGGAGCTGGGGGCGGGCGGTCTTGCCGATGATGCGAGCATCCAGCAGGCGATCGACCGTTCGGACGGACAGCCTCGCTATGTGGCAAAGGTCTATGACCTGTATCTCAAAGGAGAGCTGCTCGATGTTCACGCCTATGGCAAGGACGGACACGTGTATCTTCCCGTGATGGCCGTCGCGAAGGCCGCCGGCATCCGCACGGAGTGGTCGCCGAACTGGAAGCGTTTCACCACCACCTTCGGAAAGGCACCCGGCCTCAAGAGAGGAAAATACATATATATCGATGCGAGTGATGCGCCGGCGCTTTTTCGCCTCACGGGGCATCTGGATGAGAAGCACAATTTCATACTGGAATGAGAAGATCCGCTCCGGAAGGAGCGGATCTTTTTGATGCTGATGAGGAGGGATTAGTGGCTAGGGATTGGTGACTTTCTCGTATCGTCATTTCGAGAGAAGCAAGATGAAGGGGCGGATAGGGCACTAGCGGTATGAAAGGCGGGTGATGCAGATGGGAAAACATTTTTGCATAAATCACTGCTAACGAAAGCACCCGAGCGCCGCATTTTAGATGACGATGCGAGAATCGCGTCATCTCATAAGACCTTCGGGCATCGCCTCATATATATTTGCACCGCTCCGCCATTTCGCATGTTTCGTGCAAGAAAGGCTTTGAAATGCTCAAAGAGCGGCACGCTCCACGGGCGGTCCTGTTCCTGTTTCTCATTTCCAACCTGTGTTATAATATAGGTACTTGTATGCCCATTGCGTTTTTGGATGAAATAGGAAGAACGCAATTTACATTTTCGATCACAGGAGCGATCTATGAAGAATTCAGATATTCGCAGGGAGCAACCGAAGAAGCGATCCACTTTCAAGAAAGTGCTGGTCTTTCTCTTCGTGATCTGCTTCATCGCAGTCGCGGGCGCGGCGGCCGGATTTTTTGTGTCTGTCTCGAGCCATCTGCCGGACGTGGCAGGAAACATCACGCCAAATGCGTCCTCGCGCATCTATGATGACAAGGGACGGCTCATCACGACCGTCCATGCGGAAGAGAACCGCATCCCGGTGCCGATCTCTCAGGTGCCGCAGAATCTGCAGAATGCATTCGTCGCGGCCGAGGATGTGCGTTTCTATGAGCATCATGGCGTCGATCCGCGCGGCATCCTGCGTGCGGTCTTTGCGAATCTGACGAGCGGCAATGCGACAGGGCAGGGCGGTTCGACCATCACCCAGCAGCTCGCACGCAATGCCTTCCTCACGCAGGAGCAGACGCTGAAAAGAAAGCTGCTCGAAGTGGTGCTGGCTTTTGAGATCGAAAGCAAGTACACCAAGAAGCAGATCCTGGAAATGTACATGAACCAGATCTATTTCGGTCAGGGCTGCTATGGCATCCAGACCGCGGCGCATGTGTATTTCGGGAAGGATGTGAAGGATCTCTCGCTCTCGCAGTGTGCGATGCTGGCAGGCCTTCCGAACAGTCCGAACTATTACTCGCCTTTCCGCAGTCTGGAAGCAGCCAAGTACCGTCAGGGCATCGTACTCGATCAGATGGCGAAGTACGGCTACATTTCCGCAGCGGACGCACAGGCGGCGAAAGCGGCCGATGTGCATCTGGCTAAGCAGGACAAAGGAAAATCCGGTGCGGGGACCGCGCAGTATTTCATCAACTATGTCATCCAGTCCATCAGCGACAAGTATGACTCGGATGCGATCTACAAAGAAGGACTGCAGGTCTACACCACGCTGAATCTCGACATGCAGAAGGAAGCGGAGAAGGCACTCGCCGCCGAGCTGCCGAAAGGGAATAAGAACAGCAAGGGCCTCACCCAGCCGCAGGGAGCGCTCGTCACCATCGAGACAGGTACGGGCCATGTCAAAGCCATGGTCGGCGGACGCGGCGAAGACCAGTTCAACCGCGCGACACAGATGGTCCGTCAGCCGGGCTCGGCCTTCAAGCCGTTCGTGTATCTGACGGCGTTTGAAAACAAGTACAGCCCTTACGATACCATCAGCAATGAGAAAAAGACCTATGCGGGCGGCTGGACGCCGAAGAACTACGGCGGCACCTCGGGCGGCAAGGTGACGCTCGAAGAAGCGCTCGTACATTCCATGAATATCCCGACCATTGACCTCGCAGACAAGGTCGGCATGTCGAAGATCCTCGCTACTGCGGAGGCCTGCGGCATTTCCACCCTCGTGAAGGACGGCAAGGCAAATGATAACAACCTCGCGGCCTCCATCGGCGGCCTGACCAATGGCGTCTCCCTGATCGATATGGCGAAGGCGTATAGCGTCTTTGCGAATGGCGGCAAGCTCGTCAAGCCGACGGCGATCCTGAAGGTCGTCGATCGCAATGGCAATGTGCTCGAGGACCATTCGCAGACTGCTCCCGGCAAGCAGGTCGTGAGTGAAAATGCGGTATACCGCCTGACGAGCATCCTGGAAGAGGTCGTTTCCAGAGGCACCGGCGGCAATGCGGCCATCGGACGCACCGCAGCCGGCAAGACAGGGACCACCGATGACGAGCACGATGCATGGTTCGTCGGCTACACGCCGGAGCTCGTTACGGCAGTCTGGATCGGCGACGATACCTCGACCAATGCCGGCTACACCGGCGGTACGATCCCGGCAGCCATCTGGCGCGACTTCATGAGCGCGGCTCTCGGTCAGTACAAGTCGAAGTCTTTCGATATTCCGGATTCTGTACGTGCTGAAATGGCAAAAGCCCGCGAGGCGCAGGCGAAGAAGGAAGCAGAAGACAAAGCCAAGGCAGAAAAAGAGAAGAAGGATAAGGAAAAGAAATCCGCAGGCAGCAAGCTCCTCGACCGCATCACCGGCAAAACATCGGCGAAGCCGCAGGAGGGAACAGATAAGCCGACGAATTGAGAGTTCACGGCTCCATAAAAATCCCGCTATCTTGAGAGATAGCGGGATTTTTGCGTGGAGGATCATGGATGCCATGTCGGATGACTAGTAGCTAGTAGCTAGTGACTAGTGACTGGTGACTGGTGACTAGTGACTAGAAGACTGGAAGACATCAGATGGTTTCGTATCGTCATTTCGAGCGTAAGCGAGAAATCTTTTTCGTTCGCGGCCTATGACTCACGCTTTCTCCACATGTGCCGCGCCCC
This sequence comes from uncultured Dialister sp., assembly GCA_934193095.1. Lineage (GTDB taxonomy): Bacteria > Bacillota > Negativicutes > Veillonellales > Dialisteraceae > Dialister. Next base: position 32,088 of record CAKPUX010000018.1, on the reverse strand, counting down.
TTTCCGCTTTCATTATCCTCTTTCATACCATAGTCACCCTATCCGCCCCTTCGGGGCACCTTCCCCTCTAGGGGAAGGCTGCGATACGAGGATACCATTCTCTAAAAAGGCGGCGAAGCCGCCTCCATACAACAAAGCTCCCTCCACTTCGGTCGGGATGACGTTCAAGAAAGACGGATAGCCTCACATAGTTTTTCACACCGCTTCGTGGATCCATCCTGCGCCTTTGGCGCGCCCCTTCTCTAAGGGGCTACTCGTATCGTAATATAACACCGCTAGTTCCAAAACACGCAACATATCTCCCAAATAAGAGCCCATCCGCTCCCCCGGTATCGTCATCCTGAGCGGATGGAAACGCTCTATGTGTGAAAAGCCCCAGCCAGAACAAGTGGGGACTGAGCCGAAGGATCGCATGCCACATATGTGAGACGATCCACTCCTCGCTTATCAAAGGAATGACTGGTGACTTGGAGACTTTATAAGCCTTCCCCTAGAGGGGAAGACTGCGATACGAGGAGACCATCCTCTAAAAAGGCGGCGAAGCCGCTTCCATACAACAAAGCTCCCTCCACTTCGGTCGGGATGACGTTCAAGGAAGACGGGTAGCCTCACATAGTTTTTCACACCGCTTCGTGGATCCATCCTGCGCCTTTGGCGCGCCCCTTCTCTAAGGGGCTACTCGTATCGTAATATAACACCGCTAGTTCCAAAACATGCAACGTATCTCCCCGATGAGAGCCCTTCCGCCCTCGCGTATCGTCATCCTGAGCGGACGAAAACGCCCTATGTGAGAAAAACCCCAGCCAGAACAAGTGGGGACTGAGTCGAAGGATCTGACACCACGCATGTGAGACGATTCCTTCCCTCGTATCGTAGGATTGACTGGTGACTTAAATGCCACTTCCGGGCATCGCCCCCAATAAAAAAAGGCGGCGAAGCCGCTTCCATACAACAAAGCTCTCTCCACTTCGGTCGGGATGACGTTCGAGAAAGACGGATAGCCTCACATAGTCTTTCACACCGCTTCGTGGATCCATCCTGCGCCTTTGGCGCGCCCCTTCTCTAAGGGGCTACTCGTATCGTAATATAACACCGCTAGTTCCAAAACACGCAACGTATCTCCCAGATGAGAGCCCTTCCGCCCTCGCGTATCGTCATCCTGAGCGGCCGAAAACGCTCTATGTGTGAAAAGCCCTAACCAGAACAGGTGAGGACTGAGCCGAAGGATCTCATGCCACATATGTGAGACGATCCACTCCCCGCTTATCAAAGGAATGACTGGTGACGTGGAGACTTTATAAGCCTTCCCCTAGAGGGGAAGACTGCGATACGAGGATACCATCTTCTAAAAAGGCGGCGAAGCCGCCCTTGTGAATCTATCCGCTCCCCAAATACCGTCATCCCGAGCGAAGCCGAGGGATCTTTATTGCACTGCCGCCATATGCCCACGTACGCCCTCACTCAAACGACACCTTGGTGCTTCCTTTTTGCCTTTCCCTCGCTCACGATTTACCGCTCTGCAAGAAGGATCCCTCTACTTCGGCCCTCATGACACGCAAGAAAGACGGATCGTCTCATATCGTTTTTCATACCGCTGCGTAGAGTTGTGCCTCTTCGAGGCACTCTATCCTGCGCCTTTGGCGCGGGCCGTTTGGCCTCACAGGAAGGCGCCTTAATGGGCAGGCTAGGCGCCTCTTTGGATTAGGCCAAACTCGGAAGTCCCTCTGCGGGACTTCCGTCTCCAAGGGCCTACTCGTATCGTTGTTATGACTGGTAACCCATGACTAAAATACCACTTTCGAGCATCGCCCAATAAAAAAGGCGGCGAAGCCGCTACGAGAGCCCTGAACCCTGAACCCTGAACCAAATGAAAGCAAAGTAAAAAGGGGCTGTGAAGAAATGAGAATTCATTTCTTCACAGCTCCTTTTTTATTCTTTCACCAGTACCTTTTCGATCGCACCGATGTACATGGTATGGAAATTTCCTGCTTCCTTTCCATCGTACCAGCGTTTTTCCATAGACGGGTCGAGGAAGGTCTTGTCGTCGAGCTTTGTCTGAAGCATTTTCCGGCACACGAGGATCACATCCGCTTCCGCTACGCCGCAGGTGCCGTCCACGGGATAGGGATGGAGACCGCATGCTTCCCACTTGTCACCATCGTGACCCGAGTGGGAGCCCATGTATCCCAGCTCTTTCTTATAGCTTTCCGGAAGTGCTGAGATGGTGAAGGTCTCCTTCGCATCGATGAATTCCTTCGTGCAGCGGTTCTGCCGGATATAGATGGTCGCTGCGTCCTTGCCCCACCATACGCCAAGGCCGCCCCAGCTGACGGTCATGGTATTCGATGCCTTTTCATCCCCTGCCGTCACCAGAAACCAGCCCTTGCCGATCTGTGTGAATGGATTCCAAGTCAGTTCTTCTGCTTTGATTTCTTTAAAAGCCATGATATCGCTCCTTTTGTAAATGGTTTTAGCTGATTTTATTATAGCACAGAAGGTCATAGCCGCGGAGAAGGTGCGATGTATGTTCGCTGCTATGACCTTCCGTGGGGAGGGAATCACGCATGTCCATGACATAAGAAAGGCACCATTGCCTTCCAAACCCCATCCAATGGCAGCAGCCCGGTGGCTTACAGTCATTTTTCTTTTATGCTATAATACGGACATTAAGGGGGAGCGTTATGGAGGAGAAAAAGAGGAAGTACTGGGAAAAGGAAGCGATACGCATCAGTGAGATGATGCATCGCGGATTCTATGAAAAGACGATCCATCCCAAGGATCTGGATGACTACCTGTCACAGGAAAGCTTCAGCTGGATCGGCGCCGTAGAAGGCGAGAACTATCTGAGCAAGAAGGACGCCATCACTGATTTTTCAAGCCAGCGCGATCTGAACGAGGTCCCGCTGATCAGTGTGGGGAAAGGCCGCTACCGCGTGCAGTGGGTGAGCGACACCGTCCTTCTGGTCCTTTCCATCATTCCGCTTTCGACGAAAAAGGAGACCGGGCTTCTTCTTTCGGAGAACCAGCGCAGCACCATGATCTTTCATATCGAGGACGATGCGCTTCGCATCGTGCATATCCATGTATCGAATCCGTGGAGCATGATGCCTGACAAGAAACGGTTTCCCCGTTCGCAAGGCCGCTCAAACTATGAGTATGTCCAGCAGGTGCTCTCCGAACGGACGCTTTCCCGCTATCCTGACCTTTCGCCCCGGCAGAAGCTCATCTTAGAGCTTCTCTCTCAAGGAAAAACATATAAGGCCATTGCCGAAGCGCTCTCCATCTCGCCCCGCACCGTCCGCTACCATGTGAATGAACTGCTCACAAAGTTCAAGGTGCGTACAAGAGCGGAGCTGCTCACAGCGGTGCAGAAGTGAGAAGGCGGGCCTTACGGGAAAGACGCTTCGCCCTGAAATGACATGAAGAGAGCCTCTTCCGTTCACTAAAAAAGGCGATGTGAAATAACGATCATCTCATTTTCGCGTTCCATCTGCCGCGGGGGACTTGCAGCTCTCATAGGAGTGACCGGGAAACCTTATCCCAGCTGTCTTTCATGCCATAGTCACCCTATCCGCCCCTTTCGGGCACCTTCCCCTAGAGGGGAAGGCTATTAAGTTAAGGAAATCGTTAGCTACGTAACGTCTTGCTTCCCCCTTCGGGGGAAGTGCCGAAGGCAATAGGGGCATGCTAGCGGTATAGCGTGCTATGTTGAATAGTCCGATGCTATCGATATTCCAGCACTTTCATGCAATACCGCTACTTAGCCCCCTCACCCCTTCGGGGAGCTCCCCCGATGGGGAAGCCAAGAACGTTCTGCCGCTTAACTTAATAGCATTCTCTAGAGGGGAAGGCTGTGATACGAGAATACCATCTTCTAAAAAAGGCGGCGAAGCCGCCACCTCAACCTTGAACCCTGAACCTTGAACCCTGAACCCTGAACCAAATGAAAGCCAAGTAAAAAGGGACTGTGAAGAAATGGGGATTCATTTCTTTACAGCCCCTTTTTTTATGGATTATATTTCTGATACACGTAGAAGAGCTTGTCGGACATGAAGGAGATGACATTCTGTCCCTCCAGGATATCGGCCCAATAGTCAGGCATGAAGGCGGTGCCGAAGCGGGCGCCTTCGATGGCTCCTGTCACGGCGGCCGTGGTATTGCTCTTGCCGCTATGGTTGGCAGCGGTGATGAGTGCATCGAGCGGATCATCGAGTGCGAGGACGGAGTAGATGGCGATGGCGAGGGCTTCATCGGCATTCGCGCCGCTTCCCAGTGAGGCGATGCTGTCGATGTGGTCCCATGTGCCGCTCTTTCCGGCGGGGCGGGCATTCGCCTGCTCGACCGCGGCGGTGAGGAGACCGATGATGCCTGTCGTCTTGTGCTGCTTCGAGAGGAGGACGGTCACACGCTCCAGAGACTTCGGCAGCGTCAGGCCATAGGTGAGACAGGAAATGAGCGCGGCCAGAGCGCCGGCGCTGTAGTAGGCTGTCGGATTGGAATGAGAGAGCGCAGCGAGCTTCACCGCGGTGTCGAAAGCGAGCTTCTCATCACCGGCAAAAAGGAGACCCACCGGGACGGCTCTCATGAGAGCGGCGCTGCCCTTGCTGTCATTCACCTTGAGCTTCGTCGAGCCGCGGCCGTCTTTGGAGAAGGCGGAGAGCAGCCCTTCCTCCGGATTGCGGCGGGCGTGCATGAATTTTTCTCGGACGAGGCAGAATTCTCTTTCATGCGGCTGGCGGCGCATCCATGTCTTCTGTCCGCGGCGCGGTTCTTCGCCCGTCTGGCTGTAAAACCAGCGCATGTATCCGCGGTACACCCCTTCCAAGATCTCCAGCTTCTTGGCATCTGCCCATAAGATCCCATCGATCGTTGCCAGTACCATCTGGGTGTTGTCTGACACAGGCGCTAGTTTCCCATTCTTCGCGTCCCGCACCAGCGTGCGCAGCCCGAAGGGCCCGAAGCGGCGCTGGATACGACTGACGGAAAAACTTTGCAGCGGATAACCTAACGCATCACCGCAGGCTCCTCCGAGAAGCGCTCCGCGAAATTGATCTATCCCTGCCATGGTATCCTCCTTTTCTTGAAATACAGCTTTCCCCTGTGGGTGATCCTTGATCGGCGAAGAGAAGCGTCCCGGGCAGGGGATCTCTTCTGCTTTATCACATCATCCTTGGATAAGCGGCCGGTACCCCGGTCCGCCTTACAGGGAAAGAAAAGTTTCTGACAATCGCTTGCAGAAACCTCGACTTGTGCGGAAATCAGACGCTGATACCCGTACTGTATCATATTGATTATATTATAGCATAAGGGCGAAGGGTTGGAAATGGGGAACGGAATGCACTTCTGGATCCTTTCTTTCTTGTCCCCTTGCAGGCTGTGGTAAAATAGAAACAGGTTATTTAATTTTTTGAATATAAGAGTGCCATGACCGGCGACCGGTCACAGATCGCCTCACAAGGAGCATAGACATTACCATGGAATTCAAACCCTTTCGCATAGAAGACAAAGCACGGATCGACAGCTACTTTGCCGTGCATCATTACGAGCAGATCGACTGCACCTTCAATACACTTTTCCTGTGGCAGGATGCGTATCAGACGTCCTGGGCGGAGCAGGACGGCATACTTTTCGTCCGCGCAGGGACAGGGAAGGATACCTTCTTCATGCCGCCGTTTGCCAAGGAGGAGGAAAATTTCGTACACGGGCTTGCCCTCATCCATGAGGAGTACGACAAGCTGGGACTGCCTTTCCGCTTGAAGTCCGCCTCTTCCTGGGTGACAGAGCAGATCGAACGTCTCGTGCCGGGCAAATATGATTTCATCGAAGACCGGGATAACGAAGAGTACATCTACAGGACGGAGGATATGATCCGTTTGCCGGGCAAGAAGCTCCGCATGAAGAAGAACCATCTGAACGGATTTCTTCGCCAGTACGCAGACTATCAGTATGAGGCTATCACAAAGGAGAATCTGGAGGATGCAAAGGCGGGGATCCACGACTGGTTCCTCCGTCACGGAGACATCGAGGAAGAGGAGCAGGCGATCAAGCGCTGCTTTGACCACTGGGATGCGCTCGGCGTGAAGGGTGCGGTCATTCGCATCTACGGCAAGGTCGAGGCCTTCACAAATGGCGATAGCATCAATGAAAAAATGGCGCATATCATTTTTGAAAAAGCAAATCCGGAGATCCGCGGTCTCTATCAGGCGATCAACCGTGATTTCCTCATTCATGAATTTGCGGACACCGAATTCGTGAACCGCGAAGAGGATCTCGGTCTCCCGGGCCTTCGCGAAGCCAAGATGGGCTATCATCCCGATCATCTGACGGAGAAATATGATGTGGTGCTGAAACAGTGACTGGTAGCTGGTGACTAGTGACTGGTAGCTGGTGACTAGTGACTGGTGGCTAGTGACTAGTGACTTAAATACTACTTTCGGGCATCGCCAACTTTATACTGCGGCGAAGCCGCTACCACAACCCTGAACCCTGAACCCTGAACCCTTGAACCCCGAAGTTTGAAAGCAGGGATTAGTAGCTAGGGATTAGGAGCTTCGAGTGACTAGTGATTAAATGCCACTTTCGGGCATCGCCACTATCTATACTCTGCGGTGCTTCCATATTTTTATGCGCCGCACCAGCACTCTTAACTCCTAACTGGCGAGCAAAGCTTTCATCCACAATCAGTAGACGAGCCGCCCCAAGGGCTAACCCTGAACCCACTGAACCTTTAGAACCCGTTAACCTCTTGCATCCCTTGAACCCTTTACTCTTTTATTTTCCTCACGAGGTAGACAAAATGAAAATTCGAAAAGCCTCTCCGGCGGATGAGCGCGCCGTGAGATCACTCTGGAGCTACTGCTTCGAGCCGGCGACCGATCCGTTCTTCATCTGGTACTTCCAGCGGCTGGTTCATATGGAGGAGGTCCTCGTGGGGGAAGAGGGCGGCAGCATCGCCTGTGACCTGCACCTGCGTCCCTATGAGATCTCTGTCCGTGGCCATTCCTATCAGACGGACTACATCGTCGGCGTCGCGACACATCCGGCGGCGCGCGGACGAGGGCTCGCCAAGGAGCTCCTGCGCGGCAGCTTCCACGCGGCGCAGCGGGAAGGGAGAGCCTTCCAGATCCTCATGCCGTCAGCGGCATCCTTCTACCTGCCGCTCGGCTTCGGCTTCTACTGCCACCAGTGGGCGCGGACGACTGCGCCGGAGAAGCTGGCCCTCTTGGGGAAACGAGCAGCGCGCGCGAAGTCGATCTCCTCTGCGGATGAATGGCAGGAGCTTGCCTCCGTGTATGATGCCTATACCGGAAACAGAAATGGCTATGCGCTCCGCGACGAGGCCTCCTGGCGGCGGCACATTGAGGCCGCCCTGCTCGAGGGCTATGGCGCACTGGTCTATGACGGAGCTGGGCCCTGCGGCTATCTTTTCTACACCATCTCTGACAGAAAGCTCGCCGTTTCCGAGATGGCCTTCTCTTCGGAAGCGGGGCGGCGCGGTCTGTATGCCTTCCTTGCCGGCCATCAGGGCTCGGTCAGGGAATGCCTCTGGTACGAACCGCTCGATGACACCTCCTATCGTACATGGCCGGATGGTGCGGAGCATTGCTACATCGAGAACCGCACCTTCCCCTTCATGCTCGGACGCATCGTCGACCCTGTGGCGGCGTTCGACGGTCTTTCCTGCGACAGGCGTCTTAGCGGTGAATTGGCTTTCCAGCTGACAGACGCTTTTCTTCCGGAGAACAGCGGTATCTACGTCCTCCGCGCAGAGGATGGACGCATCCGTGCGCTGAAGGAGGATGTTTTCTACTCTCTCAAGTGCCACATTGAGGACATCTCCGGCCTGCCCTTGGGAGAACACATCCCTGAGCCTTCCTTCACCCTCTCCGCCTCCGCACTCGCCGAATGGTTCTTCGGCGCGGCGGATCTCTCCGAGCTTCTTGCACTGGACCGCATCCGCTGGCTTGACGGCGCAGACAGAGATCCGATCCAGTGCCTTGGAGATGCCATGCTGCCGAAGCAGAAGAACTGGATCAATGAGTGGTATTAAGGAAACGCTGCTTAAATCGCAGAATTCGATTTCACATGTATTTTCATACAACGCTTCGTCATAACCCTCCTTAAATAGCTCGCTATTCGCGTCGGATTATTCCTTGCGCTGCATGAAAACACAAGAGTAAAATCGAACAACGATTTAATCAGTGTTTCCTTAAAAAATGAGTGACTGGTGGCGGGTGACTAGAAGACTGGAAGACTTACGTATCGTCATTGAAAGCGTTGCCGAGAAATCTTTCTTGCAGACCGCTAAACGAAGAATGTTTGAAAGCAGAAATACGTAGCACCAAGGCGTCGTTTCACTGCCGGTGTTTAAGTGATACTGACCGCGATCCCTCGGCTGTGCTCGGGATGACGATACGGGAAAGGGATACCCCCAAAAAGTTTGAAAGCAGGGATGAGTAGCTAGGGATGAGTGGCTAGGGATTAGGTGTCGCAAGTGACTGGTGACTAGTGACTGGCATGCCAGCTCATGGCATCGCCATTATTTATGCTTTGCGGCGCATTTCGTCATCCTGAGCGGAGTGAAATGTCGGATGTTCGATCATGTAAAGGCGGAACAGTGAGAACTGAGTCGAAGGATCTGGCACCGCACCACCATTTCGCATTTCTCATTTCCAATTTCTCATTCAAGTGAAGCTTTCAAACGGAATCAAAAGGCAGTACGCCCCACGGGCTAACCCTGAACCCCCATTTCACAAAGGAACGATGTATGTCGGAAACAAAACGTGCTTACTTCACCTACATGGTCCGCTGTGCGGACGGGACGCTTTATACGGGCTTCACGGTGGACGATGTCCATCGCCGCATCGCGATGCACAATGCGGGAAAAGGCGCCAAATATACGAAAAGCCGCCGCCCGGTGGAGCTTGTGTGGTATCATGAATGGGAGAGCGAGCACGAGGCAAGAAGTGCCGAGTATCATATGAAGAAGCTCTCTCACAGAGAGAAAGAAGGGCTGGTCAAAGAGTTTGGGGACTAGCATTCCCTCATCCCTCTTGTTCAATTTCCGAAAGGAGCCGCTATTGACACCTACAAATCCTTCAGTAAGGAAAACAAAATATATGACGGAGGCCGCAGCCGCGGCAGCGATCGCAGCTATTCTGGTGCTCTTGAAGCTCATCATGCCCTTTCTGGTCGCGGTCACGATGATGGCATCCGCCGTGCCGATCGCGGTCATTGCCGGATTGCACGGCATGCGCTGGGGCATCGGTACGGCGGTCGCAGAGATCCTGCTCGTGAACATGATCGGCGGGCCGGAGATCGGCCTCACGACAGCCTTCTATGCGGCAGCACTGGGACTTGCACTGGGCTACAGCTTTATCCACGGACTGTCCTTTGTGAAGTCCGTGCATGTGGTCGCGCTGGCCTTTCTGGTGGAAATGACGTACAAGGTGACATTCTCCATCTATATCCTCGGCATCGCAGACGCACTGGCGGCGAGCATCGAACGTCTGGCTTCTGTCATCCGCTGGATCTGGCAGCCGCTCGCGCGTCTCTTCTCGATGGACCCCAGTCCGGAGAAAGCAGCCTATACCACGGGCGGCATGATCTTCTTCGCCATCCTCTTTATCATCGAGGCCTATATCTATGCGTACTGGAATGTGGAGATCGGGCGCAACATACTGAAACGCTTGAAGGCAGGAATGCGTGAAAATTAGAAAAACGCGGAGGAGGGGCTGATTCACATCCGGGGATAGGTCGTTTCTATGACCTCTTGACAATGTCCATCCCTCTGCCCTATAATAATCCTCATAAAGACATGCGAGGATCAGGAGTAAGCTGGACTTGGATATCACAGAGAGCCGGAAAAGGTGGGAACCGGTATGGAAAAGCAGCGTGTCACCTGAGAGCACTTCGTTGAAATCAGTAAGCGAAGCGTTGGTCCGCGTTAAGGATAAGCCTAAGTATAATGCAAGGTGGTACCGCGTATGACGCCCTTGTCCGTAAGGACAGGGGCTTTTCTTTTTGCGATACCTGCATGATGGACGGCAAAGTGAGAAACAGGAGTGGTACCGCGCTGATGCGCCTCCCTGACCGAAGGGTCGGGGAGGCTTTTTAATTGTGAATCCTGCTGCATCACTTGCTTTGCAAAAGCATCACGTTAAAGTTAGGAGTGAGGAGTTAGAAGTGAGAAGTGGCGGAAGGGGCGCATAATTCATAGAGCGCCCCAATACCCCTTTTTATAATAAATAAGGTACCGGGCGGATGGCTGACTTGTCCATATAAAATGCAGCGAAGCCGCTACCATTTTCCGCTCCTCGCGTATTCCATTCCTAATCCCTAGCCACTAGCTACAAATCCAAGGAGGAACCCATTATGAAAATCATGAAAACTGCCACTGAAAAACGTATCGCTTTCCGTGAAAACCTGAAATCCGGACACATTATGATCGCCCCGGGCGTCGGTGATGCGCTGGGCGCCAAGATCGCAGAGATGGCGGGCATCCCGGCTCTTGCCATGGGCGGATACTCCGTTTCTGCGTCCCGTCTTGGACAGCCGGATGTCGGCCTTCTTTCCTGCACGGAAATGGCAGAGCAGCTGACCGGCATCTGCAACGCAGTCAATATCCCGATCATCGCTGACGGGGATACCGGCTACGGCAATGCGCTCAATATCATCCGCACAGAGCAGATGTTCGAACAGGCAGGCGCTGCCTGCATCTTCTTCGAAGACCAGGCATGGCCGAAACGCTGCGGCCACATGGAAGGCAAGCAGGTCATCGCTGCGGAAGAACACGCACAGAAGATCCGCGCCGCCGTCGATGCCCGCTTCGATAAGGAGACGATGATCATGTCCCGCACGGACAGCCGCGCTGTCTACGGCATTGATGATGCCATCGAAAGAAGCAAGCGCTATGCGGATGCGGGCGCAGAGATCTGCTTCGCTGATGGCATCGGCAGCCGCGAAGAGCTGGAAAAATTTGCCAGAGGCCTTGAAGGAAGCGGTGCATACCTCGTAGCGAATATGATCGAAGGCGGCAAGACACCGCTCATCCCGGCCAAAGAGCTTGAGGAAATGGGATACTCCGTCGTTTTCTGGGCTTGCAGTGCAGTCTATGCGATCTCCAAGACCCTGTATGATCTCTTCACCGACCTGAAAGAAAAAGGAACGACCGAAGATCACCTGAAGAATATGATCGAATTCGGACACTTCAACAGCATCATCGGCCTCGATACATACAAGGAACTCGAGCGTAAATACAAAGTCGACAGAGACGACTGAGAAGGCGCCGAGTGAAGTCACTCGCTTCTGGCTCAGGGGTGCGGCGGCGGCATCGCCGCGAATACATAGGAGGAGATGTCCGAAGGTCTTATGAACTGACGCGATCCTCGTATCGTCAGCCTTCCCCTCGAGGGGAAGGTGGCCCGAAGGGGCGGATAGGGCACTAGCGGTATGAAAGAGAGCGGGAAAGAGCGTCTCAAGTACGTCGTTTATGAGAGCACCCTATCCACCGCTCCGCGTCAATTTATATAAAGGGCGATGCCCGATTAAGAATCATTCTCGCCCCTTCCTCTGGAAGGGGCAGACGAGCGAAGCGAGGCGGGGTTGGTATCCCCGCGTGTGAAAATACCGTTTCGAGAGCCAATCTCCGCCCCTTTGGGGCACCTCCTTTCAAAGGAAGGAGGGAGAAAAGTGGAATGCGTTGACTGGTAACTAGGGCTTAGGGGTGCGGTGGCGGCATCGTCACGAATACATAGGAGGAGATGTCCGAAGGTCTTATGAACTGACGCGATCCTCGTATCGTCAGCCTTCCCCTCAAGGGGAAGGTGCCCCGAAGGGGCGGATAGGGCACTAGCGGTATGAAAGAGAGCGGGAAAGAGCGTCTAACAGTCACTATTCCCTAATCCGTATTTTCTTTTCCCTCTTCCCAAAAATTTAATTATGACCTATAATATCTATAATGAATCACTAGGCATAAAAATTTAGGGGATGAGGGATTTTTATTTCCTCTCTTTCGGAAAGAAGGATGGATATGACATCAGGGAAGGAAGACTACTTAAAGGCCATTTACATCATCAGCGAAAGCCATGAACTGGTGACGAATAAGGAGCTCTCCGAGATGCTTCATGTATCGCCGCCGTCTGTCAGCGAAATGATCGCAAAGCTGCAGAAGCAGGGCTACGTGGATTACACCGCCTACAAAGGCAGCCGGATGACGAAGAAGGGACGCAGGGAAGCCGGACGTCTTATGCGGTATCATGCGCTGTGGGAGGTCTTTTTGGTGAAGTGTCTGCATTTCTCATGGAGCGGAGCCCATGAGCTGGCAGAAGGCCTCGAGCATCAGACGAATGAGGAGCTCTGCAGCAAGCTTGATGCATATCTGGGAAATCCGGAGTACTGCCCGCACGGTGATCCGATCCCGCGCGTGGATGGCAGCAGGAGCGGCATCACGAGCCGCGTCCTTGTCGAGCTGGAGGAGGGCGAGAAGACCCATGTGCGCCGCGTCATGGAGGACTACAGCCTGATGGACTATATCCAGAGCAAGGGGATCGAGATCGATATGCCTGTTACCGTGCTGGAAAAGGAGCCTTACGAAGGGCCGATCCTTCTGGAAACGCCGAAGGGAAATACGTCTCTCAGCTATAAAGCGGCACAGCAGATCTTTGTAGATGATGAGGAAGAGGAAGAATAAGAAGCAGAAAAGGGGATGTGAAATAACGATCATCTCATTTTCGCGTTCCATCTGCCGCGGGGGACTTGCAGCTCTCATAGGAGTGACCGGGAAACCTTATCCCAGCTGTCTTTCATACCATAGTCACCCTATCCGCCCCTGCGGGGCACCTTCCCCTAGAGGGGAAGGCTGCGGATACGAGAATACCATCTTCTAAAAAAGGCGGCGAAGCCGCCACGAGAGCCCTGAACCCTGAACCCTGAACCAAATGAAAGCAAAGTAAAAAGAGCTGTGAAGAAATGAGGATTCATTTCTTCACAGCTCCTTTTTTATGAAGAAGATGCGGGATCTGACCGTGATCAGATCTCATTCCCGGATAGGAGGCGATGACAGAAAAAGAGTCGGGCGGACGGATGCGCCCGCCTCTTTTTTTATTTGACGAACCGCATGGCCTCAGCCATGCGCTCGGGGAGGGACTGACCGAAGAGCCGCTCCATGGCTTCGCGGCGGACGAGCCAGATGCGGCCGGATTTCCTGCGGTCACCTTCGTGCATGCGGGCGGCGGCGTGGCCGGCACCGCCCGCCGCGCTTCTGACGACGCCGCTGTCGCGGTTCCAGATGTGGGCGGCTTCGACCGTGGAGAAGACGAGGAGAAGGGGATCGATGGCATAGGCTGGCATTTCCTTTCCTTCGTAGACGCGAAGAGCGGCATTTCTCGTGAGGAGCCATGTGTTTCCGGAGCGGCGTGTCTCAGAGAGGGAAAAGACGGCGCCTTCACCGGCGTGTTCGCAGTCCCACTGGATGCGCTTGGCATCGACATGGTAGAGCTTCGCCGCTTCCTGCGGGGTCAGCACCTCTTCGAGCGGATCAAAGGAGAGCGAGAAGGGCTCCATCTTTCCGAGGTCAGCCTCATAGAGCTCGGCAGGGAAGACAGTGATGCCATCCTTTCCTGCTGCCAGCGCAGTCCCGGCAGGGAGGCGGCGGCCGGAAAGAAAGGCACGGTAGACGGAGATGCTCTGCATCTGGGAAGAGATGCCGGAGCGGATCCAGCTGACAGGCCCGAAGGAGACGGGGACGCCGCGCCCTTCGGGGAGAGGCGGAAGAGAAGCCATCAGAAAGAGATGGGGGCCTGACACAAGGAAGCAGCCCTCCGTAGGAAGGCTGCCTGTCAGAAAAGCGGCGTAGCACGCTTCAGAAGCGGCTGCGGAAAGAGCAGATGTATAAATGCGTGGCATGGATGGGATACCTCGGGGAATGGGAGTTAGGGTTCAGGGTTCAGGGTTAGCCCATGGGCGCAATGCTATTAAGTTAAGGAAAATGTTAGCGCCGTAACGACTTGCTTCCCCCTTCGGGGGAAGTGCCGAAGGCAATAGGGGCATGCTAGCGGTATAGCGTGCTATGTTGAATAGTCCGATGCTATCGATATTCCAACACTTTCATGCAATACCGCTACCTGGCCCCCTCTCCCCTTCGGGGAGCTCCCCCGATGGGGAGCCAAGAACGTTCTGCTGCTTAACTTAATAGCATTACCCGTGGGCGGGGCGCCCATGGATTGCGGATGAAAACTTTGCTCGAATGAAAAATTAGAAATGAGAAATGCGAAATGGTGGTGCGGCGCGAAAAATAATGAAGCGCCGCGGAATTTTGATAGTGCTTCGCGCTGTCGTCATCCCGAGCGTAGCCGAGGGATCTTTCTTTCACTGCGGTCAGTATCACATAAGCACCGGCAGGGAAACGACGCCTTGGTGCTACGTATTTCTGCTTTCACACATACTTCGTTTAGCGATCTGCAAGAAAGATTTCTCGCTTCGCTCGAAATGACGATACGAGAGTCTAATGTCTCCTGGTCTCCTAGTCTCCTAGTCTTCTAGTCTCCTAGTCACCAGTCACTAGTCACCAGTCACTAGTCACTTCAATCTTCCCGCATCGACTTCGCCCTTGATGTAGCGGTGGACTTGGTCCATCGGGGTGTCGGGGAGGATGGGGGCGCGCTCGGTGGAGCCTCGTCCATGGTTTTTTATTTTACCATCAAAATCATATTCTGTCATGGAAAGGGTCTGCACCTTTTTATTCGGCACGTCCATGCGGACATGATAGATGACCTGAGAGAAGTCCTGGTCCTTCCACGGGTAGGCGATGCGGAGGAAGAAGGTGGCGTAGCCATTCTTATAGCGGAGCGTCTGCTTCTCGATGTCATAGGTGCTGCCGTGGAATTTCACGCCGCTCTCTTTGAAGAGCGGGAGCCATTGGGGATTCGTGAAATGGGGGATCGGCTGCTCGATGAAGTGGGTATACACATTCCTTCCGAAGGAATTGGGCAGGAGCGGGCTCCAGCTGTCGTCAGAAAAGCGGGTGCTTTCCTGGATGCTTCCGTCAGCGGCAAGGGTCTTCACCGCCGCAATGTGGTAGGTGCGGCGGTCCTTGTCAAATTCCATGGTGGAAATGACAGATGTGCCGTCAAGGGAGAGCTTCAGGTCCATTGATGCGCGGACGCCGCTGTCGACGTAGGAGTCGGTGTCGACTTCGGCGCTTTCGCTCGCAGGGAGCGGGACCCAGTTTGCGGCACAGACAGGAGAGAATGTGCCTGCCATGAGGAGAAGGGCGGTGATAAATGGTTTCATAATGGATGCTCCTAAAAGGGTTCAGGTGGATGGGCATAGGGAAAATGAGGAATGATCAGCCGACCGCTTCCGGTCATGCCGCCTCACTTCAATCCCTTCACCACGCGCAGATCCTGCAGGGTGAGGAAGGGGCGGTAGGGCTGGCGGAGGTAGAGCGCCATGGTGTAGACGAGCGCGGTGATGTGGGGGCAGTCCACGTGCATCATGTCCGAGAGGTCGAGAAGGCTGGTAAGGCCGCAGGGAAGGTCTTCGGTGATGTAGCGGCTCGTCAACGTCGTCGGGCCTTTGACGGACAAGTACGATGGGTTTTCTGTGAGCGCTTCATAGAGCGTTTCGGCGCGGGTACCCCTGAAGGAGTTCAGCGTGGCAAGAAGGGGCGCGAGCTCCAGGCCGAGGGCTTTTCCGATGGCGAGGCGCTCCTTGTCGCACTCTTCCATGAAGGCGGCTGTGCGCTTCGTGAGAGGGGCTCCGAAGAAATCAAAGTCCTCCCCGTTTTCGATGCGGGAAAGATTGAAGAGGCACTGCGTCACGTGAATGATGGGATTCGTCGCGGAGAGCGAGGTCGCGGCGGGCGAAGAGACGCGTGTCACTTTCGGAGCGAGCTTGTGCAGAAGCTCGCTCAGCAGGGTTTCATCCCCGATGGCGGAGTAGGCGATCTCGTCTTTCATGGCTTTGAAATGAAGCGAGGTGTGGTCGGAGGAGAGCGCAGCGATGAAAGGCATGTTTGCCGTCTCACCGATGGTGATCGGCACGGCTCCCTGCGCTTTCTGGAAGGCACGATAGGCCTTCACCGCGCCCCAACAGCCGTTCAGGAAGAGCAGGCACTGCCCCTTTTTCATGTAGGGCATCACTTCCTCGGTGACGGCCTCATGATCGCCCGCACGGGTGAAGACAAGAAGGATGTCGGCCTCGCAGGCTTCTTCGAGCGAGCGTGCCATGGGCAGGTAGAGGGAGGTATTCACCTTGCCGCTGACATTGAGCGGATGCGTCTCCCAGAGCTTTCTCTTCTCTTCGTTTCTGACGTAGATCGTGAAGGGGACGGAGATGAGATGCAGGTAGGCGGCGGCAGCGAGTCCCGTCGCTCCTGCACCGATGATGGAAATTTTCATAAGAGATCCTCGATTCGATGAGTTCGATATATTTATATATTATATTATATATATATCAAGGCCATGGTTCAAGGGTTCGGGGGCGGCGCTCCATGGGGGTAGATCTGAAAATGGCGGGCGATGGCAGGCAGCGGATCCATATCAGAAACATCCATTCTCTTATGCCCCTTCTGCCGCTATGCTATAGTACACACAAATCATCATTTTGCGAGGAAGAGAGAGTACAGCGATAGTCATCCTTCTCACCTTCTTCTTTAATTGGTGGGGGGGGAACGGATGTGTGCTAAAGGGGTTTAATCAAAAACACGCCGGATGTCGTGAGACGTCCGGCGTGTTTTGTTGTGAAAGGTGTTCAGGGTTGTGGGTTCAGGGTTCAGGGTTGTGGTGGCGGCTTCGCCGCATTTTAGATGACGGTATCCTCGTATCGTCAGCCTTCCCCTCGAGGGGAAGGTGCCCCGAAGGGGCGGATAGGGCACTAGCGGCATGAAAGAGAGCGGGAAAGAGCGTCTCAAGTACGTCGTTTATGAGAGCACCCTATCCACCGCTCCGCGTCAATTTATATAAAGGGCGATGCCCGATTAAGAATCATTCTCGCCCCTTCCTCTGGAAGGGGCAGACGAGCGAAGCGAGGCGGGGTTGGCATCTCCGCGTGTGAAAATACCGCATCGAGAGCCAACCTCCGCCCCTTCGGGGCACCTCCTTCCAAAGGAAGGAGGGAGAAAAGAGGAGTGTGTTGACTGGTAACTAGGGCTCAAAGCTGAGGTGGCGGCTTCGCTGCATGTTAGATGAGGGTATTCCCGTATCGTCCGCCTTCCCCTTGAGGGGAAGGTGCCCCAAAGGGGCGGATAGGGTACTGGCGGTATGAAAGGCGGGTGATGCAGATGGAAAAACATTTTTGCACAAATCACTGCTAACAAAAGCAGCCGAGCGCCGCTGACGCGAATATATATGGGACGATGCCCGAAGGCTGGAGGATAGAAGTCAGATGTCTCCTGATCCCCGTCCTTATTTCACATACTTGGCAAGCTCTTCGACTGTCACTTCCTTCAGGAAGCCCTGACCGATCTCCTTCATGAGGGCGAGCTGGAGCTTCCCTTCCTTGACATGCTTGCTTTTTGCCATATCCGCAGCGAGGATCTCGGGAGCGATGTGTGTCTCCGTGGGGAGAGACAGCGATTTCAAGACGTACTCGAGACGGCTCGTGGCGCCGCGGGTGGTGAGCCCGAGAAGCTCGGCGCGCTTGGTGACGAGGTACATGCCGATCGCTGTCGCTTCGCCGTGGGTGATCGTTTTGTCATCGTAGCGGCAGCAACGCTCGATGGCTCCGCCGATGGTGTGTCCGAAGTCGAGCAGGCGGCGCTCCTTCTTGCCGGTGGGGTCGATCTCTACATAGTGCGCCTTGATGGTGCAGCAGCGGCGGATGATCTCCGGCAGCACGCGCAGGAGCTCTATGTCGGAATTGGCTTTTTCGAAAAGCTCGAAGAGCTCCTTGTCACAGACGCAGCCGAGCTTCACGGCTTCGCCCATGCCATTGTGCAGGTATTTTCTCGGCAGCGTCTTGGCCATGCCGGGGTCGATATAGACGGCGCGCGGCTGATAGAAGGCGCCGACGAGATTCTTGCCCGCCGTGATGTCGAGCGTGATCTTGCCGCCGATGGCGCTGCCGATCTGCGAGAGCACGGATGTCGGGAACTGGATGTATGCGATGCCGCGGTGGTAGGTGGCTGCGACGAAGCCGGTGATGTCACCGACGACGCGTCCGCCGAGTGCGATGAGTACGCCGTCGGAGGGCAGGCCGAAGTCGACGAGCGCGCCGTAGACGCGGTTCACGATGGAGAGGCTTCTCGATTTCTCACTCGAGGGGACGACGATCATCTGGGTGCGGATGCCAGCGGATTCGAGGGATTTTACAAGATCCATGCCGTAGAGGCGATCGATCCCATCCTCTGTGATGATGGCCGCATCATGCGCACCCGTGAGGGAAGAGACCGCATCTCCTGCGTGGCGGATGAGCCCGCTGTCGATCACGATGTCGTAGGAATCCTTGCCGAGGTTGATATGTATTTTTTCCATAAAGAAGCCTCCTTTTGAGAAATAAGAGTTTCATTAAATATATTATAACGTAAGGACGAAGGCGGGGGAAGGGGGAGCCTTGGGGAAGCAGATCCCATCACGGCGGCGGATCTCCTGCATACTTCTATACATAGCCAAGCCTCTCGACGTGGCAAGATTTGCGGGCGTGCTCCGGCGGTGGGTGAAATGAAAAATGACGGTGCGGCTTCGCCGCCAATAGAAAAGCCAGAACACACTGGATGCGTGTTCTGGCTTTTTTGTCATGGAGAGTGACTTGGGTTCAGGGTTCAGGGCTCTCGTGGCGGCTTCGCCGCATGTTAGATGACGGTATTCTCGTATCGTCAGCCTTCCCCTCGAGGGGAAGGTGCCCCGAAGGGGCGGATAGGGCACTGGCGGCATGAAAGAGAGCGGGAAAGAGCGTCTCAAGTACGTCGTTTATGAGAGCACCCTATCCACCGCTGACGCGGTCCCCCTTCCCCCATGGGGAAGGCTTAGGCAGAGCGACGCTTCGCGTCAATTCATATAAAGGGCGATGCCCGATCAAGGATCATTCTCGCCCCTTCCTCTGGAAGGGGCAGACGAGCGAAGTGAGGCGGGGTTGGCATCCCCGTGTGTGAAAATACCGTTTCACGCAGCCAACCTCCGCCCCTTCGGGGCACCTCCTTCCAAAGGAAGGAGGGAGAAAAGTGAAATGAGGAATGAATGCGGCGAAGCCGCCACCCTCATTCCTCATTCCTCATTCCTCATTCCTAATTTTCTTGAACCCCTTCACCTTATTTCAGCAGATTTCCATCCTCGAAATAATTGATCCGCATCGCGCGGCGGACTTCGTCAAGGGTCTTGGCTGCGGTATTTTCCGCTTTTTCGCAGCCAGTCTTCAGGATATCCTGGACATCTTCCAGATGGGCTTCCCAATATTCACGGCGTTCGCGGATGGGGCGGAGGGTTTCCTGCATGACGTTATTGAGGAAGCGCTTCACCTTCACATCGCCGAGACCGCCTCTCGTGTAGTGATCCTTCATTTCCTGAAGGCAGCTGTACTCGGGGCAGAAGGCTGCGAAGTGTTCATCGCTGCTGAATGCATCGAGGTAGGTGAAGACGGGATTTCCTTCCACATGCCCCGGGTCGTCGCGGCACAGGTGGGTCGGGTCGGTGAACATGGACATGATCTTCGTCTCGATGTCTTTCGGCGAATCGGAGAGGTAGATGCAGTTGCCGATGGATTTGCTCATCTTCGCTTTGCCGTCGGTGCCGGGGAGGCGCAGGCAGGCTTTGTTTGTGGAAAGGACGATGTCTGGTTCGACCAGGACTTCGCCGTAGATGTCATTGAATTTGCGGACGATCTCGCGTGTCTGCTCGAGCATCGGCTCCTGGTCTTCGCCGGTCGGGACATGGGTGGCCTTGAAGGCCGTGATGTCGCTCGCCTGGCTGACAGGGTAGCAGAGGAAGCCGGCCGGGATGCTGGCTTCGAAATTCTTCTGCTGGATTTCTGCTTTGACAGTCGGATTTCTCTGGAGACGAGAAACGGTGACGAGGTTCATGTAGTACATGGTGAGTTCGGTGAGCTCCGGTACCATGGACTGGATGAAGATGCAGGACTTCGCCGGATCGATGCCGACAGCGAGGTAGTCGAGAGCGACCTCGCGCACATTTCTTCTGACCTTCTCCGGATTGTCCGCGTTGTCCGTGAGCGCCTGAGCGTCAGCGATCATGATGTAGATGTCGTCGAATTTGCCGGAGTTCTGCAGCTCGACACGTTCGCGCAGGGAGCCGACGTAGTGGCCGACATGAAGGCGGCCGGTCGGGCGGTCGCCGGTAAGAATGATTTTTTTCATATGATTTCTCCTGTCATAAATGGAAGATGTATAGTTATCCTTTTCATTATACTCCATATGAGAGGAAATCGGTAGGCGTGGGAGAAAGCGGCCTTTCCTATCGCTCCGGCATGACCTCGCTCAATCGCTGCCTTCGGCGCGAAGAGGCTCGTCAGAAAGATATACCACACTTTCGCCATCGAGGGGCATATCGTAATTGACGATGCCGCGGGAAGCCAGACGGCCGCGCATCGTATACCGAGTGAGGGCTGCGTGCGCCACGTTATCCATATGCGTGATATAAAGCCGGGCATGAGGAGCGGCAAGCGATACATTCCAGACATCTTCATCATTCATGATGAGACGGCCATTCTCAAGAGTCTCGGCCGCACAGGCATTGAGGGCGATCACTTCCGGCTGGTATTTCTTAATGGTCGCAGCTACTTCCTCATACCAGATGGTATCGCCGGCCAGATAGAATGTTTTTTCCTCTTTGCTTTCAAAGAGGACGCCCATGGCGTTTCCGCAGGGGATATACGTGCCATGAAGAGCCGGGACCTGACGAACGGTGGCATCTCCTACTCTGATTCCTTCTTTCGAAAGGATGGTGATATCCTGAAATCCGGATCTTTTCAGCACAGCCGCATCCTCTTCATTTTGGCAGAAAATGGGGACTCTCTTATCCAGCGGGGCGCCGACTGTACCGTCTGTGACGGACATGTCGATGTGATCGGGATGGAGATGCGTGACGATGATATAGTCGACATCCTGCAAGACCTCGCTGACAGAGATGGGAAGGTCATAGAATGGCATCGGCAGGTGCTCCTTCATCGGGTCGGAAATATGGTAGGGGCGGCCGGGAATGTCGATGAAGCTGAAGGCATGCCGGGGGGCAAGCCACGGATCGATGAGAAATGTTTTGCCGGCGTATACCAGGCGATTGGTTGCACTGCGGATCTGTGTGATTTTCATAGAATGTGAATCCTCCTTTTCTAGGCGTTATTATACGTGAGGCATGTCGCCGGAAAAAGAAAAAAATGAGATGATTGAAGCAACCATATGGTTGCACTATAATGAAAACAGGAGGTGCTCTATGAATCAAAAACAGCTGCAATACTTCGTGACCGTCTATCAGACACAGAATATAAAAACAGCGGCAGACACCCTCTATGTCTCGCGGCAAGGCGTCAGCAAGGTGATCCGCCTGCTTGAGGAAGAGCTTGGTCAGCCGCTTTTTATCCGCAGTATAAAAGGAGTTATTCCCACGGACTATGCAACGACTCTCTTGCCGCATGCCAAAAGCCTTCTGGAGGAATACGATGCCATCCGCAGCCTCCGCACGCTGGCAGCTAAGTCCCAGAGCGTGGTCACCATTTATGCGCTCGATCATGTACTCGCCTATCTCGGAGCCTCCCTGATCGAAGACTTCCACGAGGCCTATCCGTCTATCATTTTAAGTGTAGTAGATACGACAGATGCCCATGCTATAGCTGCATTGGCATCGCAGCAGTGCAGCTTTGCCATCACGGCGGGACCACTGGATGAGACGCGCTTCGAAGGAGAACCTCTTTTTTTCAGCCATTACAGTGTACGGATGCACAGATCGCATCCGCTGGCGAAGCTCCCTGCCTTGACCTATGACGATCTGGACGGGCAGACCATCATCAGCAAAGGCCGTGCCTACGATTGCTTCCGTCACCATATCGACAAGTACTTCCTCGCACCCGGAAGGGAGACCCACATTCTTGCGGAAACAACGGATGAAAGTATCATCCGCACACTTCTCCTTCACAACAAAGCCATCAACATTGGCTATGACTATGCCGATCCCCTGTACCCGCATCCCGACATCGTGAGCCGGACACTGAAGGAAGAGATCAGCGGGCAGATGATCTACCTTGTAAGCAATCCGCAGGTCCGCAAGACAAAGGCAGCCTGTCTTTTCCGTGATTATCTGCTGGAATGGATGAAGAAAAAATCGGCCATAGGGTAGTGCCTTGGACAGGCAGCGGATGGAACGGGAAAAAGAGTTTTCCTAAGTCCGGATTGAAAATCGGGAGGGAAGAGCGATCTCTATCGAATAAAAAGAACCTCCAGCCATGAGGACCGGAGGTTCTTCTATCTGAAAATATTCTGCGATTTAATCAGCGTTTCCTTAGAACTCGTAGGGTGGATTGCCGGAGAAGTCAGCGATGATGCCGTGGGCATGATCTAAATAAAATACTTCAAAGATGGGGTTGGTAGCTTCGCCGTACTGTCCCTTCACGATAGGGTTCCGGATACACATTTCCTTGGCAGGCATGTTGTTCTCGAACACAGCCTTACCGTGCAGACGAATCCACGCATAGTCCGGACTGGAAACGGAGATCTCCACCTCCGGGTTCTCCTGCATATCCTTGTAGACGTCCTTGGTGTTGTTGGTGCAGAACCACAGCTTGCCGTCAAGCTCACCAGCGAACATGAAGGGGCGGCACTTCGCCTTGTTGTCACGACCGACGGTAGCCAGATACTGCACAGGATTGGCGTTCAGAAATTCTACGACTTTGTTCATAATAAGTACCTCCCGAAATTTGTTGTTTCTCTTGATGTCTTTCACGTCATGCGATTTGTACGGCTTGTGAAGTACGTACAATATTATGGTATGGTTACCGCTGGGGAACAATTAGGGGAACGCTGATTAAATCTGATAACGATTTAATCCGTGCTTTCTTAGAACTTCCCGTTCTCGTTCTGCCAAGTGGACTGGTCTGCCACTGTCTCCAGCACATCCCAATGCTCGGCGATCTTGCCGTTTTCCACACGCCACAGGTCATAGTAGGCAGTAGGAGTGCCGCCAAAGGTGCCTTCACTGACTGCCAGGACGAAGTTACCCTGCGCCAGAACCATATGTATATCGTCATAGATCATCTGAATGTTCTGCTCAGCCAGTGCAGCCAGTGCCTCATTCAAACCGGAAACACCGTCGGCAATGCTGGTATTGTGCTGAATGTAAGCATCACCGTCGAAGTAATCAGGGGCCTTATACAGATTGTTGCCTTGCATTACATCGTACAGGAAGCGCTCAACCAGTTTGCGGTTTTCCTCCGTCTTGTCCAGATCGGTAATTGCTATAGTACCGTCGGTCTGGGTGTGACCGGAAGGATTGGGAGCAGCCAGTGCAGCCAGATTATCCCAGTGCTCAGCAATCTTGCCGTTGTCATCGAAACGGAAAATGTCGAAGGCCACCTGCTCACCGGCACCGGCAAAGTTATATATGGTCTGAAGGAACACCTTGTCACCATCAGCAAAGGAGCGGATGGTGTTTACCGTGGTCTTGACCGGCGCAGAGGCCAGATAAGCAACGGAGCCGACAAAGGCATCAAGGCCAGTGCCATAGGCGAGATTGTGCTGAATATAGCTCTCTGCCAACAGGCTGGCTGCCTTTTCGGTATCACCGGTGGCGAAGGTGTTGATGAGTTCGATCGCTTTCTGAATGTTTGTCATTTTAGATTTCTCCTTCCTATCTGCGTGGCTGTTGCCAAATCATGTTCATGGATGATTTCTCCTTTGGAACTTACTTTGAGCCTTGGATCGGCCGTTCTTCTTAGCTCTTGTCTGTAGGATACACAGCCTTGTTTCTATTGTAAAGTAAGCACAATATTGTACTGTAGTTACCTTTCAGAAACTATTGTACAGTTACCAAAAGGAAACGATTGTGTAATTACAAGGCTTTTCAGTGATTTTGTAAATTCAAAAATTTTTTGCGATAGGCATACAGGACACTATACTTGACCGCACAACAGGAGGTATGGTATGGTTTTAGTGTAACTTACCAACGGAAACCATTGTCGGAGGTATTCCTAATGAGTGAACAAACGAATGCAAAACCTTTGCCCGCCTGCCCGGTGGAAACTACATTAACCCTGATCGGCAACAAGTGGAAAGTGCTGATCCTTCGAGATCTGCTCCCTGGAACAAAACGCTTTGGGGAGTTAAAAAAATCCATTGGCAGTGTGTCCCAGAAGGTGCTGACCGCACAGCTTCGAGATATGGAGGGAAACGGGCTGTTAAGTCGTAAGGTCTATGCAGAGGTACCGCCCCGTGTAGAGTACACACTCACTGATCTGGGCTACAGCTTGAAGCCTATTTTGGATGCCATGTGGAATTGGGGCGAAGAATACAAGGCCAAACAATAAAAAAACCGAAGCAACACCCTGAATGATAGAATCCCCCTAAAGCAGACAAGGTCAATCACCAAACTGCTTTAGGGGGATTTTTAATGGCCAAAAGGAAACATGCAGGAAATTGAGTTGCCGGATTTCATCGTCTCGACCTGAAATCCGGTCATTATTTCTTTGCGCTTTCTTCCAACTCCAGCATATACCTATCAAAGTCGGACATGAATAATCTGTCCTGGATCACGCGATATTTTTCAAATTCTGTCTCAGCATGAAGCTTTGCAATTTCTGCGGACACCTTGCCTGCGTCCTGTAAAATGCCATAATCAAACATTTCAATGAAGCTGTTAAGTCTCTTTCCCCAGTCCTGCATCGTAAGCGGGATATGCCGCAATGTCATGTTTTCAGCAAAATCCAGGTATGCTGTCACCATACGATTCAGCTGCTTCCTTTCATTCTGGCTTAGATAATTTTTCGCAACAGTGACATCGCTCTTCTTGATCTTTCCATCAGGTGCATCTGCCCAGGTGGTCAGTCCCATATGCTCCTTTGTATGATCGGCTCTTTCCACGATCAGCTCCGCCGCCGTATGTCCATGCACTGCGTAATGCATCTTATTCTGGACGGTCGCATAAAATCTTCTCGTCGTTGCAGCATTTTTATCATAATCAATGGCTGTTGCATACAGGTCAGTGATCTTCTGATAAAACTTTCTTTCGCTGGCACGGATCTCACGGATGCGCTCTAACTGCTCGTCGAAATACTTCTCTGTCAGATACGTTCCACGTTTCAGCCGTTCATCATCCATAACCCAGCCTTTGATGGTGTAATCCTTGGCAATCTGATTTACCCATTTACGAAACTGTACGGCACGCTCAGAATTGACTTTAAAGCCTACGGCAATGATCATCTCCAAGGAATAGTGATTTGTATTGTAACTTTTTCCATCAGGAGCAGTTATTCGAAATTTTCGAATAACTGGCTCTTCCTGTAGCTCACTATCCTCGAATATCTTTTTTATATGATAATTGATTGTATTGGTACCAACATCATACAATGTGGCCATCATCTTCTGCGTCAGCCATATATTCTCATCCTCATAGCGCAGCTCTATGCTGCCCTGCTGATCGCCGATAGAGGCAACATAGGTTAAGTATTCCGCTGCACTGGAACGGATGGTTACTTCATCTTTTTTCTTTTTCAAATAAGAGGGCTCCTTCTGGTTATTTCTCATCCATATTAAAACGTCTTTACTACAACAGTTATATCGATGGAATCATATTTTCGTTTCTTGTCAGCAGAGCCACCGTCTCCACATGCATGGTCTGCGGGAACATGTCGACAGGGGTGACTTCCTTCACGGTGTAGCCAAGTCCGGCGAGGATCTTCGCGTCGCGGGCGAAGGTCGCCACGTTGCAGGAGACGTAGACGATGCGTGAGGGCTGCATGCCGGCCGCAGCGGATAGGACGGCCTCGCTGCATCCGGCGCGGACGGGGTCCATGACGATGACGTCGGGGCGAAGGCCTTCTCGGTAGAGCTTTGGCATGAATTCTCCGGCATCAGCGGCGTAGAATTCTGCGTTTTCGATGTGATTGAAGGCGGCATTTTTCTTCGCATCTTCGATGGCTTCCTTCACAATCTCGATGCCGATGACGCGGCCGGCCTTTTTGGCGAGGCAGAGGGAAATGGTGCCCGTCCCGCAGTAGGCGTCGATCACGGTCTCTCCGCCGTGGAGGTCGGCATAGGCGAGGGCTTTTTCATAGAGGAGCTCGGCCTGCGGTTTGTGCACCTGAAAGAAGGAGAAGGGGGAGACTTCGAAGGCGATGCCGCAAAGGGAAGAGGTCAGGGTCTTTTTGCCCCAGAGATGATGGATTTCTTTCCCGAGGATGGCATTGCCTTTGTGGTTTTGGACATTGTGATAGATGGAGACGACTTCGGGGAGAAGTTTTCTCATTTCAGAAATCCAGAGGTCGGCGAGCGGGAGTTTCTCCGTAGCGGTCACGATGACGGCCATGACTTCGCCGTGATCGCCGACGCGTCCCATGATGTGACGGACGCTGCCGCGGCCTGTTTTTTCGTTGTAGCCGGTGAGCTGATGGCGTGCCAGGAAGCCCTGTGCAAAGCGCAGCAGACGGTTGTTCTCTTCTTCCTGAATGGCGCAGCTCGCGATCGGGATGACCTGATGGCTGCCCTGCCGGTAGTAGCCCATGACAGGGCCGCTCGTCACCTGACTGACGGGGACGGCCATTTTATTGCGGTAGTTCCATGGGCGGGAGGCGCCGGCAATGGGGCGGACAAGGCTCTCTTCGCAGCCGCCGATGCGCACCATCACGTCTTTCACGCGCCGCTCTTTCACGGCAAGCTGGCCTTCATAGGTGAGGTGGGAGATCTGACAGCCGCCGCAGGCGTGGTAGACCGGGCAGGCGGGCATGGTGCGATGCGCGGAGGGGGTCTCGATGGAGATGAGCCGCCCTGTGGCGTAGGATTTCTTCGCGGTCAAGATCATGGCCTGTATGGTCTCGCCGGGGAGAGCGCCGGGGACGAAGACAGTGAAGTCATCGACAGCTCCGATGCCTTCGCCGTGGATGCCAAGGTCGCGGATGGTGAGGGTGTATGTTTCGTTTGGTTTGACGGGAATGTTTTTCTTAGACATAGAATGCTCCGAGGGGGTTGAGGGTTAGCCCGTGGGGCGGGGGCGCCCTTTGATTACGTTTGAAAGATTCGATTGAATGAGAAATTAGAAATGAGAAATGCGAAATGGTGGTGCGGCGCATAAAAATATAGAAGCGCCGCGAGTAAAAATAATGGCGATGCCCGAAGGTGGCATTTAGTCACCAGTCACCAGTCACTAGTTACCAGCTCTTGATCACATCATCCGGGATTTCAAAGTGCTGGTAGTCTTTGCGGCCGTCCCAGCTGCCGCCCCATTCGAAGCCGTACTTGGTGAAGATCTGGAAAGCGAGGTCCGACTCGTCGATCTTCATAGGGAAGTCACGGCTGCGGTCTACATAGGGGGCTCCGGCGGCTGGCTCGATGGAGAGCGCGCCGTCCACCATTTTGACATAGGGGTTGTAGAGCGGATTGATATCGATCGCCGCGCCCATGCCATGCTTGGAGATCTTGGTCGTGTGGGAGATGAAGCGGAAATTGAAGGAGGAGCTGTTGTTGTCTGCCGTCGAGCGTTCATCATCGGCATCGTAGTGGTCCACGAGGCGGATCTTCTCGATGGGATATTTGGCGGCGTAGAGCTCTTGGAAGATGGAAAGGACGGTTTCTGCGATGCGGCGGTTGACCACCATTTCGCCGTCCTGCGTTTTTCCTTGGAGGTCCACATAGCGGATGCGGAGATAGGAGAGCTCTTCTCTGGGGATGGTGCAGTCTGTCTTGAATGATTTGCCTTTCATGATCTCAAAAATGGCGTCCGGAATGGGCTCAGCAGAAAAACCTTCTGTATATGGTGTCATGATGAGAGACCTCCTAGTAAAATAAAAAATGATGGCATGGCGCAAGACCATAGGAAAACGCCGTGAGCTTTGCATGGATACATCTGTATCATACATCGCAAAGCCTCGCGGCGCTATAGGGAAAACACATGGGGCGTGCCGCCCCTTTGATTGCGGATGAAAGATTCGGTTGAATGAGAAATTAGAAATGAGAAATGCGAAATGGTGGTGCGGCGCAAAAAAAATAATGAAGCGCCGCAGAATTTTGATAGCGCTTCGCGCTGTCGTCATTGGAAGAGCACTCGAGAGATCCTCCTTGCAGAACGGTCAGCGTGCCAATTGCGCTATTTCGATCACCGCTTGCTTCTAATCCCTAGTCCCTAGCCACCAGCCACCAGTCACTAGTCGCTAGTCACCAGTCACCCAGTCACTTCTCCACATACGGTCCGAGGAGATTTTCGATGTCGATTCTCATGTAATTTTCTGAATCATTGGCAAGGTCGAAGGAGGCATTCAGCATGCACCAGAGCGTGATGACGCCGATGAAGTGGCTGACCAGGATGCGGCAGAGGATGGTCTTGGGGACATCGCTGCGAAGCTCCCCTTTGCCTTCGCCCTGATGGGCGGAGAGGATCTTCTCGAGGGCGAGATAGAGATCGTAGAGAGCTTCTGTATTCTGCTCGGGATGCGCGTGCTTGTTTTCCACGCTGTCACGAAGCCACTGACGGACGAGACGGACGCCGCTCCACATGCAGTCCTTGTAGATTTCGCTGAAATAGAAGCAGCAGCGCTCGATCGCGTCCCCTTCATGAGCGATGGCGCGCTCGATGGTCGCCATGGCTGTGTTGCGGGAGAGTTCGCGGACAACGTCTTCCTTGCATTCGAAGTAGTGATAGAAGGTGCCTTTGGCGACGCCGGAGTCCTTCGT
The DNA here is from genome assembly GCA_934193095.1 of uncultured Dialister sp. Taxonomy (GTDB): domain Bacteria; phylum Bacillota; class Negativicutes; order Veillonellales; family Dialisteraceae; genus Dialister. Next base: position 3,272 of record CAKPUX010000018.1, on the reverse strand, counting down.
GATGTCTTCCACCGATACATGATCGAAGCCGTGCGCGCTGATCAGGCGCTTGGCGGATTCGAGAAGCTTTGCTTTTGTCCGTTCCGCTTTCTTTGTGAGTGCCATGAGTCCTCCTTTAGATGATTTTATATTACGTATAGTATACAGGAAATCAAGAGGGGGTGCAATGACTGAAAGTCGAAACAGAGCTGACAGCTTCAATGGGAGCGGCGGCTGCTCCAGGATCCCAGCTTTCCAGTCACTAGTCGCTCGCCATTTCCATTTGTTTGACATGCGCTCTTCTTTTGCGTAAAATAAGACAAGGGATACGCAAAATGTATCTGGCCCCCATGCGGGGCTTTTTTTATGCCCTTTTGGGGAAGAATTAGTGACTGGTGACTAGGGACTAGGGACTAAGAGACTGGGAGATTAGGAGATATCAGATATCAGACGCGAGACATCTGACTTCTATCCTCCGGCCTTCGGGCATCGCCACATATATATTCGCGGCGAAGCCGCCACCTTCATTCCTCATTCGAGCAAAGCTTTCAGCCCCAATCTATGGGTCAGCACGCCCCACGGGCTAACCCTGAACCCTTTTTGTACTCACACGAAATGAGGCATGCTTATGAAAAATTATGATCTCATTATCATCGGTGCCGGTCCGGCGGGGATATTCACGGCGCTCGAGCTGGCTGATACCGGGATGTCCATCCTGATCCTGGAGAAGGGGCTGGATATTCGTGAGCGCATCGCGCTCAATAAGAACAGGCAGGCGAAGGCGGCCGACCGCTATGCGAATATCGTATCCGGCTGGGGCGGCGCGGGGGCCTTCTCTGACGGGAAGCTGACGCTTACGACGGACTATGGCGGAAATCTGGATGATTATATGAATCAAGGGGAGCTTGCCCGTCTGATCTCCTATGTGGACGGCGTGTACTGCCGCTACGGTGGGGCCGATCGCAAGGTCTACGGGGATGAGTACAAGGAGGAGCTGCACGAATTGAAGCGGCGGGCGGCAGCCGCAGACTTGTCCTTCATCCCAGCGCGCATCCGCCATCTGGGGACGGATGTGAATGGAGAGATCCTCTCCCGCATGCGTGACAGCTTGCCGGCCAATGTGACGGTGAAATCAAAGTGTCCGGTGGATACGATCCTCGTGAGCGATGGCGTGATACAGGGCGTCATTGCAGGCGGCGAGACGTACCGCTCAAAGTACCTTGTGGCTGCACCGGGGCGTGACGGCGCGGAGTGGTTTACCGGAGAAGCGAAGCGGATCGGCCTTCAGACCGAGTCGAATGCGGTCGACATCGGCGTCCGCGTGGAGTCGCCGGCCGAAGTCTTCGAGCCGATCACGAACATCTGCTATGAGTCGAAACTGGTGTATTTCTCCAAATCCTTCGATGACCGTGTACGCACGTTCTGCATGAATCCGTATGGCTTCGTCGTGACGGAGAACAACAACGGGCTCATGACGGTGAATGGACATTCGTATGCACACAAAAAGAGTGAGAATACCAATTTCGCCATTCTGGTCTCGAAGCAGTTCACTGAGCCGTTCCACGAACCGATCGAGTATGGGAAATACATCGCGACACTGGCAAACATGCTGGGCGGTGGGCCCATCGTGCAGCGTCTTGGCGACCTGCGCGACGGCCGCCGCTCGACGGCAGAGCGCATACGAAGAGGGCTGATCAACCCCACCATGCCCTCGGCAACGCCAGGAGATTTATCTTTGGTCTTGCCATATCGCTTCTTAAAGGATATTATGGAGATGTTTGAAGCGCTGGATGAAGCATGCCCGGGCGCGAACTCGCGTCACACCCTTCTCTATGGGGTGGAAGTGAAGTTCTACTCCTCCCGCATCGCACTGTCTTCCCAGCTGGAGACGAAGATTCCCAATTTCTTCGCTATTGGTGATGGAGCCGGCATCACCAGGGGCCTTGCACAGGCCTCCGCCGCCGGCGTAGTCGTCGGGCGCGAGATCTGCGCCCGCATTGGTCAACCGAAGGGAGAACTCTGATGATACCGAGGTACACACGTCCAGTCATGGAAAAGATCTGGAACGAAAGAAATGAATGGCAGACAATGCTTGATGTAGAAATCGCAGCCTGCGAAGCAAATGCTGAGCTGGGCCGCATTCCGAAGGAAGCTGTCGAAGTGATCAAAGCGAAAGCAGACTTTGATGTCGACCGCATCCATGAGATCGATCGTGAAATCAATCACGACATCATCGCTTTCCTCACCAATGTCGGGGAATACGTAGGCGATGATGCCAAGTACATCCACATGGGCCTTACCTCCACCGACGTGAAGGACACCGGTCTCAATGTACAGATCAAACAGGCCTCCGCTGTCCTTCTCGAAGATCTGGAAAAACTGGCAGAAGTCCTGAAGAGAAGAGCGGTCGAATTCAAGTACACCCCGACCATCGGCCGCACCCACGGTGTCCATGCAGAACCGACCACCTTCGGTCTGAAGCTGCTCCTTTGGTACTCCGAGACGCTCAGAAACATTGACCGCATGAAGAGAGCCGCAGAAGAAATGGCGGTCGGCAAGCTGTCCGGCGCGGTAGGCACCTATGCAGACATCGATCCATTCGTCGAAGAATACGTCTGCAAGAAGATGGGTCTTGCCAAAGAAGTTGTAGCGACTCAGGTCGTACAGCGTGACCACCATGCCGAATACATCACGACCTTAGGCGTCATCGCCGGCACCCTTGCCCAGATGGCTCTGGAAGTCCGCCACCTGCAGAGGACCGAAGTGAGAGAAGCGGAAGAATATTTCAGCCCGAAGCAGAAGGGCTCCTCTGCGATGCCGCATAAGAGAAATCCGGTCAAGTCTGAAAGAATCTGCGGCATGGCACGCCTCATCCAGGGCTACAGCCTCCCGGCCTTCGAAGACATCCCGCTCTGGCATGAAAGAGATATTTCCCACTCCTCCGTCGAACGCGTCATGTTCCCGGATGCGACCATCGCTCTGGACTACATCCTCGCACAGACCACCGACCTCATCGACAAGCTCCTCGTCTATCCGGACAAGATGCTCGCTGATCTGAACCTCACCGGCGGCCTCATCTACAGCCCGCGCGTCCTCCTCGCTCTCGTAGCGAAAGGCGCTTACCGCGACACCGCCTATCGCTGGGTACAGAGAAATGCGATGAAACGCTGGCTGCAGGGCGAAGATTTCTATGAAAATCTTTGCAAGGATGAAGATGTCAGAAAGTATCTGAACGAAGAAGAAATCAAAGCCTGCTTCGACTACAAGCCGATGCTCGTCCATGTAGATGAGAT
>CAKPUX010000017.1 GCA_934193095.1 uncultured Dialister sp. | reverse complement strand
CATTCCTAATTCCTCATTCGCGCAAAGCTTTCATTCATAATCAGTGGACGGAGCCGCCCAAGGGGCTAACCCTGAACCCCGAACCCAGTCCCCAATCACTCACAAAAGGAGCCTCCTATGAGCCTGCATTTTATTTTCGGCCGCGCCGGCACGGGAAAGACCACCCGCTGCTGCCGCGAAATCCAAGACTATCTGAAAAAGACCCCGGGCGGCCGCGCCTACCTTCTTGTCCCCGATCAGGGCACATACACGGCGGAGTACCTGCTCGCGAAATCCTTCCCCGGCGGCGGCTTCATCGATGTGACGGTGTGCGGTTTCTCACGCCTCGCCTACCGCGTTTTTCAAGAGCTGCACTCGCCGGTCGCCGATGCTCTCTCACCGCTGGGTCAGCAGATCATCCTGCGCCGACTGCTGGACGCGCACAAAGATAAGCTGCAAGTGATCCTCCGCGCTGCATCGCAGCCGCATTTCTCGGAGAATCTGACCGCCTTCTTCCATCAGCTCGACATGTTTCTCGTCACAGAAGATGACCTCTTTGCCGCCTCGCAGCGGGAAAGAGAGACGCCGCTGGGGAAAAAGCTCGCTGATCTCTCCCTCTTATATAAAGCGTACCACGACTATCTGCGTATGCATTTCGCTTATGAAGGAAGCCTCTTCGACCTTCTCGCACGGGAGATCCCCAAGTCAGAGAAGCTCCGTGGCTCGCGCATCTGGATCGATGGCTTCAACGGCATGGCGCCGCAGAAAATCCGCATCGTATCCGCGCTCGTTCATACAGCCGCGGAAGTCACCATGACGCTGCAGATGGACAGTCCGGAAGAGGCAGCGGAAAATCCAAACTTTGCCCGGCCGTATCAGCTCTACAGCCAGATGCAGGGCGCGATCCGCCGCTCCTCCTCCGTCGTGCTCACGGAAGGGAAACGCTTCCGCGCCAGCGACCTTGCACTCATGGCGCGCCATTTCTTCGAACGCCACGCACGCCCCCGTCCTGAGGACGGCCGCGCGAAAGACGGCCTCCACCTCATCACCGCAGCCAGCCCGAAGGAAGAAGTGGATTTCATTTCACGCACCATCACATCGCTCGTCCGTGACAAAGGTCTTCGCTACCGTGACATCCTCGTCCTCTCACGCACGCCGGAAAACTACAGCGACCTCTTTACCCGCGCCTTTGCGGCCTACGGCATCCCCGGCTTCATCGATGAGAAGCATCCCATGAATAACCACCCGCTCGTGATGCTCACCTCCTTCCTGCTGCAGTTTCTCGCGAAGGAAACGAGCCGAAAGAACGCAGGCTGGCAGCGTCTCACCCTCTTTCGCCTCCTGAAGACCTCGCTCCTTCCTGAATTTTCTCAGGAAGAGATCGACCGTCTCGAGAACTACGTCCTTTCCCGCCGCATCCGTCCCTGGCAGTGGCATGACAGCTGGGAGCAGCGCAGCTACCGCCATCTCGATGAGACGCCCCCGCCGCTGTCTGAAGCCGAGCTCACCGAGCGCCGCCGCGTGAATGAATGGCGCACGCGCCTCACCTCTCTTCTCGATCCGCTCTCTGCCGCGTGGAAATCCGCCGTTTCCGCCAAAGACCGCGCAGCGCTCCTCTACCGGTTCCTCCTCAGCGAAAAGGTGCCTCACACCCTGGCGGCATGGGATGCAGCCTCTTTCGAAAAGACAGGCCTTCGCCCCCACCTTCAGGTCTGGAAGAAGGTGCTGGGCCTCCTGGATGAGATCGTCCATGTCGCAGGGGATGACCCGATGACCGCCGAAGATTTCCGCGTCCTCTTCGAAGACGGCCTCTCTGCCCTCACCTACTCCACCATCCCGCCGACCCTCGACCATGTGACCGTGACAGGCATGGACCGCGGCTATGCGATGGAAGCGAAAGTCGTCTTCATCCCCGGCGTGATCGAAGGCGAATTTCCCAAGCGCGTCGAAGAGAGCGGCTTCTTCTCCGAATGGGAAAAGCAGGCTCTCTATGAAAACAGCCAGCTCACTTTCGGGAATGATCTCATGCAGATGATCCATCAGGAGCAGTTCTTCGTCTACCTCGCCCTCACCCGCGCCTCCGATGCCCTCTACCTCATCTCCCCATCGCTCGGAAGCGATGGGAAAGAACGCGAGCCCTCCTTCCTGGCCCTCCAGCTCGCCAAGCTCGGCTACAGCACAGAATGCGCCGCCGCTTGCGCGCCCACGCTGGAGGATCCCGACCCCAGTTTCTTTGCCAACCCCGAAGAAGCCCTCTCGCTCCTTCCCCGCCTTCTGCAGGAAGGCCTGCCGGCAAACACCTCCCCATGGCGCGCACTCGCCCGCTGGGCGATGGCAAGTCCCCACTGGCAGCGCATCCTTTCTGAAAAGCTGCGCGCTCTCTCCTACAGCAACACCCCCGACACCCTGCCGCAAGAGCTCGCCCGCGCCCTTTTCCAGCCCGGCGGCCGCTTCGTAAGCTCCATGACGCGTCTGGAAACCTATCGCAGCTGTCCCTACAAGTATTTTCTCCAGTACGGTCTATCGCTCGCCGAACGTGATGAGGGCGAAATCCAAAGCCTTGACCTTGGCAACTACCTTCACGCAGGCCTTCACCAGTTCGGCAGCACACTCACCCGGCAAAAAAGGCAGTGGCGCGACGCCAGTGATGAAGACATCCGCGAGATCTCCTCCACCATCACAGGCGCCCTCTCCGAAAAGATGAAGTACGGCATCCTCTCCTCCGATGCCACCTCCCGCTACACGAAAAGAAGCCTCGACCGCACCTTCCGGGAAACGCTCACCTTCCTTCGCTCGTGGAGCCGGCGAAGCGAATTCGATACCAAAGCCCTCGAGAAAGCCTTCTACCTCCACCTTGCCAAAGAAGACGGCGAGACACTCACCATCTCCGGAAAGATCGACCGCTTCGATGTGAAGGACAATGCCGTCGCCATCTTTGACTACAAGACCGGCCATACCGACGCCGCGCTCGCGGAAATCGTCGCCGGACTGAAGCTCCAGCTCCTCACCTACCTTCTCGCCGTCGAGCAGGAACACCCCGAAGAGCCGCTGCTCCCCGCTGCGCTCATGTACATCTACCTGTCGGGCAATGTCACCAAAGTCGAGCAGGTCCCGCCGAATGGAAACGTCAGCCTTTCTGAAAAGGATCACGCCTCCGGCTACGTCCTCGCAGATCCGGATCTTCTCCGCGCCCTCGACAAGGACGCCGGCGAAAACGACTCCTGCCTGCCTGTGAAATTTAATAATGACGGCAGCCTCCGCAAGGGATCTGCTTCTGCCCTGACGAAAGAACAATTCTCCGCCCTCCTTGCCATCGTCAGGAAAAACATTCTCTCTCTCCACAGCCGCATGATCGCAGGCGACATCTCCATCTGCCCTGCCAGCTACAAAGGCACTGCCCCCTGCCGCTACTGCCCCTACCACACCATCTGCCGCTTCGACCCCGGTCGGGAAGAAGAAAATTACGACTACATCCGCCTGCCGAAGGACAGCGAGCTGAAGAAAGAGCTGGAAGAACGCGCGAAAGAGTGACAGGCTCTAGTGACTAGTGACTAGTGACTAGTGACTAGGGACTAGGGACTAGGAGACTGGTAGCTAGGGATTAGTAGCTAGGGATTAGGTTTGCGATACGAGAAAACCGCCAGCGCGGCGCTTCATGATTTTTATGCGCCGCACCAGCATTCCTCATTCCTCATTAAAAAAAGGAGTCATCATGAGTTGGACACCCCAGCAGGAAGAGGCCCTGCGCATCCGAAATAAAAACCTCCTCTTATCCGCCGCTGCGGGCAGCGGGAAGACCGCCGTCCTGACGGAACGCATCACCCGCCTCGCTGCGGATCCGGACAGTCACATCGACATCCACGAACTCCTGGTGCTGACCTTCACAAAAGCCGCGGCCAGCGAGATGAAGTCCCGCATTTCCGCCTCTCTCACCCGTGAGCTCGAGGCCGCGGATGCCGCGCAGAATCTCCCGCTCGTCCACCACTTAGAGCGACAGATCTCGCTCCTTTCGAGCGCGCAGATTTCCACCCTGGATGCCTTCTTCCAGTCCCTCGTGCGTCAATATTTCTACCTGCTCGATCTTGACCCGAAGACACGCATCATGGCCGATGAAAATGACGCGCGCCTTCTCGCCGATGATGTACTGACAGAAGTACTCGAGCGCTGGTATGAAGAAGGAAATCCGGATTTCCTCACCACCTGCGACCTCTTTGCCAGCGGCCATCAGGATCAGGCCCTGCGTCAGATGATCCTGCGCATGCACAGCTACGCCTCCTCCATGCCCTTCCCGGACGTCTGGCTCGCGCGTCTCCCCGATGCCTATGAGATCCCTGAAGATGCCACGCTCGATGACCTCCCATGGACGCAGCCCATCCTATCCGAGCTCATCGACACCGCCGGAAAGATCTGCGACCTCTACCGGCAGGCCTTCTCCCTTCTGGATACGAATCCCATCGCACGCGATGTCTATGGCGAGACGCTCAGCCAGGAGTACGCCTTCTTTTCCTCCCTCGCCCAAGTCACCACATGGCAGGCACTCTATGCCATGCCCTCCTTTATCCCGCAAAAGATGCCGAGCCTCTCCGCTGCCAAAGCCAAAGCCTACGGCATCAAGTCTACAGATTTTAACAAATCCCCTGACGCGGAATCGATCAAAGCTCTTCGTGACATGGCCAAAGACACCTATAAGAAAAAGCTCATCCCCTTTCTATCCATTACGCCCGCGCAATGGATAGAAGAGACGCGCGCCATGGCCCCGGAAGTCAAAGTCCTCTCCGCGCTCGCGCTCGACTTCGGTCGCAGCTACCTGGCAAGGAAAAAACAGGAAGGCGTGATGGAATTCAATGACCTCGAGCACTACACGCTCTCCCTTCTGCTCGATACGGAAAATCCGGCCTTCACCCCCGAGCACGCCGAAGACTTCCCCTCCGAAGCTGCACTCTCCATCCGAAGAAACTACAAAGAAGTCATGATCGACGAGTATCAGGATACGAATGGCATTCAGGAGCTCATCACCACTCTCCTCTCGAACGGGCATAACCGCTTCCTTGTCGGCGACATCAAGCAGAGCATCTACCGCTTCCGCCAGGCAGACCCCACGATTTTCCTCTCCAAGTACCACCGCTTCCATCAAGAAGGCGAGAGCGGCCAGCGCATCGACCTGAACCGCAACTTCCGAAGCGATGCCACCGTCCTTTCCTCCATCAACTACCTTTTCAGGCAGCTCATGACAGAGAAAAATCTGGAACTCACCTACGGCGATGCCGAAGCCCTCTATCCGGGACGATGCGAAGAAGCGCGCCCGGAAAACTACGTCGGCGGTCGCGTCACGATCGAACTCGTCGATGGCAGCGAACTGGCCGAGACGGACCAGCCCGAGCTCAAGGAAATCTCCAAAATCGACACCGAAGGCCGTCTCATCGCCCGCCATATCGAAAGCCTCATCCAAGAAGGGAGACAGGTGATGAATAAAGATGGCACCTTCCGTCCCATCCGGTATGGAGACATCGTGATCCTTCTCCGCTCCATCGCCGCGAAAGGCCCCGCCCTGCTCAAGATCCTGAAAGACCATCACATCCCCGCCATCTCCTCCCGAGACGATGACTATGTGCAGAACCTGGAAGTCAAGACACTCATCGCCCTCCTCCAGATCCTGGATAACCCGCTGCAGGACCTGCCGCTCACCGCCGTGCTCCGCTCCTTCTTCGTGGGGCTCACCGAGACAGACCTCGCCCGTCTCCGCCTCCTGATGAAAGAAAACCAAACGGATCACCTCTTCCCGCTTCTCGGGAAAGCTGCGCCCCTTCTATCCCCGGAAAAGGCTGATGCCCTGTCCGCCTTTCTCACCCACTTTAGCGCATGGCGCGAGCATGCCGTGCGAGGCGGCATCGCACCACTTCTTCAGGAAATCTGGGAAGACACCGACTACCTCACCTACGTCGCCGGTCTTCCCGGCGGCCATGTCCGCCGCGCCCACCTGCTCGCCTTCTATGAGCTCGCCCGCACGCGCGACGCAGGCACGCACAACGGCCTCTACCCCTTCCTTACAGAGCTCTCGAGCCTTCTCAAAGGCGATGGCCGTTTCCAGGCAAAGACCGATGCCGCCCCCGCCAATGCCGTCCGCATCATGACCATCCACAGCAGCAAAGGACTGGAATTCCCCGTCGTCTTCCTCGCCGACCTTGCGAAAAACTTCAATGCTTCGGATATGACCGGCATCGCCCTCTGCCACAAAGGACTCGGCCTCGGTATCCAATACTTTGACCGCGAAAGACGCCTGCGCTGGCCCTCCCTCTACTGGTACGCCGTCCGCGCCGCCTCCGAGCGTGAAAACCGCGCCGAAGAAGCACGCCTCCTCTACGTCGCCATGACCCGCGCCCGCGATGCCCTCTACCTCACCGCCTCCGTCACGGACGTGGGGAAAGTCCTCGCTGCCTGTGCGACCCCGCTCGCCGGCAGCGGAAGTGACACACCGCGCCCGCTTCCCTCGCACCTCGTTTCCCATGCCCGCTCCTATCTGGACTGGATCCTCCCTGCCGCGCTCCACCACAGAGACCTCTCCCCTGTCTGGCGCCGCCTCGAAAAGATTCCCTCCTTCCAAAGCGATGCCGCGGGCGACCACTCCCACTTTGATTTCCGCATCATCTCCCAGAAAGACCTGCTCACAGAAAGTGAGCGAGCCCTCCTCGAAGAAAGTGAGAAACCGGAAACAGCGAAAGAAGAAAAGGACGAAGCGCCCGCCTTCGATAAAGACGCCTTCCTCGCCCATCTCCCAGAAACCGTCCCTGACTGGCTCTCCCGACAGCTCACATGGCGCTACACCTTCCCCGGCGCGGCAGCGACCCCGGCCAAGCTCACCGCCACCGCCGCCGTCAAGCTCCGCGAAGAAGCAGAATACGCGCAGGGAGATGAACCGCCCTACGCTTCCTCCATCCTCGCAGAAGGCCTTGATGACGCAGCAGAGACAGAGGACCTTCCCGCCGACTACAGCGAGCCCCCCGCCTTCCTAAGCGAGGACACCCCCCTGTACAGCGGCACCTCCTTCGGCACCCTCATGCACAAGGCGATGGAAATGATCGACTTCGCCGCCCTTCCTCCCACCGAAGACGCCCTCAGAAAACACATCCGCGCCCTTTCTGATAAGCACGTCTTCACCGAAGAAGAGACGAAAGTCCTCCTCTCCCATCGGAGAAATCGCAATCCCATCGAAGCCCTCCTCGCCTTTGCCCAAAGCCCCCTCGCCGCTTTGATGCGAAGAGCCACCACTCTGAGGAAGGAAATGCCCTTCTCCATCCTCCTTCCCGCCCATTCCTTCTACCCGCAGTGCGAAGAGGGCGAGACTCTCTTCCTGCAAGGCGTCATGGACTGCCTCGTAGAAGAAAAGGACGGCCTCACCATCATCGACTACAAGACCGACCGCACCATGACCGAAGAAGAACTGAAAGCCCATTACAAGATCCAGCTCCAGGTCTACGGCGAATCCGCTGAGAAATTACTGGGAAAGCCCGTCAAGCACCTCTACCTCTGGTCCTTCACCTTCGGGAAAGCCATCGAAGTGGAACAATGGGAGAATGGGGACTAGTGACTAGTGACTGGTGACTGGTGACTGGGGACTGGGGACTGGGGACTAGGGACTAGGGATTAGGGATTAGGGATTAGGGATTAGAAGCCTCAAGTGACTAGTGGCTGAGGGCTGGTCACTTGAGACTAATAGACTGCCGTCCCTCCCGTATCGTCATTTCGAGCGAAGTCGAGAAATCTTTTCCGTTTGCGGTGAAACAGGATGGTGACAGAAACTCCAAATGGGAAACCCGCCACCCTAGAGACCTTCGGGCATTCCTTCCTTTCGTCATCCTGCATGAAACCAAATGTCGTGTGTTACACAAGACTTGAACGGAAGCATGAGGCGTGCGCCGAAGGATCTGGTGCTTCTCCTGCATCCCCCTGTGATTTCTCATGGACAAATCGCATAACGCTTTATATAATATGTACATCATTTTATGATTATGCATTTTAGAAGAGGCGAGAAGAATGAAAACTTGGACAAAGGGATTGGCACTGGCCGCAGCGGCCGTGCTCGCACTGGGACTTGCATCCGGCTGCGGCAGCGAGAAGAAGGCAGACGAGGCCTCGGGCAAAGCCCCGCTGAAAGTCGCTACGAATGCGACCTATGTACCATTTGAATTTAAATCCAAAGATGGAAAAGACTACACCGGCTATGAAATCGACGTGGTACGCGCGGTAGCGAAAGAACTGGGACGCGATGTGGAATTCAAGAACATTGCGTTTGACGGACTCATCCCATCTCTGCAGTCGCATGAAGTCGACATGACGGCTTCCGGCATGACAGCCACGAAAGAAAGAGCCGGCAAGATCCTCTTCGCCGCCCCCTTCTATGCGACGAAGCTTGCGGTCGTGACCCCGAAAGACAGCCCGATCCACTCTGTCGAAGACATGCAGGACGGCAAGGAAGTCGCTGTGCAGATGGGCACGACGGCCGCGTACTATGCCCAGGATAAGGGCATGAAGATCCGCGGCTTCGACCATGCATCAGATATCGTGATGGAGCTCAAAGCAGGCGGTGCGAAGTCGGGCATCCTCGACAAACCGGCGGCAGACTACTTCGTCGCGACAGACGGCAAGGACAATTTCCGCGTCGTCGATGTGCCGGACTCGAAAGTCCAGTACTTCGCTTTTGGTTTCAATAAAGACAACAAAGAACTGCAGCAGCAGGTCAATAAAGCCATCGCCGACCTGAAGCAGAAGGGTACGCTGAATGAACTCCATGAAAAATGGTTCAAGACGCCCGTACCGGAAATGCCAGCCACCTGCGAAGAAGCGCTGGGATTATAAAGCCAATAAAAAAAGACCCGTGAGATTGATATGATCTCACGAGTCTTTTTTATTGCCGAGCCGCCAACGACTATTTGATCGTCACACCCTTGGTATCCTTGATGAAGAAAAGGACATTGAGTGCTGCCGCAAGGTACACGCAAGACAGCAGAGCAAAAGCCGCAGAGAAACCATTCGCCTGTGCCAGCGCACCGATGATCGCCGGGGCAAAACCGCCGACCGCACGGCCCGTATTGAAGATGAAATTCTGCGCCGTCGAGCGCGCATCCGTCGTATAGTTTTCAGAAAGCAGCGTGCCGTAGCCAGCCATCATGCCGTTGCAGAAGAAGCCGAGCATCGCACCGCCGAAGAGCAGCAGGAGCGGCGTGCCCAGATTGACATACACATACACCATCGCTGCCGCGCACACGTAGAAGAGCAGGTACGGTTTCTTACGGCCAAAACGGTCCGAGAGATAGCCGAAGACATAGATGCCTGCGATCATACCGATAACCGTGACAACCATCCAGCCGGACATCGACTTGGTAGAAAGGCCGTGTTCCTTCAGAAGGATCATCGGCAGCCACACCATGATGCCATAGTAGCCGAAATTCTGCACACTCGTCATGATAGTGAGAGAAATCGTGGTCATCGTCTTCGACGGGCTGGAGAACAGATGCGCGAGCGGGAACTTGCTTGCTTCCGCGAGCTCTTCCTCTTCTTCCGCTGTCAGCGTCTCGCCCGCTTCTTTTCTCGCCTTCAGCTGCTTCTTCAGCTCCTTACGCTTCAGCCACATCGGCGGTTCCTTCAAGCCATGGCGCGCCCATGCCGCCAGCAGCGCCGGGACGACGCCCACAAGGAAGAGGCCTCTCCAGCCATAATCAGGAAGAACGACAGCTGCAAGGATCGCAGCGAGCACAGCGCCCGCCTGCCAGCCCATCGCCACGCCCGCCGTAGCACGCGCACGCTTCGCTGCCGGCCAGGTCTCCGTGACGAGCGTCATACCGATCCCGTATTCCCCGCCAAGGCCGAGCCCTGCCAGGAAACGAAGGATATTGAGATGCATGACATTGTCCGCAAAAGCGCAGGCACCGGTGAAAATCGAGAAAATGATGATGGTCAGTGCAAAGGTATGCACACGGCCGAAGTAATCCGCAAAGACGCCGAAGAGATACCCGCCAAGGACCGTACCAATCAGCGTGTACGTCGCGATGAGGCCGCCTTCCCCGAGCGTCAGGCCAAACTCCGCAACGATCGCTGCCATGGCAAAGGACAGGATCAAAACATCCAGTCCATCCATCGCATACCCGACGATCGAAGCCCACATGACCTTCCATCGTTCCTTCCGGGTGACGCCAGTTTCCTCAAATTCCAATTCTTCCAATGATTTTTCTGACATAATACCTCCCCTGTGTGTCTGCTCTTGTGCAGACAATAACCCTGAAAATCATATAGTGCGAAAGACGCACAAAATTATCTAATTATATAACGGGGAAATGTCTTTGAAAAGAGGAGAACGGTTAATTTTAGAAAAAATTGAGAATTCAAAGAGCTATTATGATGAACCGATTCTACAGTCTGAATCGTTCTATGAGCGTCAGGGCAACTGATCGTTTTCCCTACTTGCTAGGCTTTAGTAAAAGCTGTAACATATTCTCTAAAGAAAGTAAAGCTGGAAAAGAACTGCCCCTTGAAAAAGGCGTAACAACATTAGGCTTTTCTATTGTTGCAAATCAGGCTATAGATAATTATATTCTTAAATATAAGCTTGAAAATTTGAAGACGGAGAAAGAAAAGAATAGCATAAAAAGGCTAGAAAATTTAAGAAAAGAGGTAAATATTTATGAATGAAATTATTCTAATAAAGGTATTGCTTTTTTTCGAGATTTGTCGTGTGTCGTTGAAATGCTTAAAAAATTTTCCTCAAGAATACTTCAAGGAAACGGCATTTATGGTCAAACATATTTTCTCCTATTCTGGATTTATGATTACATTATTAGTCTTTGTGTTTATTGAAAAAATTTCGCAATTCTTGTATATTGATGAACTTGATTTATTTGTAGGTATTTGTTTGGCAATTGACTTTTTTGCTATTGGTATTTCTGACAGTTTAAGAGAAAGAGCAGAACTAGACTATAAGTTTAAAAATAAACCGTTTGATAGTGAATATAGAAATAATCTAATACGGAGAAACCTATATATCTTAATAGAAGCCATTATGCTTTTAGGGGTGATTTTTTTCTATAAGATTCTTCCGGAAATGTAAAAGAAAATGCCACGACCTATGAGAAGAGTGAAATCTAGACGAATAAAGACCTGACCTTTGTCAGTGGAAAGGACACCACTATTGCAGGAAGTACGGTTGGTGATTTAGCAAAAAGTAATCTAAAAAATAAAATTCCAACAGATAAGCAATTAAAGGAACAAAATGATACTAAGGAGAAACCAAAAGATGAATAATATCTTTGTTGATATATATATAGAAGGGTGCATTTTAGTGTGTGGGATTTTATCTGGAATTTATGCTGCTTATAGACAATATCAAATAGTAAAAAATACTCAGAAAATGAAGTATTTTACTATTTTTTTGCTATCGGTATTCTGGTTTGAACTAGCTTTGTTTGGTGGAATCATGATAATAAGTAAAAAGTATTTTCTACAAAGCCAACACATATTTTGTTATGAGATACTTCTTTTAGCATTGTCGAGTCTTTGCCAAGGAATATATTTACTTAAAAGTGCGTCTATCTCTAGTAAAAAGGAAAAAATAGACAGATTTAAAGGAAAGGTGGCGATTGGAGGTTCAATATATTTTATTTTTCTTGTCGTGTTATTTTGGGATTTGTAAACAAGTAAAAAAGAGCGGCCTCATGGGAAGCGGACTGGGCTTTACCATCGGCAAAGAAAAGAGAAACGACCAGTATCAAGAAGCAGATACCTTACAGAAAGCGTCGACCATAGTCAGCTTGCAGGGCAATGTATCTATCTCTTCTCATCACGGCACCCATGTGATTGCCTCTGACATCCTGGCCGGAAAAGACATTTCTATGACCGGTGAAAATGTCACCATCACCAGCAAAGACAATGTATACCACAGTGATGAAAAGCACGAATACAAGGAGAGCGGACTCACTGTTTCCGCCAGTGGTGGAGCTGCTGACATACTAACAGATACTATAGATTATGCAAAGAAGGCTTCCAATGCCAGAGATAAACAGCTGAAAGCACTTTATGGCGCAGAAGTCTATGAAACCATGGCCAAGAGAAAAGACTCTTTGAATCACATCAGCGAGAAAGGCATGCCAGGTATAAAAGTAGGGATAGGCTCCAGTGCGTTCAAAGCAACCTCCCATACAGAAACCACCGAAGCTGTAGGAAGTAACCTCGTAGCCAAAGGGGATATGCAAATCACGGCTAAGAAAGATAGGGGAATGAAAGGTTCTACATGCAAAAAATACCTCCCTATGAGCGATTCACAGGGAGGTGTTTTTTATTTTTTTGCCGCTTTCCGTTCCAACAGCGGATCGGTGTGGTTCACCACGTTGTCTTCCGTGATGGTGCATTTCACGACATCCTTCATGCCGGGGATCTCATACATGACTTTCTGCATGATCTTCTCGATGATCGCGCGGAGGCCGCGGGCGCCGGTATTGCGCTCGATCGCCTGGCGGGCGATAGCATGGATGGCAGCGTCTTCGATGACGAGTTCTACGCCGTCCATGGCCAGCAGCTTCTTGTACTGCTTGACGAGGGCATTCTTCGGTTCGGTCAGGATCTTGACAAGGGCTTCTTCCTTCAGCGGATGAAGGGCTACGATGACAGGGAGACGACCGATGAATTCGGGGATGAGACCGAATTTCAGGAGGTCTTCCGGCTGGACCTGCTGGAGGAGCTCGTCCATGTCTTTGTCTTCTGCTTTCTCAATATCGGCGCCGAAGCCCATCACGCTTTTAGTGAGGCGGCTGTCGATGACCTTATCAAGGCCGGCGAAGGCACCGCCGCAGATGAAGAGGATGTTGCTGGTGTCGATCTGGATCATTTCCTGATTCGGATGCTTGCGTCCGCCCTGCGGCGGCACGTTCGCCACGGTGCCTTCCAAGATTTTCAGGAGGGCCTGCTGGACGCCTTCGCCGGAGACGTCGCGGGTGATAGAGACGTTCTCGGTCTTCTTGGCGATCTTGTCGATTTCATCGATGTAGATGATACCGCGCTGGGCTTTTTCGATGTCATAGTCCGCAGCCTGAATGAGGCGGAGGAGGATGTTCTCGACGTCATCACCGACATAGCCGGCCTGTGTGAGGGTGGTGGCATCGGAAATCGCAAAGGGCACATCGAGGTAGCGGGCGAGGGTCTGGGCAAGGAGGGTCTTGCCGCTGCCGGTCGGCCCAAGCAGGATGATGTTGGATTTCTGCAGCTCTACACCGTCATCTTCGCCTTTGAAAAAGAGGCGTTTGTAGTGATTGTACACGGCGACGGCCAGCGCGATCTTGGCATTGTCCTGCTCGATGACGTACTGGTCGATGTATTCTTTGATCTCTTCCGGTGTAGGCACTTTGGTGTCAGCGGGTTCTTTGCCCTGCTTTGCTTTGTTTTTCCGCTCTTCCAGAAGAATGTTATGACAGATGTCGATGCATTCGCTGCAGATGTAGACGCCGGGGCCGGTGACCATGTTTTCGACTTCGTCGCTGGATCGGCCGCAGAAGCTGCAGATCTTCGGTTCTTTATCTTCTCCGTTCACGGTCTTTCTCCTTTATTTCTGTGTCATTTTCGCCAGCTCATTGCGGGTGAGGATGTGGTCGATGAGGCCATAGTCTTTCGCCATCTGGGCTGTCATGAAATTATCGCGTTCGGTGTCGTTTTTGATGGTTTCGAGGGACTGTCCGCTGTGCTTGGCAAGGATGCCGTTCAGTTCTTCGCGCAGGCGGAGGATCTCTCTCGCATGGATCTCGATCTCGGTCGCCTGTCCCTGTACGCCGCCCAGAGGCTGGTGGATCATGACATTCGCATGCGGGAGGGCATAGCGTTTGCCCTTCGCACCAGCGGTCAAAAGGACAGCCGCCATGCTGGCACAGGATCCGATACAGATGGTGGAGACGTCCGGACGGATATACTGCATCGTATCATAGATCGCAAGGCCGGCGGTCACGACGCCGCCAGGGCTGTTGATGTAAAGGTGGATATCTTTGGAAGGGTCTTCGGCTTCCAGGAAGAGAAGCTGTGCAATGATGACATTGGCCATATGGTCTTCAATCTGGCCGTCAAGGAATATAATGCGGTCCTTCAAAAGTCGGGAATAAATATCATAGGAGCGCTCTCCGCGAGCGGTCTGTTCGACAACAATCGGTACATATGCCATGTGGTAACACCCTTTCTTTTGGATAAATGATAGTGAGTAACTGGTAGCCAGAGACTAGGAACTAGGGATTAGGGATTGGACCCAAAGACTAAGGGACCAGGAGACAAGGAGACGTCTGCCATCTGACTTCTGATGTCTGATGTCTGATGTCTCAAGCGGGCATCACCACCAGTCGCAGTGAATCCGGCTTCCCTAGGGAACAAGCCTTTCCCCAATTTCCCCATATGTTCGAAAGAGACGCCGGTCATCCCCGCGTCTCTTCCAATACACACTGCCACAGCAGTAGTCATTTAATTTTATAAAGGATTATTCCTTTTCAGCAGCCATGATGGTGTCGATGATTTCAGCTTTTTTCGCTTTGGATTCGATGGCGATGCCTTTTTCCTGTGCGTAAGCCTTGAGATCCTTGACGGTCATAGCATTGAAGTCTTCTTCGGTCTTCGGAGCTGCTGCTTCTGCAGCCGGAGCTTCTTCTGCTTCTTTCTTATCTGCTTCTGCTTTTTTAGCAGCACCGTAGATGAAAGCAGCTGCTTTCTTGCGAAGAACGGAGTTGATCAGCATGTTCACGCGGCCTTCTTCTTTGATGATCTTCATGACATCTTTCGGGTCAGCGTTGAACTGATGAGCCATGCTGTAGACTTCCATGGAGAGATCCTGGTTCGTTACATCGAGTTCTTCTTTTTCTGCGATGGTTTCGAGGACAAGGCCCTGACGAACCTGTTCTTCAGCGGTCTTTTCGTAGTTCTTGCGGAGCTGTTCTTCGGTCTGGCCGATGTTCTTCAGGTAGTCAGCGAGCTTCATGTCTCTGGATTCGAGGTTCATGGAGATTTCTTCGACGATTTCATCGATGCGCTGTTCGACCATTTCCTGCGGGATGTCGACTTTGGCATTGGCTACAGCCTGTGCTACGAGAGCTTCGTGGTAGGCTTCTTCTGCCTGCTGGATAGCCTGCAGCTGCATCTGCTGTTTGACAGAAGCCTTCAAGTCGTCCATCTTATCGAACTGGCTGATGGATTTTGCGAATGCATCATCGAGAGCCGGCAGCTGTTTGCGTTTTACATCATTGATATGTACTTTGAATTCTGCTTCTTTGCCTTTGAGAGCATCGACGAAGTAGGTTTCCGGGAAGGTGACCTTGACTTCTACATCATCGCCTGCTTTATGGCCTTCGAGCTGTTCTTCAAAGCCCGGGATGAAGCTCTGGGAGCCGATTTCCAGCGGATAGGTCTTGCCTTCGCCGCCTTCGAACGGTTTGCCGTCTACGAAGCCTTTGAAGTCGATGACAGCGTAGTCGCCTTTCGCGAGGATGGCGCCTTCTTCTGCCTTTTCGAGACGTGCGCTCTGTTCAGCTGCTTTTTTCATTTCAGCTTCGACCTGCGCATCGGAAATTTCCGGTTCTTCGTGGGCTGCTTCAAGGCCTTTGTATTCGCCGAGTTCTACTTCCGGACGTTTAACAAAAGTAGCGGTGAACTTTGCGCCTTCGGTTTCAGAGAAGAGATCTTCCTTCACATCTGCCTGGGTGATCGGGATGATTTTTTCCTGCTGCATAGCTTCGGTCAGTGCGCCATTGATGACGATGTCTTTCGCTTCAGCGACGACAGCTTCTTTGCCGAAATGCATTTCCAGGACTTTGCGGCTTGCCTTGCCTTTACGGAAACCCGGGATTCTGACCTGATTCGCAATGCGAGCTACAGCCTGCTTGAATCCTTTCTGTACAGCTTCTGCCGGCAGTTCAATGGCGAGAGATACCTTGTGCTGATCCAGTGCCTCTACTTTTACGTTCATAAAAATTATTCCTCCTTAAGTCGGTTTTTCCGACAATATTGAACCATCTTTTATTTTTACAAAATACGCTAAATCGCAAGATATATTCTACCACACTTGTTTCGAAAATACAAATTTTACGTTCTCTTGATTGCTTTTCTCCATCTCTGACAGTATGATAGAGGAAATTACATCGAGGTGCGGGGTTAGCCCGTGGGGCGTGCCGTCCCTTGATTGTGGATGAAAGCTCTGCTCGAATTAGGAATTAGGAATGAGGAATTAGGAATGGTGGTGCGGCGCATAAAACTCAAACGCGCCGCGGAGTTTCGATAACGCTTCGCGCGCATCGTCATTTCGAACGTAGCCGAGGGTCTTTATTGCAGAACACTTATCGCCTGATGTGAGGCGGCACCAAGAGATCGTTTTCCCTCAGCGCATACACGCTGATTCCCGCAGTGCAAGAAAGATCCCTCGGCTGCGCTCGGGATGACGATGCCGGAGCAATCCCAGTCACTAGTCACAAATCACTTGTCACTCGAGGCTCCTAATCCCTAGTCCCTAATCCCTAGCTACCAGTCACCAGTCACTCCCCATTCCCCCAATTAAAGGAGTATCCCATCTATGAAACTACTACTCGAATTATTTCTCATCTTTGCCAAGATGGGCGCTGTCACCTTTGGCGGCGGGTACGCGATGCTGCCCATTCTCCAGCGTGAGATCGTAGAGAACAAGCACTGGGGCAGCGAGGAAGAGCTGATGGATTACTATGCCTTAGGGCAGGTCACGCCCGGCATGATCGCGGTGAATGTCGCGACCTTCATCGGCTGCAAGCTGAAAGGCTTCTGGGGCGGCGTCTTCGCGACGCTCGGCGTCATCACCCCGTCCATGATCATCATCACGGTGATCGCGCTCTTTCTCACCCAGTTCGAAGAAAATCCCTATGTCATTCACGCTTTCGCCGGCATCCGTGCCTGTGTCTGCGTCCTCATCCTGGACGCCGTCGTGAAGCTCGGCAAGAAGTCGATCAAGGATAAACGCACACTTGCGATCTTCATCGGCATCCTTCTCATCGCTCTCTTTTCTCCCTTTTCTCCCATCTTCTCCGTCGTCCTTGCCGGCATCGCAGGATACTATCTGATGCCGAGGACAACGAAGTGAGAAGTGGTGGATGTGGCACACCATTCATAAAGTGCCCCCCAATCCCCTTCACGATATGATGATCCATATTTTCTAACATACGACGTTTTTCTCCGCTCAGGATGAAGAGGCGCCGCACTTTCACTCTTCACTCCTCACTTTTTTCAAAAGGAGCATCCATCATGATCTGGCTTTCCATGTTTTGGGAATTCTTCAAGGCTGGTCTCTTCGCCGTCGGCGGAGGGCTCGCGACACTTCCCTTTCTCTATGATATTTCTGAACGTACCGGATGGTTCAGCGCAGAAGACATCGCGAATATGATCGCGATATCAGAGTCCACCCCGGGACCTTTGGGCGTCAATATGGCGACCTACGCCGGATTTCAGGCGCTTGGCATCCCGGGCGGCATCTTCACGACGCTCTCCCTCACAGCGCCCGCGCTCATCATCATCACGATCATCTATGCGATGCTGACACGCTTCCGCGAATCGGACGCTGTGAAGCGGATCTTCTACGGTCTGCGCCCTGCCTCCACCGCGCTCATCGCAGCCGCCGGTCTTGGCGTCGCGAAGGTGTCTCTCTTAGATACTGCGCTCTATGAAAAGAGCGGCTCGCTCATCGCCCTCTTCCAGTGGCCGGCTATTCTCCTTGCCATTGCGATCTATTTCGCTCTTCATAAATACAAGAAGCACCCTGTGCTCTACATCGCGATCAGCGCTGTCTGCGGGATCGCGTTCGGGCTGTAAAAGAAAAAGGATGCACCAAGAAATGCTTTTGCATTTCGCGGTGCATCCTTTTTTATCAGGCTCTCAATATCGACTTCAGGAAGGCCTTGGTTCGTTCGCTCTTCGGGTGATCGAAGACTTCTTCGCTCGTCCCTTCTTCCTCGACGCGGCCATCGACCATGAAGAGAATCTTATCTGAGACAGACTTGGCGAAAGCCATTTCATGCGTCACGATCGCCATGGTCATATTCTCATCCGCCAGCTGCTGGATGGTCTTCAAGACCTCGCCCGTCAGCTCCGGATCGAGCGCGGAGGTCGGTTCATCGAAGAGCATGATCTCCGGACTCATCGCAAGCGCCCGCGCGATGGCGACACGCTGCTTCTGACCGCCGGAAAGACTGCCGGGATACATGTCTTTTTTATTGAGCAGGCCGACCTTGCTTAAAAGATCTTCCGCGATCGGCTGGATCTCTTCCCTCTTCATGCCCTTCACGTAGATGGGAGCGGCCATGATGTTATCCAGCACGGTCATGTGCGGGAAAAGGTTGAAGGACTGAAAGACCATGCCCATCTTGGCAAGGATCTCCTTCGTCTTGGCTTCGCTCGCGTAGGTGACCTTGCCGTCTTTGTCCTCGGCAAGAAATTCTCCATCGACTGCGATCGAGCCGCCCTGGATGGTTTCCAAATGGTTCAGGCAGCGCAAAAGCGTACTCTTGCCGGCCCCTGAAGGCCCGATGATGGAGATGACTTCGCCCTTTTCCAGTGTCATATCGACGCCGTGAAGGATGGTGAGCTTGCCGAAATCCTTCCGGATATTTTTCATTTCAATAAAACTCATGTCCGTCCTCCTTATTCTTCATAGACCGCATAGCGTTTTTCCACATACGTCAGGATCTTCGTCAGGATCGCGGTGCATACGAGGTAGAAAACGGCTGCCACAAGGAACGGCATGGTATCGAAGTCACGCTGCACGAAGGCGCGGGTGACACGCATGAGGTCATTCATCGCCAGAATGTAGACGAGCGAGGTATCCTTCAGAAGGGTGATGGTCTCATTGCCGAGCGGCGGAATGACACGCTTCACGACCTGCGGCAGCACGATATGCCACATGGTCTGCCTGTAGGTGAAGCCGAGCACCTTTGCGCCTTCATACTGCCCCTTCGGGATAGACTGGATGCCGCCTCTGAAAATTTCCGCAAAATAAGCCGCATAGTTCGCCACGAAGGCAAGGATCGCCGCCGGGAAATCACTGATCTGCACATTCAGCATGAGCGGCAGCCCGTAGTAGATGAACATGATCTGCAGCATGAGCGGCGTGCCGCGCATGACGTAAATATAGATCTCCGCCAGCTTACGGAAAACAGCGACTTTGGAAATGCGGACCAGTGCCAGCAGGATACCGATCGGCAGCGAGAGCACGATGGTGATCAGAAAGATCTGTGCCGATACGCCCAGCCCGGCAAACATATTCGGCAGGATGCGAAGAATGTAATCCATAAAATACTCCTTATAAAACCAGTGTCATATAGAATTATCATACACTGATTTCATCCTTTTAGCAAGATAGAGAAATGAAATGGCAGAGCCATTTCATTGGGTTCAGGGTTAGCCCCTGGGGCGTATCGCCCTTTGATCGGGGATGAAAGAGGTTCAGCGGGTTCTGTAGGTTCTGCGGGTTCAACGGGGACGGTGCGGCGCATAAAAATCAGAAGCGCCGCGAAGTTTTAATAAGGGGTATTGGGGCGCTTTATGAATTGTGCGCCCCTTCCTTCCCTATTGAACATTCAGAACCCGTTGAACCTGTTAAACCTCTTCTCCCAATCAAAAAGCTCCTTCTTTTGTGAAGGAGCTTTTCAAGCGCTATTCCAAAATTATTTCAGCACGACATCCTTGCCGAACCACTTTTCAGAGATCTTCTTAGCTTCGCCGCTGGCTACGACCTTGGCGATGCCGTCATTCAAGAGATCGACGAGAGCCTGATTGTCCTTCTTGATCCCGATGGAGAAGGTATCCTTAGAAACGACACCCTCGAGTTCTTTGAACTGTCCCGGTTTCTTCGTCATATAGTATTCGATGAGGACAGAGTCAGCGAGGACGGCATCACAGCGGCCGGACTCGAGATCCATGAAGCAGGCCGTGAGATCCGGGTATGCTTTGATCTCAGAGAAAGACTTCTTGAGGTTTTCATCACGGTTCAGCGCCGTTTCTGCGGTGGAGGCTTCCTGAATGGAGATCTTCTTGCCCTTCAGATCTTCCGGCGTCTTGATCGCGCTGTCATTCAATACCGCATAGACCTGAATATTATCCATGTACGGCTTCGTGAAGGCGAGCTTCTTGGTACGCTCCGGCGTCATGGTGAAGCCATTCCAGATGCAGTCGATACGGCCGGAATTCAGTTCTGTTTCCTTGGAAGCCCAGTCGATCGGCTTGAATTCGATCGGCACGCCGATTTCCTTGGATACCGCTTCTGCCATATCGATATCAAAGCCGACGATCTTGCCGCTGTCATCGCGGAAGCCCATCGGAGCAAAGGTATCATCCATACCGGCTACGATCTTCGCCGGCTTGCCGGATGCGGCCTTGGCCGCACTCGAAGCCGCCTTGTCTCCCCCGCCGCATCCTGCGAGCATTCCACAAGCACCCAGAGCCAGTACGCCAGCGATCATCAGTTTTTTCATTTTCATGGTCATCTCTCCTGTTCCCATTTTTGAAATCTTCATTTCTTTATCTCAGTAAAGTATCGGTATGCACATATCTTATCCTATAAAAATCCTTTTGTCAAGTAAAGAAGTGAAATATTATAAAAAGGGTTTCGTGACTAGTGACTGGTGAACAGGGACTAGGGATTAGTAGCTAGGGATTAGGAGCATGCGATGTTTGAAATAGTGCAATTGATGCGCTGACCGTTCTGCAAGAAAGATCTCTCGCCAACGCTTCTGGTGCCGACAGCGCGAAGCGCTATCAAAATTCTGCGGCGCTTCTTTTTTCTGCGCCGCACCACCATTTCGCATTTCTCATTTCTAATTTCTCATTCAAGCGAAGCTTTCATCCGCAATCAAGAGTCAGCACGCCCAACGGGCTAACCCTTCTATGCTATAATAAGAATCGGAAAGATGAGGTGTACACCATGACCAATCCTATCACATTCAATATATCCATCGGCAGCGAGAAGCCTCATTCCGGCACACAAAAAGTCTGCCCTTTCTGCCATCCTGAAAATCTCACACACATTCTTGACCGGAAAGACGATATCATCTGGCTCATGAACAAGTATCCCGTCTTTGAGAAGACTGTCCCCACCGTCATCGTCGAGACAGCCGACCACGACAGCGAGCTCAGCACCTATGCGCCCGAGAAGCTCCACGAGGTGATCGCCTTCGGCCTTGCCAAGTGGAAGGAAATGGAAAGTGACAAGCGTTTCCGCTCCGTCATCTACTTCCGCAACTTCGGCCCCACCTCCGGCGGCTCACAGCGCCACCCGCACTCGCAGATCATCGGGCTCGAAGAGTATGACTACCGAGACAATCTGCAGGGCGAGAATTTCTTGGGCG
Organism: uncultured Dialister sp.; assembly: GCA_934193095.1. Classification (GTDB taxonomy): domain Bacteria; phylum Bacillota; class Negativicutes; order Veillonellales; family Dialisteraceae; genus Dialister. The sequence continues at coordinate 15,980 of CAKPUX010000017.1, read as the reverse complement.
AGGTCATCTATGAAAATGACGACTGCTACGCCTCGCTCGCAGAGTACCCTTTGAGCGGCGTCGGCGAGCTGAACGTGACGCTGAAGAAAGAGGGAGGAAGTGACGGCTTTGCTGACACCATACAGACCCTCGCGCGCTACGTCCTCTCCGACTTCCCTATCCGCTGCTCGAGCTACAACATTTTCTTTTATCATCTGAAAAATCAGATCCACGCCAAGATCTTCCCCCGCTTCACAGCAAGCCCTCTCTACATGGGCTACCGCATCACAAATGTGATGGACGAAACGAGCAAGAAGCGGATCATCGAGACATTGCAATCAGAAAAGTATTTTGGATAAAAAAGGTTGTGGGTTCAAGGTGCAGGGTTAGCCCGTGGGGCGTGCTGCCCTTTGATTACGTGCGAAAAAGGTTCAGCGGGTTCAACAGGTTCGGAGGGTAGGGCGGTGGTGGTGCGGCGCATAATCATATGGAAGCGCCGCGGAGTATAGATGATGGCGATGCCCGAAGGTGGCATTTCAGTCACTAGTCACAAGTCACTAGTCACTCGAGGTTCCTAATCCCTAGCTACCAGTCACTAGTCACCAGTCACTCGAGACTCCTAATCCCTAGCCACTTATACCTGCTTTCAAACTTCAAACTTGTGGTGCCGGCTTCGCCGCGAATATATATGAGGCGATGCCCGAAAGTAGTATTCAAGTCACCACTCACTCGCGTCTCTTAATTCCCAGTCACTAGTCACTAGTCACTAATCCCCCATTCCCCAAACGAGGTTACCCTATGAAACTATATGCCTTCAGTGATTTCCATCTCTCCGGAGATCCGCCAACGAAGCCCATGGATATATTCGGAGAGAACTGGAAGAACCACCGGGAAAAGATCGTGAATGCATGGAAGGAGACGATCCGCGAAGACGATGCCGTCATCATGGCAGGCGACCTCTCCTGGGCAATGAGCATGGAGAGCGCCATCTCCGACCTCACCATGCTTGGCACGCTCCCGGGACGTAAGATCATCGTCCGCGGCAACCACGACTTCTGGTGGTCCACCGTCACGAAGATGACCGCCATGACGCATGGCGCCTTCGAATTCATTCACAACTCCGCCATTCAGGTCGGAAACGTAGCACTCGCCGGTACGCGCGGATGGATCTCCGAGACGGCAAAAACATATAAAGAAGACACCGACAAGTCCATCATCCTGCGCGAAGAAGGGCGCATGGAGCGCTCGCTCGCCCTGGCAAAGCAGATGAAGGCAGACCGGATCATCGCGATCCTGCACTACCCGCCCTTCGATGAAATGCGGCGGCCTTCGCACATGATGGAGATCATCGCCGCCGGCGGCGCAGACCTCTGCCTCTATGGCCACATCCACGGCGCGCCGAATTTCAAAAATCTGCCGGATTCCCTCTTGGGCGTCCCGCTTTGCCTGACGAGCTCGGACTATCTGGACTTCAAGCCATACTTCATCTGTGATCTGGAGGCGCCCCATGCATAGACTTGCCGAAAGCAAACTTCTCGCCGGCTTCATCTACGGCGACCCGCACATGCAGGAATACATCTACCTTCCCGCCAGCGAGCTGGATGCCGCCTCTCCCATGCTCGTCTACGAGACAGGAAAAGAACGCCATGATGTCGATATGCAGGAAGCCCTCTCCCTCGTCGAGAAACGAAGCCTCAAGCCCTGCAGTCACCCCGTCTTCGGGAAGAATACGATGGGATGAAGGTTGAAGGGTTCAGGGTTCAGGGGCGATACGAGAACACCGCCTTTCCCGTATCGTCATTCCGAGCGCAGCCGAGGAATCTCTGCTGCACTACGGTAATCAGCACGTATGCACCGAGGAAAGACGATGCCCATTGCCTCACATGCGGCAATGGGCATTCTGCGATAGAGATTTCTCGGCAACGCTTTCAATGACGATACGAGAGAGCCTGCTGTCTCCCAGTCCCCCAGTCCCCCAGTCCCCCAGTCCCCCAGTCTCCTAGTCTCCTAGTCTCCTAGTCTCCTAGTCTCCTAGTCTCCTAGTCTCCTAGTCTCCTAGTCTCCTAATCCCTAATCCCTAATCCCTAGCTACTAGTCCCTAGCTACTAGTCCCTAGTCACCAGTCCCTAGTCACCAGTCCCTAGTCACCAGTCCCTAGTCACCAGTCCCTAGTCACCCCAAATAAAAAAGCTCACGACAAACGCCGTGAGTTTTTTCATTTCCCATAAATCAGACGAGCGCCATCACCGCCATGTGACGGCCTGTTTTTCCGCCGGATTTCCGATACGAGTAGAAGAGATCATCGTGACAGTAGGTACAGAGCCCGCAGTCTTCGATATGGTCAGCAGGGATGCCGGCCTTTTCGAGGAGGCGGCGGTTCGCATTGTGCAGATCGAAGAGGTACTTCCCATTGGCTTTTTTGACCGAAAGACGCGAGATCTCCTTCTCATTGAAGAGCTTATAGAATTCCTCTACCACTTCCTCACCCACCTCGAAGCACTCCAGTCCGATCGCCGGACCGATCGCACACAGGATATCCTTCCGCTTCGAGCCGTAGTTCTTCTCCATCTTCGACACCGTGAGCGCAGCGATATTGCCGGCTGTCCCCCTCCAGCCTCCATGAGACAGCGCGATCGCCCGCTTCACCGGATCGTAGAAAAAGAGCGGCGTGCAGTCGGCATAATTCATCGTGATCGGGATATCCTTCTCATCCGTCATGAAGCCATCACAGGCAGGGATCGCCGTCTCCATCGTGAGTGCGCCGCGTCCGGCATCCTTCTCCGTCACCTTGTAGATGTAGGTGCCATGCACCTGATTTCCCGAGACAAGGCGCGAGGCGGAAAGCCCCAGTGCCTCGAAATAGCGGCGGCGGTTCTCACGCACCGCATCCGCATCGTCGCCCGTATGGAAGCCCATATTCAGAGAGGAAAATGGCGGCTCACTCACCCCGCCAGTGCGGCATGACACAGCCGCTACGACCCCCTGTCCCTGATAACAGTCGAATGTCATGTAAAGGATCCCGTCTGCGGAAATAAATTTCATAAGCCCAAAGCCACCTTTCGATGCGAATAAAAAGGGAAATATGTCTTCTTATTATAGCATACAGAACCTGCTGCCCCCCCTTTATTTCTCCATCCATTTCCTCATATCCTCCGGCACGGGAGCGGTGAATCTCATTTCCTTTCCCGTCACCGGATGAGCGAAGCGGACGGTATAGGCGTGAAGTGCCTGCCGCGTCATGAGGCCGAGGGGCCCGCCGTAGAGGTCATCCCCTAAGAGCGGATGCCCGAGGCTCGCAAAATGCACGCGGATCTGGTGCGTGCGTCCCGTCAGAAGATGGATCTTCAAAAGCGAATACCCATCATACTCGCCCAGCACCTCATAGTCCGTGATGGCGCGCTTGCCGTCTTCCCTGACCATCCACTCCACGATCGAACCGTCCCTGCGTCCGATGGGGCGATCGATGCGCCCTGCCTTCTCATCCATATGTCCGGAAACGAGAGCCAGATACTCGCGGTAGATCTGGTCATGGCTCTTAGAGAGGTCATACTGCCCCTTCGCTGACTTAGCCACCACGACGAGCCCCGTCGTATTGCGATCAAGACGATAAATGGGATGGATGCCCGCCTCGATGCGCTGGCGCGCATAGTAGTCTGCCACTGCATTCACCAGCGTATCATGCGCGCCGCGCGCCGTCGGATGGATGATCATGCCCGGTCCCTTATTCACGATGAGGAGCGCCTCATCCTCATACGTGATGGAGAGCGGGATGTCCGATGGGACGATATCATTCTCCTCGCTCCACGTGAGCACGATGCGATCGCCCTTTGCGACTCTCCTGCGCGCATTGTGTACCTCCTCGCCATTCACCGTCACGCGCCCATTCCATTTGATCCGCTTCCACAATCCGCCGGACAAATGCAGCACCTTCACCGCGTCCTTCACCATCCGCCCCGCCTGGGCCTCCGATACTATGAGTTCCAGTTGCAAAATTCATTCCCCTTTCGATTGACTTTCATTGGTTGTCATTATTATAAAGGGTTCGGGGTTCAGGGTTCAAGGTTCAGGGTTAGCCCGCGGGGCGTGCCGTCCATGGATTGCGGGTGAAAGCTTCATTTGAATTAGAAATGAGAAATTAGAAATGAGAAATGATGGTGCGGCGCATAAAACTATAGAAGCGCCGCAGAATTTTGATAGCGCTTCGCGTCGTCGTCATTTCGAGCGTAGCCCTCAATCTTTATTGCAGAACGCTCATCACCTGATGTGAGACAGCACCAGGACATCGTTTTCCCTCGGCGCATACACGCTGATTCCCGCAGTGCAGTAAAGATCGAGGGCTGCGCTCGGGATGACGATGCCAGAGAATCCCAGTCACTAGTCACCAGTCACTAGTCACCAATCCCTAATCCCTAGCTACTCACCCTTGCTTTCAAACGGAATCAAAAGGCGACCCGCTCTGCGGGCTAACCCCGAACCCATCAACCCAAGCCCATCACTTATGCTATAATAGTGACGAACTATTTTCCCATTTGGAGGCAATCATGAAAATCACTGTAGACGATCAGTTATTCGATACCATCCCCGGCCTGTGCATCGGCGTCGTCGCCCTGCGCGCCGCTGACAACCGCGATGTGAATCTGGAAGCAGAAGCCTTCCGCCGCCGCTGCTGCACCGAGGCGAACCTGCTCCTCAAGATGAATCCCCACATCGCCGACGCAGAGATCGAGCGCTACCAGAAGGTCCTCGAAAAGCTCTCCATCGCTGGCGAGTCCGGTCTGGCAAAAACCTTTGCGGAATACAAGAAAGATCTGGGGCTCTTTGAACAAGAAGAGGCAAAAGAGACCTCCATGGAAATCCTTCCTGCCCCCAAGACGGCGACACTGGATGAACTCGCCGGCTCCGATGTGCTGCCGCGCCGGAATCCGATCCTCGACATGGTGCGCGCCGGCATGCTGAAATTCCACGTCGACATCCACGCCTACGACATGGGCGACCGCAGCCGGACGCTCACCATCCGGAAAACAGAGGACGACGTCATCGTTTCTCTAGGGGATGACCTCTGCACCACCGGCTGGCTCACCGAAGACACAGAGGCCGGACAGATCACCCCGGCCACCGAAGACGTTCTCATTCTCATCACCGGATTTGCGCCGAACCGAAAGAAAGTCGCCGCCGCCAGAAATGAACTCGCCCGCCGCGTCAAGTCCGCCTTCGACCGTGCGGTCGAGGTCGGCTGGATCGAAGAAGCGCCGCATACCTTCGAGACGGATATTTGATGGTGGCTAATCACTGGTGACTAATTTCACCGGTCTTTCATACCTCCGGTACCCTATCCGCCCCTTCGGGGCACCTTCCCCTAGAGGGGTAATGCCATTAAGTTAAGGAAATCGTTAGCTACGTAACATCTTGCTTCCCCCTTTGGGGGAAGTGCCGAAGGCAATAGGGGCATGCTAGCGGTATAGCGTGCTATGTTGAATAGTCCGATGCTATCGATATTCCAACACTTTCATGCAATACCGCTACGTAGCCCCCTCAGCCCTTCGGGCAGCTCCCCCGATGGGGAGCCAAGAACGTTCTGCCGCTTAACTTAACAGCCTTCCACTCGAGGGAAAGGCTTGCGATGCGAGGATCGCATCAGCTCATACAGCCTTCGAGATCACCATGATTTATGCTCCGCGGCGCTTCTTTTTTATGCGCCGCACTACCCCCGTTGAACCCTCTGAACCTGTTGAACCCGCCGAACCTCTTTCGCACGCAATCAAAGGGCGCCCCGCCCCAAGGGCTAACCCTGAACCCTGAACCTTGAACCTCAAATCATCATGAACTACATTGCAATCGATTTTGAAACTGCCTACTGGGGCCCGGCGAATGCCTGCTCCCTTGGCATCGTGACCAGCGATGGCGAAAAAGTCATCGACGAGTGGTACCATCTCATCCACCCCCTCTCCATGAATTTTGATGCCCAATGCCAGAAGGTGAATGGCATCTCCCCCGCCGACGTGGCAGAGGAGCCCGCCTTCCCGCTTCTTTTCGAAGAGATCCGTGAGCGTCTGGAGGGACAGGTGGTCTTTGCGCACAATGCCCGCTTCGACATGGGCGTCCTCGCCTCGTCGATCGCCACCTACGGTCTTCCCGACCTGCACTTTTGCTATGGCGATACCGTCCCGCTCTCCGTCAAGCTCTGGCCGGATATGGAAAATCACAAGCTGAATACCGTCGCCGAAGCACTGGGCTTCGACTTCCATCACCACCAGGCCTTGGACGATGCCCGCGCCTGTGCATACATCGTGCGCGCGGCACTGGCCGAGAGATCCCTCTCTTCTCCGAAAGAGCTTCTGAAGGAAACGGGACAGCCGCTGCGCACCTTCTCCATCGATCGGATGAAGAAGAAATTGATCTTCAAATGATGGGGACTAGTGACTGGTGACTAGAAATTAGTGGCTAGGGATTAGAAGCACCAAAGTCGCAGGATGGATGTGCCGCGTAACGGCACCCTTTTACATAGCGGCTCATGCTATCTACTCTAGTCTATTCAACAGTTCTTGTTTCTCATTCTGCAGAATTCTGCCTCTTCGAGGCAGTCTATCCCCTGCCCTTCGGGCACCCCCTTCTCCAAGGGGGGACGCGTTTTAAGCTTATTTTAATACTCCGCGGCGCTTCCATATTTTTATGCGCCGCACCACCATTTCGCATTTCGCATTTCTAATTTCTCATTCATGCGAGGCTTTCATCCACAATCCATGGGCGCCCCGCCCACGGGCTAACCCTGAGCCCTAATCCCTAGTCACTTTTATTCGAACCGAGGTCCCTATGCCCCACTACACCACCCTTCTTTTCGATCTGGACGGCACGATCTCCGAGTCTGCTCCCGGCATTCTTCGCTCCGTCAGGTACGGCCTTGACGCAGTCGGCATCCATGAGACAGATGAGAAAAAGCTCCGCACCTTCATCGGGCCGCCGCTCAATACGCAGATGAAAAAGCTCTACGGCATGAAAGACGATGACATCGTGACCGCCATCACGAAATTCAGAGAGCTGTATGAAGAAAAGGGCGCGCTCTTCGACTGCTCGCCCTATGCCGGCATCGGCGAGCTTCTCTCTCTCGCGAAAGCCAGCGGCTATGTGCTTGCCGTCTCATCGAGCAAGCCGGAGCCTTTTGTGAAGCGGATCATTGAAAATTTCGGCTTCACGTCCTACTTCGATGTCATCTGCGGCAGCGATCCCGATGATGAGCTAAACCAGAATGCGACCATGAGCCAGAAGGCGCGCATCATCGCCAAGACACTCTCCCTTCTTTGCGAAAAGGGCCATGACGCAGCGCGTCTTGCGAAGGAGACCGTCATGATCGGTGATACCGGCTATGACGTAGATGGCGCGCATGACAACCATCTCCCCTGCATCGCCGTCTCCTTCGGCTACGGCAGCCGCGAAGAGCTCGCTGCCCACGGCGCAGACGCGATCGCAGATACCGTAGGTGAACTGAGAGAGCTGCTTGGGCTGGAGACTGGTCACGAGTAACTCCGACACTTTCCCGTTCTGCTCCACTCTCTTTCATACCGCCTCTCTATTCGCGGCGAAGCCGCCAGCACCATTTCTCATTCAAAAAAGGGGCTGTGAAGAAATGAATCCTCATTTCTTCACAGCCCCTTTTTACTTTGCTTTCATTTGGTTCAAGGTTCAGGGTTCAAGGTTGAGGTGGCGGCTTCGCCGCCTTTTTTTAGAAGATGGTATTCTCGTATCGCAGCCTTCCCCATTGGGGAAGGGGGACCGCGTTAGCGGTGGATAGGGTGCTCTCGTAAATGGCCTGCTTGAGACGCTTTCCCCACTCTTTTTCATACCGCTAGAACCCTATCCGGCTCGCTCCGCTCGCCACCTTCCCCACGCGGGGAAGGCTTTGTCCGTCGTTATTCTTTTTCCACATATGCGTGTATTTGTTCTGACAATGCGAGAAAAGCAGCATCCTCGTATCGCAGCCTTCCCCATTGGGCAATGCTATTAAGTTAAGCGGCAGAACTTTCTTGGCTCCCCATCGGGGGAGCTCCCCGAAGGGGTTGTGCAAGCGAACTGGATTTTTAGGAGTGAAGCGACGCGAAAATCCAGTGAGACGCCATTTCAAACAAAGTGAGATGAGGGGGCTACGTAGCGGTATTGCCTGAAAGTGTTGGAATATCGATAGCATCGGACTATTCAACATAACACGCTATACCGCTGGCATGCCCCATCTCACTGCGCTCGAAATGGCGTCTCACTTTCTCATTTCTCATTCAAAAAGAGCCATGAACAAAACTGTTCATGGCTCTTTCATTTGCACACCAGCTGGGATTATCCCTAATCCCTAATCCCTAATCCCTAATCCCTAGTCACCAGTCACCAGTCACTTGCCACTGGTCACCAGTCCCTATTTACTCTTCTGCAGGATCTCCTTCAGATACTCATTCTTTTCCTTTTTCTCATCCACATTATCGAGAAGAAGGTCGACATAGCGGGAAAGCGTCGCATCGTCGGTGTATCCCTGGATGAAGGAATTTCCCTTATTGCTTTCCAGAATGATAGGAAATTCGACGGCTGCGAAGATCTGCATGGCTTTGAGCTCGAGGTCTTTTTCATCGGTATAGCCGGTGACCTCCGCCACATTGCGAATGACCTTCTCCCAGCACTGGCTGTGGAGAAGAGAGAGGTAAATGAAGTAGGTGTCCTTGGCATCCTCACTCGAAGGATTCGAGATGGAGCGGAAGAGAGCAGGATGCTCGCGAGCAAGGTGGAAGTAGGCGATGATGTATTTCTTCAGCCTTTCGCTCGCCGTCAGGCGATTGTCATCGAGGTAGGAGACGATATTTTCCAGATTACCCATCATGTACTCGAGCGCCGCACCGATGAGCTCTTCCTTGGAGCCGAAGTAGTAGCGCACGGAGGCGATATTGACGCCGGCCGCCTTGGCGATGGAGCGAACGGTGGCTTTTTTGAAGCCCTGCTGCTGCAGGATGTGGACCGTGGTCTCGATCATCTTTTCACGGACGCGCTCGCCTTTGCCGGTCAATTTTCTCATCATAGTGTGGTTCCCTTTCTAAGGTTCATGGTTTTCTGAATGAAAGACATTTCTTTCGGTGCTTTCGTCTTTTCTGTGAGAGCATTCATCATCAGTTTCAGACGATTTTCCTGATTCACTTCGCTCGCGCTGGCATCACAGTCGAGGGCGAGGAAGACAGCTTCCGGATAGGCGACGTGCAGCTTGTGCACCATGCCTTCGCCGGTGATGTGATTCGGCAGGCAGGCGAAAGGCTGCAGGCAGACGACGCCGCGGCATTCATGATAGAGAAGGTCGATCATGTCGGCGGTCAAGAACCAGCCTTCGCCCGCGCGGTTGCCGAGCGAGAGGTACGGGGAGGCACGCTTGGCCATCTTCTCGATGCTGGTGATTTCATGGAAACGCTGCGATTTCTTCACTGCTTTTTCGAGCGGCTTCCGATACCATTCGAAGAGGTAGCGGGAGAAGGTGTCCTTCAGGTCTTCCTTCATGGTGCCATCCATATATTTCCGCTGGAAACGGCTGTCAAGCGAGCCATAGAGGAAGAAATCAAGCATACCGCTCGCCTCGGCTTCGCCGCCATTCGCTTCGATGGTACGGACGATGTCATTGCTGGCGATGGGGCTGAACTTGACGTAGATCTCCCCGACGATGCCGATGCGCGGACGGCGCGGCATATCGGAAAGCGGCAGGCGGTCGAAGTCCTGGATGATGCCTGTGATATTCTTTTTATACGATGTGTAGGACTCGCCGGAAAGGATGGCTTCGATGCAGCGCTTCTGCCAGCTGCGGCAGAGAGTCTCTGCGCTGCCGGGCTCCTTCTCATAAGGGCGTGTACGGTAGAGGCACTGCTGCAGCGCATCGCCGTAGATGACGGCCTGGATCATGCGCCGTCCCATCGAAAGGGAGAAATGGAAGCCCGGCTGGGGCTCGAAGCCATGGGTATTGAGGGAAATCACGGGGATATCCGAAAGCCCCGCCTCGTCCAGTGCCTTGTGCAGGAATCCGACATAGTTCGACGCACGGCACATGCCGCCCGTCTGAGACAGCATGACTGCCGTTTTGGAAAGATCATATTTTCCTGACGTGAGCGCACGCATGAGAGAGCCGATGGTGATGATCGCCGGATAGCAGGCGTCGTTATTCACACAGGAAAGCCCCTTGTCGATATCCTCATGGATCGGCGGAATGATCTCGATGTGGTAGCCTTCCCGCTGGACTGCGGCTTCGATGATGGGGAAATGAATGGGCGACATTTCCGGCACCAGGATGGTATAGTCCTTGTCGCGCTTCATCGCTTCCGTGAAGACCGCCTTCGGATACTCGATCGGCTTTGCGCTTCCCGTCTCTTCGCCGCGCTCCTCGATGGCTGCCTTGAGCGAACGCAGACGGATGCGTACAGCGCCCAGGTTCAGGCTCTGATCGATCTTGAGGCAGGTATAGAGCCGGCCGCGCTGGTGCATGATCTCCTGCACCTGATCCGTCACGACCGCATCCAGCCCGCAGCCGAAGGAATTCAGCTCGACGAGTTCCAGATGCGGATGGCGCGTCACATAGTCTGCCGCACGGTAGAGGCGGCTGTGCCACGTCCACTGGTTCATGACGCGGAGATTTGGATATTCACCGCCGACCATCGCGATGCCGTCTTCCGAAAGCACCGCCATGCCGAGCTGGTTGATGAGATCCGGGATCGAGTGATTCACCGCCGGATCCACATGGTACGGACGTCCGGCGAGTACGATGCCGATCTCATGCTTCTTTCTGATCTCCGCCAGCACCCGCTTCGTCTCAGCGAGCAGTCTTTCCTTGTACTCGCGCTCCGCCGCTTCACCCGCATAGATCGCGCTCTCAAGCTCGGACGAAGAGATGCCCATCGGCGCAAAGACCTTTTTCAGCTGCTTCAAGAGCTGCTTCGGCGCATGCAGCGGCAGGAAGGGATGCAGCAGCTTCACCTTGTACTTCCTGAGGATCTCATCCATATTCGCTTCGATATTTTCCGGATACGATGCGACCATCGGGCAGTGGTAGCTGTTCGTACTGCCCTCATCCGGCCCCTTGTCGATGCAGGGATACCAGATGAGATCCGGATGGTGCTTTGCAAGATCTGCCACATGCGTGTGCGCGAGCTTCGCAGGGAAGCACTCGGAATACGACGGGATCGTCTCCATCGCTTCTGTAGAGATCTCGCGGATCTGCTCCGAGGATGTGAGGACACGGTAGCCGAGGCGTCCGAAGAAGGCGTGCCAGAAGGGGAAATCCTCATACATATTGAGCACGCGCGGGATGCCGACCGTGCCGCGCTTCGCCTCCTTCGGCGAAAGCGGGCGGCGGTGCCAGATGACATCCTCCTTCCAGCGGTACATATTCGGCAGTGCGGAATGCGGCGCGCTCTTGCCCGTCAGCATGAGGGAAGCCCCGCGCTCACAGCGATTCCCCGAGACGAAGGCACGGCCATCATTGAATCGCGTCAGCGTGATCATGCAGTGATTGCCGCAGCCCGGGCAGCGCTTCATTTCATTCGTATACGACAGCGCCTTCAATTTCTCCGGTGTCACTAGCGTGGACACATGCCCCGCCGGACAGGTATCCCGCGTGATGAGCGCCATGCCATACGCCCCCATCAGCCCCGCCACATCCGGACGGATGACCTCTCTTCCGAGGAGCAGCTCCAGCGCGCGAAGCACCGCATCATTATAGAAGGTCCCGCCCTGCACCACGACCCGCTCTCCCAGGTCAGACGCCTTCTTCAGGCGGATGACCTTGTAGAGCGCATTCTTGATGACCGAGTAGGAGAGACCCGCAGAAATATCTGCGACCGAGACGCCATTCTTCTGTGCCTCCCGCACACGGGAATTCATGAAGACCGTGCAGCGCGAGCCCAGATCCACCGGATGCTTGGCTGAGAGAGCGATCTTGGCGAAATGCCCGATATCCATCCCCAGCGACCGGGCAAAGGTATCAAGGAACGACCCGCAGCCCGACGAGCAGGCCTCATTGAGAAGGATATCATCCACCGCACCATCCTTGATGCGGCAGCACTTCATATCCTGCCCGCCGATATCAAGGATCGTCGTGACATCGGGGAGGAAATGCTTCGCACCGCGATAGTGCGCCATCGTCTCCACTTCCCCGACATCCGTCTCAAGCGCCCGCTTGATGAGCTCCTCGCCATAGCCTGTCACACCCGCTCCGGCGATCGTCACGCCCTCCGGGAGCTTGGCATACAGATCCTCCAGGATCCGGCGCGCACCCGCCAGCGGCGTCCCCTGATTTCCTCCATAGTACTCATAGAGGATGCGATCCTCTTGATCGAGCAGTACCGCCTTGATCGTCGTCGAGCCAGCATCGATGCCGAGCCAGACAGAGCCCTTCGCCGCAGAAATATCGCCCCGCGGCACACGGAAATGACTGTGCCGCTCCTTGAATGCCTCGTAGTCCGCCTCTCCCTCAAAAAGCGGGGGAAGCGTTTTCGATGTGCCAAGGCGGACATCCTTCTCTTCTTCCATGCGTGAGAGCCAGCTGTCCAGATCCATCGGCTTGTCATGCATCGCCGACAGCGCCGCCCCGATCGCCACATAGAGCTCCCCGTGGCGAGGGACGATCATATCCTCATCTGCGATGTGAAGCGTCTCCTGAAAGCGCTTGCGAAGCATCGGCTGATATGTCAAAGGACCGCCTAAGAACGCCACCTTCCCATGGATCGGGCGGCCGCAAGTCAGCCCCGAGATCGTCTGGTTCACCACCGACTGAAAGACGGAGAGCGCGATATCCTCATTCGACGTTCCTTCATTCAAAAGCGCCTGAATATCCGTCTTCGCAAAGACCCCGCAGCGAGATGCGATCGGATAGATCCGCTCCGCCTTCTCCGCGAGCCTTCCCATCCCGGCTGCATCCACCGAGAGGAGAGACGCCATGCGGTCGATGAAGGCCCCCGTCCCACCGGCGCACGCGCCATTCATGCGCTGGTCCACGCCATTTTGAAGATACGTGATCTTCTCATCCTCGCCCCCGAGCTCGATGATGACATCCGTCTCCGGGTGGAACGTCTGCACCGCCTTCGTCTCCGCCAAGATCTCCTGACAGAAAGGAAGCCCCATCACCTTCGCAAGTCCCATACCGCCCGAGCCGGAGATCGAAGCCGTGATGCGATAGCCCGAGAACTTCTCCTTGAGCTCATGCAAAAGTACCATCGCCATATGACGGATATCCGACATATGCCGCTCATACCTGCCAAATAAAAGTTTCATGTAAGGCGACAAAGCCGCCACTTTGACCGTTGTGGATCCCACATCGATGCCGATATGAATGACCGGTTTCATGAAACGACCTCCCAACTGTATACGTCTTATATTATAACACGCATATTCATACATTGTATAATTTCTAATCCCATTTTAGCACAATAAAGCATAGAATACAATGGAAAAAGAGGGGAGGAGGTTGTCTGGTTCGGGGTTCAGGGTTCAGGTGGCGGCTTCGCCGCCTTTTTAGAAGAGGGTATCCTCGTATCGCAGCCTTCCCCTCTAGGGGAAGGTGCCCCGCAGGGGCGGATAGGGCACCCGCGGTATGAAAGACAGATGAGGAAAGCGGAGAGGTGCGCGGCACATGTGGGGGGGAGCGTGAGTCCCTGACCGTGAATGACAAAGATTTAATCAGTGTTTTCTTAAAAATCATTCGCGCCCCTTCCTCTGGAAGGGGCAGCCGAGCGAAGCGAGGCGGGGTTGGTTTCCCCGAATGTGGGAGTACCGTTTCACGCGCCCAACCTCCGCCCCTTCGGGGCACCTCCTTCCAAAGGAAGGAGGGAGAAAGAGGGGCGCATTTGTGCTGCTAACGAAAGCACCCGAGCGCCACTCCGCGCTCCCCAGTCACCCCACCAAAAAGCGGCGCATCCAAATAGGACGCGCCGCACCACCACTTCACACTTCTCACTTCTTATGCGCCGGCCAGATCATCAGACGGAAAACGACGAGCGAGAGAGCATAGCAGAGAACCATGATGATCCCCATCGGGAGTGCGGAGTGGTCGCCCGCTATCCCTGTGAGCGGCATCAGCGCGCCGCCCAGGATCATATTGAAAAAGCCCAAAAGCGCCGACGCGCTCCCCGCATTCTTTCCGCAACGGGACAGCGAGAGCGAAGTCGACGACGCCCCCATGAGTGAGAGCGGGATGACGGTCAAGAAAAGCACAAGGAACGTGTAGCCGATTGGCGCACCAAGTACAATGCCCGCAAGGAAAAAGACCGACATCACGAAAGGCACCACGAGCGATACCTTGAGAAAGGTGATCTCCTCGACCACCCACCCCTGCCATCTTCGCCGGAAGCACGCCCATCAGCATGAGACCGAGACCGATGCCGCCGAAGATATAGCTGTACGTCTGCGGCGAGACGCCATAGATATTCTGAAAAAGAAAGACGGATCCCGCGATGTAGGAAAAGAACGCGCCGAAATAGAAACACTGCAGAAGACACTGGCCGAAGAAATAGCGATTTCTCACCAGCACGGCAAAGGCAGCAAAGCCCTCCGTGAAGCTTCGCACACGCTCCCCCTTCTTCAGCGTTTCCTTGAAATGCATCGTCAAGCCCATCTGCACCAGCCCGATCCCGACAAGGAAAATGAAGATCCCATGCCAGTCCGTGAAACGCAGAACCTGCGCCCCTGCGACAGGCGCCGCGATCGGAGCGAGGCCATTCACCATCATGAGGAGCGCCATGAACTGCATCAGCGCAGGCCCTTCCACCACATCACGCGCCACCGCACGGGCGATCACGATGCCGAAAGCGCCGGAGAGCCCCTGCAAAAAGCGGAAGGCCAGGAAGAGATGGATCTCCTCCGTCCACGCACAGCCCAAAGATGCCATCGTGAAGCCCATCATGCCGATAAGGAGCGGTACCTTGCGTCCCAGCCGGTCCGAGACAGGCCCGCCCAGGACCTGCCCGACCGCCATCCCCACCATCGTCATCGTGAGCGTAGACTGCGTCATCGAAGTGGAAATATGAAAATCAGAAGCGATCTCCGGCAGCGAAGGCAGGTACATATCCGTCGAGAGCGGCGCCATTGCCGTCATGACGCCAAGAAAAATCGTGAGATAAAGCATGTTGTTCATGGTGGGCTCCTTTGGAAAACAGGGATCAGTGAGCAGGCGCTGAAGATGCAATGGGCATGGTGCGGCGCATAGAAATAAAGCACCGCACCGAATAAAGAATGACAATGCCAGAAAGCCCTGCTCTCATTCGTCTGCCAACCCCTTCCACGGGAAGGAGGTGGCGCAGCGATGGAGGTTGGCTTCGCTCTCATTTTCCTTCGGCCAACCCCCTGCCCTTCGGGCATCCCCCTTCCACGGGAAGGGGGTAGATGGTTTTTTACCACTTCTCCCTCCTTCCTCTGGAAGGAGGTGGCGCGTAGCGCCGGAGGTTGGCTTCGCTCTCTTTCGTCTTCGGCCAACCCCCTGCCCTTCGAGCATGCCCCTTCCATGGGAAGGGGCATGGTATGAAATGACCGGCATCTCCACTCTCAGCCGCTGCCAAATCAAAAAGCGGACCCCGCATCGGAGTCCGCCAATCCTTCCAGCCAGCATCAGTTAGATGGTTTTATTGTACCCATTTTGGCCAAAAGACGCAAGGTAAATCATAGTTGATTTCGGATCGCCACACAAAAGCCCCCTTCCCCTTGGGAAGAGGCCGCCGGCAGGGCGGTAATGCTATTAAGTTAAGGAAATCGTTAACTACGTAACGTCTTGCTTCCCCCTTCGGGGGAAGTGCCGAAGGCAATAGGGGCATGCTAGCGGTATAGCGTGCTATGTTGAATAGTCCGATGCTATCGATATTCCAACACTTTCATGCAATACCGCTACGTAGCCCCCTCATCTCACTTCGTTCGAAATGGCGTCTCACTGGATTTTCGCGTCGCTTCACTCCTAAAAATCCAGTTCGCTTGCACAAGCCCTTCGGGCAGCTCCCCCGATGGGGAGCCAAGAA